>JAIEOW010000121.1 GCA_019750095.1 Phycisphaerales bacterium
TCCATGTGGCCATAGACCTTGACGCCGTTGATCTCCTTGATGTCGTTGGTGAAGAACTCGGCGATGTCTTCATAGGCCGACCAGTTGACGGGAACGCCGAGCTCATAGCCGTACTTGGCCTTGAACTTGGCCTTGTATTCCGGATTGGAGAACCAGTCGTAGCGGAACCAATAGAGGTTCGCGAACTGCTGGTCGGGAAGCTGATAGAGCTTCTTGTCCGGGCCCGTCGTGAAGGACTTGCCGATGAAATCGTCGACATCGAGCTGCGGGTTGGTGACGTCCTTGCCCTCGCCGGCCATGTAGTCCGACAGGATCACGGTCTGGCCGTAGCGGAAGTGGGTACCGATCAGGTCTGAATCGTTGATCCAGCCGTCATAGACGTTCTTGCCGGACTGCATCTGGGTCTGCAGCTTCTCGACCACGTCGCCTTCCTGGATCAAATCGTGCTTGACCTTGATGCCGGTGATCTCGGTGAAGGCTTTCGCCAGGGTGCGCGATTCATATTCATGCGTCGTGATCGTTTCCGACACGATGTTGATTTCCATGCCCTTGAAGGGAGCGGCGGCCTTTTCGAACCACTGCAGTTCCTTCAACTGGTCCGCCTTCGACAGCGTCGAGGGCTGGAATTCGCTGTCGATCCAGCGTTGGTTGACGGCGTCGTCCGCACGCGCGGGCGCGGCGACGGTCATGGAAGCGGCGATCAGCGCGGCTGCGCTGGTCATCGTCAGAAAGCTCTCCTTGGTCAACGGACCATTCTTT
Organism: Phycisphaerales bacterium; assembly: GCA_019750095.1. Taxonomy (GTDB): domain Bacteria; phylum Planctomycetota; class Phycisphaerae; order Phycisphaerales; family UBA1924; genus UBA4658. The sequence continues at coordinate 760 of JAIEOW010000121.1, forward strand.
CCTCTCAAGCGTCGCATGTTGGATCCTCCGGTTGCAGCGACAGACACTTATTTCAGGCCCGGGTTGATCCCGGATCTGCTCTTTTTCGCTTCCTAGACGGTGCGGAAAATCGCAACGGCCGTGAGAAGCGAAATCAGGGTTGCGAGCCACAGGCTCGATATCTCGACGCCCTCGCCGATCGGCAAGGTCAGAAGCGGATCGGTGCCGACAAAGGCAATCCACAGCAAGTGAATCACGGCGGCCAGCACCAGCGAGATGAACAGCCGGTCGCCGCGCGTGGTCGGAATGCGCAGCACGCCGAGGCGCTCGGCCTCGGGATAGGCGGCGGCGAGCCACGTCATCACGCCCAGGGTCAGCGCCAGCATCACGAAGAAGATCGCGGTCGGCAGCGTCCAGGCCATCCATGCGATGTGTTCCATCGACGCCTCCTAGACCCGACCGAGCGCGAAGCCGCGCGCGATGTAGTTGCGGACGAACCAGATCACCAGCGCGCCGGGGATGATGGTGAGCACGCCGGCCGCAGCCAGCAGCCCCCAATCCATCCCGGAGGCCGAGACCGTGCGCGTCATGATCGCCGAGATCGGCTTGGCGTTGACCGACGTCAGCGTACGCGCCAGCAGCAGTTCGACCCAGGAGAACATGAAGCAGAAGAACGCAGCGACGCCGATGCCGCTGGCGATCAGTGGCACCAGGATCTTGACGAAGAAGCGCGGGAACGAATAGCCGTCGAGGAACGCGGTCTCGTC
>JAIEOW010000135.1 GCA_019750095.1 Phycisphaerales bacterium
GTGCGCGATCGGGATCGCCGTCGCCGCAACTTCACTGATTTCCGTTGCAGTGCACGCCCAAACCAAGGGCGGCGCGTATCCGAACCGTCCCGTACGGCTCATCGTCAATTTCGCACCGGGCGGTGGCACCGACATCATGGCGCGCTCGTTCGCGCCGAAGTTCACCGAATCGCGCGGCCAGGCGGTCGTCATCGACAACCGTGGCGGCGGAGGCGGCACGATAGGCGCGGAGATGGTCGTGCGCGCGCCTGCCGACGGCTACACCCTGTGCATGGTATCGACAAGCTATGCCACCAACGCGGCCGTCTTCAAGCTGCCCTACGATCCGGTCAAGGACATCACACCCGTCGCGCTGGTCGGTACGGCAGGCATTCTGCTCGCTGTGCATCCGAGCGTGCCGGCGAAGACAGTGAAAGAGTTGATCGCGGTCGCCAAAGCGAAGCCGGGAGCACTCAACTACGCTTCCAGCGGCATCGGCGGGAACACACATTTGGTGAGCGAGCTCTTTGCGTCGATGGCGGGTATTTCCCTGACGCATGTGCCTTACAAGGGCACCGGGCCAGGGCTCACAGATCTTATCGCGGGGCAAGTCCAGCTCGCCATCAGCACGCTCAACGTGCTGCGCCCACACGTGCTCGCCGGTCGGCTGCGCGGGCTCGGGGTGACCAGTCTCAAGCGTAATCCTGGGCTGCCCGATGTGCCGCCGATCGCCGAGACTGTGCCTGGCTACGAAGCGGGTCTGTGGTATGGCCTGTGGGGACCGAAGGGCTTGCGCGCCGATGTCGTGGAAATCTGGAATACCGAGATTCGCAAGGGCTTCCAGGCGCCGGACATCCGAGATCGCTTCGCCGTGGAGGGACTGGAAGCGACCGATGGGCCGCCCGCGCTCCTCGGCGAAGTGGTGAGCCGGGACGTGGAGAAGTGGCGCAAGGTGGTGAAGACGGCAAACATCAAGGTAGAGTGAACGTGAAGCGTGAAGCGTGAAGCGTGAAGGGTGAGGGCGGATATCCTGCCAGGCTCACCGGACGTCGAGACAACGATGGAGGAGAACGCATGAAGGATATGCAACGTCTGACGGTTGCCGGGCTGACGCTCGCGAGCACGATGTTCCTCACGGCGCCCGCACTCGCTCAAAGCACCTATCCGACCAAGCCGGTGCGCATCATCGCGCCCTTTCCCCCGGGCGGCACGACGGATCTTTTGTGCCGGCTGTTCGCGCAGAAACTCGGGGAGGCGTTCGGCCGACAGTTCATCGTCGACAATCGCCCCGGTGCTGCCGGCAGCATCGGCCACGAGGCCGGTGCACGATCCGCTGGAGATGGCTACACACTGGTGCTCACCACCAAGGGCGGACTGGTGATCAATCCGCTGCTCTACAAGAAGCTGCCGTTCGATCCGATCAACGATTTCTCCTATATCACCGTGGTGATCTCGGCCGGTCCGGTGCTCACTGTGCATCCCAGCCTGCCTGCCCGTTCGGTGAAGGAACTGGTGGCGCTCGGCAAGGCGCGGCCCGGACAG
>JAIEOW010000060.1 GCA_019750095.1 Phycisphaerales bacterium
GCGTATGAAGGGGTGACGAGTCCGTGGGGGTTGTATGACACGGGCGGGGCGACGGGGGAGTGGACGGAGAGCATTTTCACTGGCACAGGAATTCCGCCAACCCGTATCTATGACGGTTCGTGGTGGTTTGATGGTCCAGCATCGGGCGATGCCATCGGGGCAATTGCTGCTGATTTTCCAAATGTGCCCACTTTTGAACACGGTTTTCGGATCGCGAGTGCAATTCCGGGACCGAGTTCCAGTCTGCTCCTTGTGTGCGCGGGAGCATTCGCCATCAGGCGAACAAGAAGGAGGTCTCATGATGTCTATGCGCACACTCATCCTAGCGGCGATCGCCGCTCTGCCACTCACGGTTCCGAGGGCTGACGCACAGGTCGTCGCGACCTTTGGCAGTCAGACCGTGACGGCCGATGCCAACGGCGATATCACCATCAACGTCGGACAAATCACGGCAACAGCGTTGCTCAAGGTGCATGATCCGACGGCTGGATCTGGCGTGCTGCCAGCGGCGAGTCTTCGCGTGCTCACCGTTGTCGGGACAGCCAACGCGGGAGGTACACTGCAGATTCTGGTCGCTAACCCAGGTGTGACTGACTTTCCAACAGGTAACGGGCTGAATCTCCCGCTTGAACCGGGCGTCGCCAACTGGGCGGCACCGAACGCCAACTGCATCGTTTTCTCCAGCACGAGTCTTCGAGATGCCGCGGACATCGCCGCGGCGGTCACCGGGAACATCGAAGGCAACATCCAAATCGGCAAGGTCACCAAGCTCCAAGCCCTCGGCGTTACGGATCTCGGCACCGGCCAAGTGACTGGCGGTGCGATCAACTCGAACATCACGGCGACCGCCGCGGACCCGAACAACAACTTGCAGTTTCCGGGCGGGCTCGGCAACTCGGCGATCAACGTGATCGAGGCGTTTCGCTAGATCAAGGGTTCGATCCAAGCCACCGGCGGTTCACGCATGTCTTCCGGGGCGATCCAGACGAGTGCATCGATCAGCCGCGTGCGCGTGCTGGGCGATGTCTCTCAGGGGAACTCACTCGGGTTGGATGCCGACATCATCGCGCCCAATGGCAGCATCTCCAGCATCTTCAGCACCGGTCCGATCGGTACCTCCCGTCGCGTAAACATCTCGGCGGGTGAACTCATCGGGCAGATTCGCACGGCGGATGATGGACAGGCGATCAGCGCATCAACGCCCGCACGAGCAGTTGACGCAAACATCTCCGCCGGCACCGGGTACAACACGACAACAAACGTCGCGGCCCAGCAGCGGTATGGCAAGATTCAGCTTCTGGAATCGAGCGGCAATGTGTCCGGCAACATCAGCATGCAATCCCTCGGCTCGCATGCCGCGACGATTGATGGCGACCGTGGCGGCATTCTCGTGCGAGGCCGAATCGTCGGGAACATCACGATCAAAGAGAACAGCTATCAGGCCGACATCGTGGCGTCTTCAATTGGAACCTCTGATCATTTACCCGCACCGCGAGCAACCGCGGAGCGAGTCGAGTGACGTCCGCCGCGGCCGGGTGC
>JAIEOW010000181.1 GCA_019750095.1 Phycisphaerales bacterium
CTTCGCGCCGATCGCGGGAGCATTGATGCCACGGCGTTCTACGGCAAGCACCGGACGGCGATGGACGAGGGAGCGGTCATCGCCTGGCCGGAGCGGTTCAACCACGACGAGTTGTCGGCGGTGCAGCACGCCATGAACCTGCGGCTGCAGAACGAGGCCGCATTCTTCGCCGAGTACCAGAATGAGCCGCTGCCAGAGGTCGAGGTCGCCGACGACCTTTTGAGCGCCGACCAGATCGCAGCGAAGGTGAACGGGCACGCCCGCGGGCTTGTCCCACTCGGGTGCTCGCACCTGACGATGTTCGTGGACGTGCAGGGCAAGGCGCTGTTCTACCTTGTCGCCGCATGGGAGGACGACTTCACCGGGCACATCATCGAATACGGCACCGAGCCGGATCAGAAGCAGGCGTACTTCACGCTTCGGGATGTGCGTCGCACGCTCGGAGCCGCGTCGCCCCGCGCCGGTGTAGAGGGCGCAATCTACGGCGGACTGGAGCGGCTGATCGAAGCGACGGTTGCCCGCGAGTGGCGACGCGACGACGGCGCGATGGTGCGGATCGACCGATGCCTGATCGATGCCAACTGGGGTTCATCCACGGATGTTGTCTATCAGTTCTGTCGCCAGAGCTCGCACGCGAGCGTGCTCACGCCCAGCCACGGCAGGTATGTCGGCGCGAGCAGCCTCCCCTTCAGCGACTACAAGCGCAAGCGCGGCGAGCGGGTCGGTCTGAACTGGCGTGTGCCGATCGTGACCGGAAAGCGGGCGGTGCGGCACGTCCTGTTCGATACCAACTACTGGAAGAGCTTTGTGCATGCGAGGCTGGCTGTGCCAATGGGCGATCCTGGTGGCCTCTCGTTGTTCGGCCAGAAGCCAGAGCCACACCGTCTGTTGTCGGAGCACCTCACCAGCGAGTACCGCGTGCGGACGGAGGGCCGGGGCCGCACCGTGGACGAGTGGAAGCTCCGTGTCGAAGGGCTCGACAACCACTGGCTCGACGGTCTTGTCGGCGCGGCGGTCGCCGCGTCCATGCAGGGCGCGGTGCTCTTTGGCACTGATCACAAGCAGGCTGTGCGCCCTCGCCTTCGACTGTCGGCACTCAAGGGAGCGCAACGCTGATGCCACGCGTGCGGCGAATCGTCCCGACTGAGAAGGACCAGCCCCTTGGGCTGTTGTGTCGTGTCTGTGGATGCCAGCACTTCCGGGTGATCTACCTCAAGCGGATTGCCGGTGCGATTGTGCGCCGGCGGGAGTGCCGGCACTGCGGGCGGCGTGTCTCGACCAGGGAGGCACAGGCATAGCCAGTTCGATCTATCGAATGACTTGACCCAAGCGATCCGCAAAGCGGACAGCGGGTCCAGCGACGGCGTATGTAGCCGGGAGACGTCTCGTCGTTGCGAGACCAGGAGGCTGTTGTGCCCGACAACCCGCCATCACCGGCTCCAGACCAGGCCCTCCGCGACGCTGCGTCGCAGCCTGCCAAGGCGTCCGTGGATGGTCAGTCCGTCGAGCAGCACCCACTGAAGGACCAGATCGAGGCCGA
>JAIEOW010000162.1 GCA_019750095.1 Phycisphaerales bacterium
CCATCCCGCGACGGCTTTCGCGCCTTCAGCCCAGCCTGGAGCGCCGCGATGTCAGACTGGTTCTCACGCACCACAGCACCCCCCATCACTGCCGCCCTTAAACCGCCCGACGATGAACCGCCGCTCAGCCCGCGGGTTGATCACGGTGGCGACACGCCCGATGCGATCGAGCCACCAATCCAGCGGGCGCACCGTCGGGTGCAGCCCTTCGCCGGCGACGGTGGTCTTGCTGGGACGGGTGCAGATCGAGAACACGAAGTGGCCGCGCGGCTTGGCCACACGGCGCATCTCTGCGAGCACCGCGTCCACGTCTTCGGGGAGAAGGTGCTCGAGGGCGTCGAAGCTCGTGACGACGTCCGCCACGCGCGCGTGCAGAGCGGTCTTGTGCATCGGGCGGACGAGGTCGGCATCAGGAAATGCAAAGTCCACGCCCAGTCCGTCGATCCCCAGCCGGCGCAGGTCCCGCACAAGGTCGTTGCGACCGCATCCGAAGTCCACGACGAACCTCGGCTTGAACTTCTGGATGATCGGGACGGCGAGCTTGCCGTGGTTGGTCGAGCCGTACGTCGAGCCGGGCTTGGCGGCCAGCGCCACGTATTTGGCCCGCTCCTGTTCGCGGCGTGCATCGAGTACGGTCGGGGTCGGAGTTGTGGTCATTCGGCACCTCCGATGTAGAGGTTGAACTTGCGGTCCTCATCGGCGGGGTCCGCGATCTCGATCAGGCTCATGGCCTCGAAGACCCAAACGGGCTTTCCCTTGCTGTTGCGCTCGCAGGTCAGCTGCACGCACACACCGTCGGGGATGGGCACGAGCTTGGGCTTGAGCGACCGCGCGGGCGGGCACTTGGGGAGCACGCCCGGCAACTCGCACACCGGACCCAGCCCGAGCAACCCGCCAAAGCCGGAACCCGGCTCCGAGTCGTTCATGTGGTGGGCCTCGAATCGGTTGATCGCCAGCCGCGTGGGATCTTCACCGCCGCTCGCGAGCTGGGACGACAGTCCTCCCTCGATGGGCACATACCGAAGGTAGGTCTCGCTGCCGGGGTTGCCGTCGATCTGGGCTTCCACCCACGGATAGCGCCAGCGGTTGCGCTCGGTGGGGATCGCCTGAGCCGCACCGAGGATCGCGGTCACGCGCCCGGGCGACGGGCGGCCGAGTTCAAGGACTGACCACTTCTCGCCGGTGCCCTCTTCTTTCCAGAGGATCGGGATGCCGCCCATGGGCGTGCTGGCCAAAACCGTCTCGTCGGCCGCGAGCTCGCAGGTCGTGTCCGTCTCGTTGGTGATGAACACCCGCGCCACCGTCACGCCCGTGAGCACGCAGCGCCCGAGCTTGTTGGGCTTGATGGGCTGGAGCGCGACAACGAACGCGGGACCGGCGGTTTCCTCCGTAGCGATGTCGCCCGTCAGCGGCGTCCGGCTCTGGAAGGTCCGCTCCTGGTCATCCTCGCCGGGCTCGACGAGCACGCCGGTGATCGCCATCGCGTGGTACGGCTCGATCTCCTCGCCGGAGTCGTTGCGGACCAGCACGATGCCGCGCTGGGC
>JAIEOW010000002.1 GCA_019750095.1 Phycisphaerales bacterium
ATCCCACTACGGAAACGCGAGCCATGATCGATTGCCTCGTTGAGCGACACGACCGGTTAAGATTACGATCAAGCTAAAGGCCCGTGCGGTCGGGTTCAAGGAGCAATAGGAGATTGCGACGCGATGATGACACGCCTCTTGCTCGTGCCGCTGGTGCTTGGCTCGGTGCTGTTCTTTATAGGACTTCAAGACTGGCGCCTCGCGGTCAAGGCCAAAGATCAGCCGCAGCAAATCAGCGCGGCGCAACTGGAGCTGGCGGGGCCGGGGGACAACGCCCACATCGTGCTCAACAGGGTCGTGCTGTGCGAGTGGTCGTTTGTTTATGAGGCGTCGAGACGCGCGAGCCACCAAGACTGGCGCTGGGTCTGGGTGCCGGCGGTCTCGCTCGACAGCCCGTATGCTCATCAACTGCAGAGCCTGCCGCCCGGCGTCGAGCCGCCGCCGCCGCCCAGCGTGCGCATCATCATTAAGAGCAGCAAGGCGAAGTCGGAAGCCGATGTGCACCAATTGGCGATGAACGACACGCTCGAAGGCATGGTCGTCAACGAGATCGAATCGCTTGGAAGTGAAGAAAAAAAGCTGCTCTCAGAGAGCTATCCGGGCATCGACTTCTCGCGCTGCTGGATCGTGCAGGTCGATCGCCGGCCGGTCGGATCCGGTCAGGTCCTGGGATTCATGGGAGGCGGCGGAATGCTCGCCCTGCTGGGGCTCTCGCTCTTGATCAGCCAACTCCGCAAGTGAGATCAGGGCCCGCGGCTGCCTTGCGGCTCTGGGAGGGAATCCGTGGGCAAAGTGGGAGCTCCGCCGCCTCTGAGAGGCTGTGCCAAAACCACAAAGGCAGGGGGACAGTCCCCTTTTTGCAGGGCCAAAAAGGCGACAGTCCCCGAGGTTTTGGCACAGCCACCAAGCCAACCGCATGGCGTGTTACTCTTGACCTCGCGTCGGCCACGACCTCCCGATCGGAAGGGCCGATGTAGCGGATAGTGCGGGTCGTGGCGTTTGGCGTGACCGTCATCGGCTTGCTCAACGCGCGGCAAGACTTGGCATAGAAGGTCGCGCATGGGCACGCGTTTCTCACCCAGGCCAGGCCCGTTGACCCCGCGCCTCCCGGGCGAACGGACGAGGAACCACCCCCAGCGCCCCGATCGATCGCTTCGAATCCCCCTCGCGCGGGCCGAGCGACGAATCACCCCCGTCGCGCGATTGAGAGACACCTCGGGCCCCGCCGCCATCGCCCGCGAATGGGGCAAGCGCCGGCTGGTCGTGCAGGCGCGCATCGCCGCCTGCTTGAAATTGCCCGAGGGGTATTCCGTGGAGTGGGCGGTCAGTTCGAACACCTCAAGCGCGCGGAGCAGCGGTTGTGGCTCGTTGTGCCTCTCTCGCTGGCGTTGTCGCTCAGCTTGCTTGATCTGACGTTTCGCTCGCTGCGCGACGCGGCCATCATCTTCTGCGGCGTCCTGTTTGCGGTCAGTGTCGGCGTGCTGGGCCTGTGGCTCCTCAATATGCCATTCACCGTCCCTTCCGGAGTTGGGTTTGTCGCGCTCGCCGG
>JAIEOW010000103.1 GCA_019750095.1 Phycisphaerales bacterium
CTCTCCGGAGGGGAACGTCCAGAACGAACGACCCACGCTCTAGTGTAACGCAACTGCCGTCGCCCTCGCCTCTTAGGTGACGAAAGCGTTAAGCTAGCTTCTGTAGGTCTTTTCTCGAAGGTACTCTCTGTGATCCGAATCCTGCTCACCCTTGCTCTGCTCACCACTTCTCTCTCTGCCCAGACCACCCTTGGCTCCATCACCGGCCGCATCGCCGATCCCTCCGATGCCGGGATCGCCGGAGCCAACATCAAGGCCACCAACACCGGTACCGGACTCGAGTACCGCACCACCTCCAACTCCACGGGCAACTACGCCCTCCAGCAGTTGCCCATCGGCCGCTACGAGATCACCGTCGAAGCCCCCGGCTTCCGCAAGTTCATCCAGAAGAACGCCGAACTGAACGTCGCCCAGACCCTCGCCTTCTCGCCGAAACTCGAAGTCGGTCAAGTCGAGCAGACCGTCGAAGTCACTGAGAATCTCGGCGCCCTCCAGACCGCGACCTCCGATCTCGGCACCACCATTCAGCGCAACAAGCTCGTCGACCTGCCCCTCTTCGTCGGCGGCAACATTCGCAACCTCGAGCAGGTCATCTTCCTCGCGCCCGGCGTCACCGGCGACACCGGCAACACCCAGATCAGCGGTTCGCCCAGCCGCGCCAAGGAAGTCTTGATCGACGGCGTCGCCTCCACCGGTATTGAAAGCGGCGGCGTCATCGCCGGCAACGGCCGCCCTTCGGTTGAAACCATCGGCGAATTCAAACTTGTCCGCGCCAACTTCAACGCCGAATACGGGCGCACCGGCGGCGGTGTTCAGATCTTCTCGACCCGCAGCGGCACCAACCAATTCCACGGCTCCGCCTTCAACTACCTCCGCAACGACAAACTCGATGCCCGCGGCTTCTTCCAGCGCACCCGCCAGGTCAACCGCCAGAATGAATTCGGCGCCACCATCGGCGGCCCCGTCTGGATCCCCAAACTCTACAACGGCAAGAACAAGACCTTCTTCTTCTTCGTCTATAGCGGATACCGCTTCCGCCAGGGCTCGCCCAACACGCTCCAGAGCCTAATCCCCCTCGACTTCCGCCAAGGCGACTTCTCCCGCACCAGCCTCGTCTTCGATCCTGCCACCAACCGCTCCACCGGAGCTGGCATCGCCCGCGACCCCTTCCCCGGCAACCGCATCCCCGCGAGCCGCTTCTCCTCCGTCTCGCGCAACATCCTCCCCCAACTGCCCACGCCCGACAACAACTCGATCTTCAATAACTTCCTTTCGATCGGCCGCGGCCAGACGAACTCCAATCAGGTCAACTTGAAGCTCGATCACGCCTTCACCGATCGCAATCGCTTGAGCGGCTACTACTACAACGATCGCCACGAGATCCGCGACCCCGAGCTCGTTCCCGGACCCACCACTCCCAACCGCTCCACCGCCAGCCGCAACAACTGGGCCCGCATCAGCCACGACCTTGTCCTCTCGCCGAGCATGCTCAATCACCTCACCCTCGGCTACACCCGCACCGCTGTCCGCATCGCCGCCTACAGCCTCAAT
>JAIEOW010000176.1 GCA_019750095.1 Phycisphaerales bacterium
GCGTGGTCCAGCTCGATGCGGGCTCCCTCGCTCCGCTCCCAGCCGGGAATCATTACAATGCCGTCGCACCGGTCGATGATGGTCAAGTCGCCCTGAATGAACTGCTCCGCCGTCACGATGCCGCGGCAACTGAGCCTCGTCTTTCGACTCGCGGGTCAGTTGTACTACGCGAGCTCGACGTCGCGCGAAGTAGTGCCGCTCGCGAAGTTCGCCACCACGGGTGTGCCGCCGACGGCCAAACTCTCGCTGGTCGCGGCCGGGATTGGCTCGGTACGCGCGTGGGTGTATCTCACCGTCGCCGACGCGTCGCTCGGCAGGCTTCGGAACTTCAAGATCGAGCCCGCCGACAGCCCCGATCCGATGATCGCGCCGGCCAAGGCTCCGCCCGCCGACTTCGGACTTGAAGGCACCGACGACGGACACTGACCTTCCGCACACGCGTTTCCCGCGACCGATTTCGCACCGCAGGAGAACCTATGCCCCCAGCCGCACGCCTCACAGATATGCACACCTGCCCCATGGTGACCGGCATAGTCCCCCACGTCGGCGGCCCGATCTCCGGCCCCGGCGCCGCGACGGTGACCATCGCCTTCATGCCCGCCGCTGTTGTCGGCGACATGTGCGTCTGCACCGGCCCGCCCGACACGATCGCGATGGGCTCGACAACTGTGCTCATCTGCAACAAGCCCGCCGCGAGAGTGGGCGATCTGACCGGGCACGGCGGAGTCATCACCGGTCCCGGCGCACCAACGGTCATGATCGGCTGATGGCGTGCATCCGCGCGATCCGCGTGGCGAATACGCTCGCCCAATGAGCAGTTCATCAGCAGCGCCAGCGTACCACGATCGAGCCGTCATCATCTCCTCCGGCGATGAGATCATCACAGGCCAGTTGCTCGACACCAACGCCCGTTTCTTCGCGAAGAGCCTGGTGGACAAAGGCGTGCTGCCCGCCAGCTTTGTCACTGTACCAGACGAGCGAGCCGAGATTGCTCAGGCGATCCGTTCGGCCTGCGCGAAGGCACCGCTCGTGATCCTCTCCGGCGGGCTCGGCCCGACCGACGGCGATCTGACGCGCCACGCTCTCGCCGACGCCGTAGGGGGGGAAGCGGGTGGAGGGGGTGGCGAGGCCCTGGTCATCGACGACGATGCCAGACTCCAGATCACGGCCATGCTCGAGAAACGCGGCCGCCCGGTGACGGAGCGTCAGTTGCGACAGGCGTATCGACCCACGAGCGCGTCGTGTCTTCCCAACGCCTTCGGCACCGCGCCGGGCTTGCATGCGATCGTGCGTGTTGATGGGCGATCGTCTGATGTGTTCTGTCTTCCCGGCCCGCCCGGGGAGCTGCGGCCGATGTGGGCGACGCAGGTTCTGCCACGGCTGCGGCTTGATCCGTCGCGCGTCGTCATGACTCGGCTGCTGCACATCGTGGGCGTGCCCGAGGCCGAGGCGGTGCAGCGATTGGGAGATCTCACGAAGCGCACGCGGATGCCCTTGGTGGGCATCACAGCGAGCGGAGGGATTCTCACACTCCGCATCCGCTGGGAAGCTTCATCGGTATCTGGCAATG
>JAIEOW010000069.1 GCA_019750095.1 Phycisphaerales bacterium
CGCGCGGGTGATCGTCTCTTCTCAGCCGGGGAGGTGCCGGAGGGGCGGCCCCCCCACACGCCCCTCTGGCATCAGCGCACCTGCGGATCGGAGGTGCGGCGTGGGTGATTCTCGCTCCGCGATGAAGGAGACAACGTTTCAGGCGTTAATCGACGCCGGTCTAATCGAGATCGGCGACGGCTACCGCGCGAAGAACAACGAACTCGGCGGCACGGGTCCGTTGTTCCTACGGGCCGGGCACGTCTCGGACACGCATATCTCGTTCGATGGAGTCGAGCGGTTCCACTCGCACCTTGCCGATGCGGTCGCGTCGAAGATGAGTAAGCCCGGCGATGTCGTGATTACGACCAAGGGAAACAGCACGGGGCGCACGGCGTTCATCACGCCGGACCTCCCGCCCTTCGTGTACTCGCCGCACCTGTCGTACTGGCGCTCGAAGGACCACGGCGCGATCGTCCCGGGCTTTTTGCGCGCGTGGTCCAACGGGGCGGAGTTCTCCGAGCAGTTGGAGGGAATGAAACTCTCGACGGACATGGCCCCGTACCTGAGCCTCACCGACCAAAGACGCCTTCACATCACCTTGCCGCCACCCGACGAGCAGCGTTCCATCGCGCGGGTGCTGGGGGGTTTGAACGACAAGATCGAGTTGAATCGGCGGATGAACCGGACGCTGGAGGACCTGGCGCGGGGGCTGTTCCGGTCGTGGTTCGTGGACTTTGACCCCGTCACCAAGAACGGCAATGGCAGAGCCCCCGCCACGCCCGCGGGCCTCTTCCCGAAGCGCCTGGTCGATTCACCCATCGGGCCGATCCCGGAGGGGTGGAGGGTGTCCACCATCGGCCAAGAGGTCTCGGTCGTCGGCGGCTCCACGCCGAGCACCGACGAGCCGAAGTTCTGGGAGGGCGGCAAGCACTGCTGGGTCACGCCGCGCGACTTGTCGCGGCTCACCGATCCGGTGGTCATCGACTGCGAGCGTCGCATCACGGACGCTGGCCTCACACAGATCAGTTCGGGCTTGATGCCCAGAGGCACCGTCCTGTTGTCGTCGCGTGCGCCGATCGGCTACTTGGCTATTGCCGACGTGCCGGTCGCGGTCAATCAGGGTTTCATCGGGCTGAAGTGCGACAAAGGACTGCCGGGTGTGTTCGCGCTGCGCTGGTGCGAAGAGAACATGGAAGAGGTCTTGAGTCGCGCGGGCGGCACGACGTTCGCAGAGATCAGCAAGGCCGCGTTCCGACCGATCCCGATGGTCGTCCCTACCGCAGAGGTGATCGAAGCGTTTGCACGCGCGGCACAGGGATGGCACGATCAGATCGTGGCAAACGTTCGGCAGTCTCGGCAACTCGCCGCGTTGCGCGATGCGCTCCTGCCGCAACTGCTCTCGGGCGAGATTCGGTTGCGTGAGGCCGAGGCGGCGGTGGGCGAATCGCTCCGATCTGGCGGGACGCCGCGCCGCGGCGATGGGAACACTCACCCGCGCACCGGGAAGGCGGCGGGCACGGCGAAAGGACGGGCGTAACACATGGGCTGGCACGGCTCCGAATCCGAGTTCGAGTACACGACCATCGAGCGGCTCAAGGCGCTGGGGTACGCCCATG
>JAIEOW010000061.1 GCA_019750095.1 Phycisphaerales bacterium
ACTGTCCGCAAGTACCAGCTCTTCGAGATCCTGGAGGATCTTCTTGAAGTTGAAGTCCCTCTTGAGTTGGAGGAGCGTCTTCTTGGCTTCGAGGACGTCCTTGGGCGCCTGACCGCGTTTGGGGAGGTCGAAGAGGGTGTCGTCGAACTGCGCCGGATAGGGCCGATAGAGGATGATGCTGTCGCTGCCATTGGACCAGATGGCTACGGGCGCACCCTTGGCGTTCATGTAGCTCTTGAGCTGCTCGATGCCGTCCTTCCGCTTCGGCTTCTTGCACTCGACGATGACCTTCGGTGTCTCTTTGGTCGAATCGGTGTAGACGATAATGTCGGCGGCCTTGGTGCCGATCTCCGTACCGAACTGGACACCCTTCTCCAGGTCAATCTCGTCGGCCTTGTACCCGTAGTGGTGGATGAGCTTGTAGACCCAGAGCTGCCGAACGATCTCCTCAGGTGCCGACTTGCCGCCGTCGACGTATACCTGGACCTCCGTGTTACCGGTGGAGAAAGGGACGAAGCTCTTGAGGTAGTACTTCGTCTTGCCGGCGTCCTTGCCGGTCGCCGCAGTCTTCGCCTGAATGGTCAGGATCTCGTGGATCGGCTTACCGAGGTTCTCGAACTCGGTCAGCTCGTACCGAATCCCCGGCTCCTTGAAGATGCGGTCGATGATTTCCTTCGTGGTCAGGCTCATTCGGCATTCTCGTTCTTGGGGGCTTGCTTCAGCCAGGCATCGATCGTGTCCTTGTGGAATCGCCAGTGTTTGCCGACCTTTTGGCCTGGCACTCGACCGCTCTGCACCAGCTTGTAGAGGGATGACTTGGACACCTGGAGGTACTCCGCGAGGTCAGTAATGGTCATGACCTCGCGCGGAGGCACAGCACGACCGGGCGCTCGAGGGGGGCGAGCCATGTGGCCAGTGTATCCGTTGTTAGCCGTTCATGGATGCCACGATCCGGGATTACGCGTTCGCGGCCCACAACCAGCGGTGCCTCGGGCGGTTTTCCTCAACCCATGTCCCAGCAAAGAGATGGGCCGCTTTCAGGAACACGGTTCGATCCGGATTTGACTGGACCTCGCCGACCGTCGGGTGGAAGTACGCTGGCGGATAGAGCACCACGTCGTCGTACTGGGTGACCACGCGGGCGAGCAGTCCAGGCCCGGCCTGATCGCCGACGTACCGGCGCTCGAAGAACGACTCCTCCGCCATCGCCACGGCGTGCCACATCGCCGGGTGGTTGGGCGGGAATCCCATCGCTGCATTTGTCACGATGTCGAGTTGCTCGCACGCGGCCCAAGCGCGGATCTCGGGCGGGCACATCTCGTCGAGAGGCCGCACGGGCTTCACGTCCGTGTCGAGGTAGATGCCGCCGAAGCGGGCCAGAAGTTCCAGCCGCAAGATGTCCGATCGCATCACGCACCCGGGCGTGCCGCCGACGTTGCCGCACGCCGCCCACGCATTGCGGTTGAGGATTGGTGGCAGGTTCGCGTCGGTCCACAGCCGCATCTCCCAGCGCGGGTTCATCTCGGCGAAGCGGCGACGCCAGCGCCGCTGGTGCAGAGGCATCTCCCCCTTGCCCAGCCAGATCTGGTGCAGGACCCG
>JAIEOW010000198.1 GCA_019750095.1 Phycisphaerales bacterium
AGCGCATTCCACTCAAGAGCGTGCAGGGCGATTTGGGTGTCACCAGTGGATTGGTGGCGACCAATGGCCGCGAGCTCGAGGCGCTCAAGCAACTCGGCCAGCGGAACTACTTCGAGTTCAACCTGGGCAAGACCAAGGCTCCGCAGCGCGTCGGCGATGTGATGGTGCAGCTCAAGAAGGTGGACCAGAAGCGCAACAAGTATTGGGTCGACATCATCGCCGACGACAAGCGGACGGAAAAGAAGGAAAAGAGCGTGGCCGAGCCGGTGCAGTTCTACACGGCTAAGGGCGGACGCATCCCGTACGAGATCGTAGTGATGAATGTTGGAAAAGACGTCATCACGGGCTACCTCTCGACCCCGAAGGTTTCGGCGCCCCGGTAAGGGTAACCCGGTAAATTCACCAAAATTGGTACCCAACGGGCCCGAGGTTCCGCTAAAGTTAGGGAACTTCGGGCCCGATACTGTTTCAGGGCATAATGGTACTGTCTTAGCCCGAGAGACGAACGATGACCATCAAGCTGCGACTGAGGCCATGGGATTTATGGATGGCGGAGCAGTTTCCGCGCGCCGACCGTACCCGGGTGTGGACCGAAATGATGATCGCCGAAGCCCTGCGGTGGTCCGCGTTTTGGCTTGCCCAGGGGCTTAAGATGGGCGCCGTCGTGACCCTCGCGATGGCCGCCTGGCGCTTCGGCGTCGATATCCAGTTGACCCGCAACTTCCCGATCGCCGAGGGGCTGTGGTCGCACTGGCAAGTTTGGCTCGCCGGGTCGATCGCGACCGGACTGCTGGCTGGACAACTGCGGACTTGGTTCGAACGTCCGGCGCGAGCGGTGGAGGAATCCCCGGTGCGCTGGCAGCAAGAAACGACTGAACCGGGCTTGGCGCGCGCGATCGCCGAGTGATCCTCTCGCCAGTAAGGTATTCTCAAAAGTAGGGGCTGGACGCGCCGCGCGCAAGTCCCGTGCAAAAAATGGCTCAATACGCCCGGCGTTCTTTCGTCGACTCCTCTGGCCTGATGCCTCCCGGCGTCAAGTGGCTCCTGATCGCGAATGTCGGGGTCTTCCTGTTCAACTTCCTGTTGAACGTCCTGCGGATTCCCGATCCGCTGTTCCTTTACGGCGCGCTCGTGCCCGGACAGGTGCTGGGCGCTTTCGCGGTCTGGCAACTGGTGACCTACCTGTTCCTCCACGGCGGCATTCTGCACATCCTGCTGAACATGCTGAGCCTCTGGATGTTCGGCCGCGAGCTCGAAGCCGCCTGGGGCACCAAGCGTTTCCTACAGTTCTACTTCCTGTGCGGCGTGGGTGCGGGCTTGTGCGTGATCCTGGCGAACCTGATCTTCCCCAGCGGTGAAATGGCGTCGCGCACGATCGGGGCGTCGGGTGCGATCTACGGCCTGATGCTCGCCTACGCGATTCTCTATCCGGATCGCGAGATCATCTTCTACTTCGTGCCGCTCAAGGCGAAGTACTTCGTGCTGATCCTGGGCTCGATCTCGTTTATCCTGACGTTCTCCGGACAGGAGAGCGGCGTCTCGCACGTTGCGCACCTGGGCGGCATGATCTTCGCCTATGGCTACCTGAAGTCGCGATACATGA
>JAIEOW010000032.1 GCA_019750095.1 Phycisphaerales bacterium
CTCACAAGCCCACCGTGTTGCTGGTGACGCACGATTTGCGCGAGGCGGCATTCCTCGGCAGCCGCATCTGCGTGATGAGCGCGCGCCCCGGCCGCATCCTCGACGACAGCCGCGTCGATTTCCCGCGGCCGCGCACGGTGGCGATGACGTTCGAGCCTGATTTCGTCGCGCTGAACCAGAAGCTGCGCGCCTTCATCGTCGACGCGAGAGGCGCCGCAAGCAAGGGAGCGGCCTGACATGCCCGAATTCGATTATCGCCAGAAGGCCTGGTCGGCGGGGCTGATCGTGCTGTTCTTCGTCGCCTGGGAATTGTTCTGCGTCATGACCGGGATGTCCGACCTGGTGTTGCCGCGGCCCTCGCAGGTATTCGTCACGCTGTTCGAGAAATTCCCGATCCTGTGGCCGCATATCCTGCAGACGCTGGCGACGACCATGATCGGATTCGTGCTCGGCGTCGGCCTCGGCGTCGTGCTCGGCGCCATCATCGGCGTCTCAAAGACGGCGTACGACACGGCGTATCCGCTGCTGGTTGGCTTCTCCTCGATCCCGAAGGTCGCGGTGGTGCCGATCTTCGTGCTATGGTTCGGCTCCGGCACGGTGCCGGCGGTGCTGACCGCGCTCTCGATCTGCTTCTTCCCGATCGTCGTCAACATCGCGACGGGGCTTGCCACCACCGAGCCCGAGCTCGAAGACGTGCTGAAGGCGTTAGGGGCCAGCAAGCTCGATATTCTCTGGAACGTCGGCCTGCCCCGGACCATGCCGTTCTTCTTCGCTTCTCTGAAGGTCGCGGTCTCCTACGCCTTTGTCGGCGCGGTGCTATCGGAGACCGTCGCGTCCAATCGCGGCATCGGCAACGTCATGATGACCGCGTCCTCGAACTTCAACGTGCCCCTGGTGTTCGCAGGCCTGTTCGTGCTCGCCGGCCTCGGCGTCGCGCTCTACGTGATCTTTTCGTTGATCGAGGGCCGCATCACCGGGTGGGCCACCCGCAAGAACGACATGATCGCCACCTGAAGACCTTTCATCAACCGTCTTTCAACCAGTCGAGGAGATCCGCGATGTTAGCCAGAGTAAGTGCCGCGCTGTTGGGTTTTGCCCTGTTTGCCGGCGCCGCCCACGCCCAGGAGACGACGATCAAGTTCACGCTGGGGTGGAAGACGCAAGGCTCCGACGCCGCGTTTTTCTATGCCAAGGACCACGGCTTCTTCAAGGCAGAAGGCCTCAACGTCATTATCGATCAGGGCGAGGGCTCGGGTGCGACCGTCACGCGTATCATGTCGGGCGCCTATGATGCCGGCTTCGGCGACGTCAACGCCATCATCCAGAACGCCTCGACCAAGCCGCAGGAGGCGCCTGTGATGGTCTACCAGATCTGGAACCAGCCGCCATTTGCGATCGTGACCAAGAAGTCGAGCGGCATCAACTCGATCAAGGATTTCGAGGGCCGCACGCTCGGCGGCGCGCAGGGCACGCCGACGACGCGACTGCTGCCGGTGTTCGCCAACAAGAACAAGCTCGAAGGCGAGAAGATCAAGATCTCCAACATGGCGCCGAACCTGCAGGAGCCGATGCTGATCAAGGGCGACATCGATGCCGCTTTGGTGTTCAACA
>JAIEOW010000071.1 GCA_019750095.1 Phycisphaerales bacterium
TTGAGCGAAATAGTGCCCCGCCGCGTCGTCACCACCACCTTGTCGCCGCCGGCTATGCCGAGCCGCTCGACGTCACGCGGATTGACGCTGACGATGGCCTCCGGCTCCAGGCTGTCGAGGTTGGTCGAGCGGCGGGTCATCGAGCCGGTGTGCCAGTGCTCGAGCAGCCGGCCGGTGGTCAGCAGCATCGGGAATTCATCATCCGGCAGTTCGGCCGATGGCGTCACGTCGGCGGCGACGATTTTCGCGCGGCCCGACTTGGTCGGGAACGACGAGCCGAAGATGATCTCGTTGCCCGGCCGGTCCGGGCTGTCGCATGGGTAGGTCACCGAATCTTCGGCATTGACGCGATCCCACGAGATGTTCTTCAACGACGGCATCACAGACGTCATCTCCGTGAACACCTCGCTCGGGTGCTTATAGTTCCAGTTGAGACCGATGCGCTGCGCGATCTCCTGGATCAATTGCCAGTCCTGGCGAGCGTCTCCTGGTGTCGGAACGACGGGGCGTGCCATCTGCACCTGGCGATTGGTATTGGTGAACGTGCCCCACTTCTCGGCGTGGGCCGACGACGGCAGCACGACGTCGGCGTGCCAAGCCGTCTCCGTCAGGAAGATGTCCTGGACGACAAGGTGCTCGAGGTGGGCGAGGGCCGCGCGGGCGTGGTTGAGATCGGGGTCTGACATCGCCGGGTTCTCGCCCTGCACGAACATGCCCTTGATCTTGTCGTCGTGGATCGCCTTCATGATCTCGACGACCGTCAGGCCCTTCGTGCCGTCGAGCTTGGTACCCCACAGCTCTTCATAGAAGGAGCGCGTGCGCACATCCTCGACCGACACATAGTCCGGGAACACGAATGGGATAAGCCCCGCGTCGGATGCGCCTTGCACGTTATTCTGGCCGCGCAGCGGATGGAGCCCCGTGCCCGGACGACCAATCTGGCCGGTGGTAAGGGCGAGCGCAATCAGGCAACGCGCGTTGTCCGTGCCGTGGGTGTGCTGAGACACGCCCATGCCCCAGAAGATGATCGACCGCTCGGACCGAGCATACAGGTGCGCGACTTCGCGAATGGTTTTCGCATCGATGCCGCAGATCGGTGCCATCTTCTCGGGCGAATGCGATTTCACTTTCTGGCGAAGCGCATCAAAGCCCTCGGTCATCGCCGCCACATACTGGGCGTCGTAGAGCTTGTCCTCGATGATCACGTGCAGCATGGCGTTGAGCAGAGCCACGTCGGTGCCGGACTTGAACTGCAGCGCGTGGGTTGCATAGCGCTGCGTGCCCTGCAGGCGGCCGCGCGGATCCATGATGATGAGCTTAGCGCCGCGTTTGACAGCATTCCTGAGGAACGTTGCCGCCACGGGGTGGTTCTCCGACGGCCGCGCGCCGATCACAATGATGCAATCGGCGTCCTTCGCAGCCATGAAAGGTGCTGTCACCGCGCCCGAGTTCAGGCCTTCCATGAGGGCCGCGACCGAGGAGGCGTGGCAAAGCCGCGTGCAATGGTCGACGTTGTTGGTGCCGAAGCCCTGACGGATGAGCTTCTGGAACAGGTAGGCTTCTTCGTTGGAACACTTGGCCGAGCCGAAGCCCGCCCCCGCGTTGCCGCCATCGCGCTCCTTGAT
>JAIEOW010000114.1 GCA_019750095.1 Phycisphaerales bacterium
CTCCTCGAGTACCCGGAGAGCCAGGCTGGGCCAGGCGACTCGTCGCTGCGGCCAGTCCCGACTGATCGAATCGGGAGAACCCAAGTACGACACAAGCCGCTCGTCTGCCTGCCAGGCGAGCAGGAGGCCGTCCCAAAGTTCGCCTGCATGGGTGCGTGTGGCCGATGGGTTCGAAACCGGCGGCGTGGATGTGCTCATCGGGCGATATTCCGATACGGATGCGGTTCACGAGGGATCGAGGCCGACCAGGGAAACGGTGGAACCACCTCTATTGTTGGCCCGGCTGTTCGTTGAGGACGGCTTCGAGATGATGCCCGCGGCCGGCAGCATCGAGTACGGATTCGACCAGGAATACTCGGCCGGCCCAGTTCGCTGGAGACAAGACAATCACGCGTTCGCCCGCGACGAGATCGGATCGGGGTTGCGGCCCCGACTCCGGGAGGAACCAGCCGCGAGCCCGGGCGAGCAACGAATCACCCGCTTCATCCCGCACCGGAGTGGCAGCGGTGATTTCGAGCTGACAGGGGACATCCCGCAGCCGGACCTGCCAGCTCAACGAGGTACGGCCGGCGACAATCGTTTCTGTCCGCCGTTCAATCCGAACCCGATGAGTCAACAGGCCGCGGAAGGTCATGGTGGGGATTCTCCAGGCGAGCGGCAGACGTGAGCCCGCTGCTGTTCTGTTCTTCGTAGCCACCGTCGGTAGACGGTGGTCTTGCTCTCATGAGCCGCGACGCGTGAGCGTCCGGTTTCTGCCTATCAATGAGCGAGAAGAAACCCCGGGCTAACGCCCGAGGGCTCATTTTCTCCGGGTCAAGTCGCGTATCTTGACGCCGAATTGACTCAGCCTCGCTCGTTCAAGCGAATAGCGCAACTTCAAGACTGACGCTTCGGGCTACGAAGAGCGCACGACCGTCCCGGTCGTGATTCCGTTCTTCACAACAAGACTCGACTCACAGACTCAAGCGACGGGTCGTCTTGCGTTCTCGCGAAGACGGTGCAATCAGTACTCGCAGTAGCGATCCAGAATTCGCTTGGCCGCGAGTACCGGGTCCGAGTCCGACGCCAGCAGGTCGTAGCGATAACTGCCCAGTGATTCGCCGGCGAGTGAGCGACCGCCCCGTGGCAGTGATTCCAGCGCACCGAGAATCAACTGATGTGCGGCCAAGGTCAGGTCTGCAGGGGGAGTCTCGTAGCCCGCCGTGTACTCGATCCGCAGATTCGCCACGCCCTCGGGCCAGACACCACGGATGCGTTCCAACAGGCCGGCTTGCCAGCCGTCATTGGGAGCGTCGGCACCAAGATAGTCGACTCCTTCGACCAATCGGCAGGCGGCGAGATCGTCGACACTCAATTGCGTCAGCGGACCTGTGGCGGAGCACCAGACTCCTGCGATCGCGGTCACGGGGTGCCGGCGGAGTACGAGCAGCGCACGTCCGGTGCCGTTGTAGAACTCGGTTGTTGTCGCCGCAGCAAACGGCGGAACACCCGAGGCCTGGTCGCGGCCGGTGTAGGACGCGATCGCGGCTTCAACCGCTTCAACGAGTTCAGCGAGCTGAGCCTCTTGCGTCACCGAAGAAACCGGCTGCGGCAACCAGCGCTGCACGGCAGCAACCGACGTGAGAAACGCCATCTTCGTCACTCCCCGGCACCCCGGACAT
>JAIEOW010000113.1 GCA_019750095.1 Phycisphaerales bacterium
CGACTTGTCCATCATCCCAAGTTGCCACATGAAGAAGATCCGCGTGTCCGCCGCGTCGCGGATGCGGAGGTTCAGCGGCTTGCCCTGACCGTGGCCCGCGTCCCGGTCGACCCACAGCAGCACCGGCTTGTCGGCCGGATCGCTCGCGGTCGCGGCCTGCACGGCGGCGGCCATCTTGCGTGCGTGCATCGGGTGCGTGCGGCTGTCGTTTTCGCCGGCGGTGAAGAGCGTCGCCGGATACTTCGTGCCCTGCTTGACATTCTGATATGGCGAGTACTTGAGCAGCCACTGGAAGTGATCGGAGTTCTCAGCGGTGCCATATTCCGGCACCCAGTAGCGGGCCATCAGGAAGTTCTGGAAGCGAACCATGTCCAGCAGCGGGACGGCGCACACCACGGCGCGGAAGAGGTCGGGTCGCTGCGTGATCATCGCGCCCATGAGCAGGCCGCCGTTGGATCCGCCGATGGCACCAAGTCGGTTGGCGTTCGTGTACTTGTTGGCGATCAGATACTCGCCGGCCGCGATGAAGTCATCGAAGCAGTTCTGCTTGTTCCCGAGCATGGCGGCCTCGTGCCAGGGCTTCCCGAACTCACCACCGCCACGGATGTTGGCGACGGCGTAGACCCCGCCATCTTCAAGCCATGGGAAGAGCGTGGCACTGAAGCTGGGTGTCATGGAGATGTTGAACCCGCCATATCCATAAAGGATCGTTGGGTTGTTGCCGTCGAGTTTGAGGCCCTTCTTGTGCACGATGAACATCGGGACCTTGGTGCCGTCCTTGCTCTGATAGAAGACCTGCTTGACCTCGGCGATGCTCGGATCGACGGGGACGGCGGGGCGCTCCCAGACGGCGGGCTCCTTGTCGGCCTTGAGCAGGTCGGTGCGGAAGATCGTCGAGGGGTAGTTGTAACTGGTGAAGGTGACGAACGCCTCGGTGCGGTCGGTCTCCACGCTGACGCCCGCGGTGCCGATGCCCGGGAGCTTGAGATCGCCGAGCGATGCACCGGTGCGGCTGAAGAGTCGGATGCGTGACTGCGCGTTTTCCTCATAATCCGCCGTCAGCACGCCCTTGGCCATGCCGACGCCGGTGAGCACGGCGTCCTTGTTCTCGGGGATGACCTCGCGCCAGTTGGCCTCTGCGGGGTTTTTCAGATCGATGGCGACGAGGCGGTTCTTGGCCGCGCCATAGTCGGTGAGCATGTAGAAGGTGTCGGGATCGCCGTTCTCTTTGGTGCCGATCTGCCCGAAGAACTTGTTGGGTTCACCGACCTTGATCGGGGTCTTCTCAAAGGTGCCAGCGATCTGGCCGCCGACCTTTCCGTCTTTCCACCACTTGGCGAGGTCGATGACCCAGATGTCGTTGGAGCTGGTGCTGGTCCAGTAGTAGAGAACCATCCATCGGCCATCTTCGCTGATGGTCGCGCCGGGGCCCCAGGTGGTGGCGAGTTTTTCGTTCTCTTCCTTGGTGTACTGGCGGAAGAGCATGGTGTCATGCCGCGGGTGCTGCCCCAAACGGTGGAACATGATGCGGGCGGAGTACGGGTCTTTCACGTCGGCGAGCCGCTCGTAGAAGATGCCCGAGTTGTCGGGAAGCCACTGGACGACCGAGGCCTTGCCCTCAAGCTCATCGGGGAGCCACTCGCCGGTGGCGATGTTCATGAAGTAGATCGT
>JAIEOW010000163.1 GCA_019750095.1 Phycisphaerales bacterium
CCATCCGGTTGGACGTCGGTCACGACGACGCCCTCCTTGGCCCGCCGGTCGCCCAGTTTCTGGGCCACGTCGGCGGTCAGCGTCTGCACGGTGAGGCCGAGCTTGTCGTCGGTGGTTGCGTCGGCGTTGGCATCGGCATCACCATCTCCGTCGGCGTTGGCGGCAAGTTGGTCGGGCCGCTTGCCGAGCGTTGCGCTGATCGACTGGGCTTTGCCGTCGCGGAAGATTTCGAGGTCCACCTTCTTGCCCGGGCCCATGCTGGCGATGGTGTTCCGCAGGTTGTCGGCGTTGGTCGGGGGCTTGCCGTTGATCTTGGTGATGATGTCGCCCGCTTTCACGCCCGCCTGGGCCGCCGGCGTGTCTGACGTGACGTCGCTCACCAGCACACCGCTGCCACCCCCGTAGTTGAAGCTCTTGGCGAGGTCGTCGTTCAGATCCTGCGGCTGGATGCCCAGGAAGCCGCGCTCAACCTTGCCCGAGCTGATGAGCTGGTCCATCACGTTCTTGGCCATGTTGGCCGGGATGGCGAAGCCGATGCCGATGCTGCCGCCCGTGCGGGTGAGAATCGCGGAGTTGATGCCCACGATCTGCCCGTGGAGGTTGAGCAGCGGCCCGCCCGAGTTGCCGGGGTTGATGGCCGCGTCGGTCTGGATGAAGTCCTGGAAGGTCACGTCGTTCATGCTGCCGCCGCGCTGCGAGCGGCCCTTGGCCGAGACGATGCCGGCGGTGACGGTTTGGTTGAGTTCAAAGGGGTTGCCGATCGCGACCACCCACTCGCCCACCTTGAGGTTGTCCGAATCGCCGATCTCGGCGGTGGGGAACGTGTCGCCCTCGATCTTGAGTACGGCGATGTCCGTCTGCGGATCGGTGCCCACGATCTTCGCCGTGTACTTCTGGCTCCCCTCCGTCGCCACGGTCACAAGGCTCGCGCCCTCCACCACGTGGTTGTTGGTCAGGATGTACCCGTCCTTGGTCACCAGCACGCCCGAGCCGAAACTCGTCATGCGCGGCGTCTGCTGCCGCATGTTCCCGTCGCCCTGGCCCTGGTCGCCGAAGAACCGGCGGAACATCTCGTCAAAGTTCGGGTCGTTGAAAGGGCTGCGCTGCGGCTGGCGCTGCCGGCCGCGCTGCCCGCGCTGCGGCGACCGCACCTCATCGCCGCCCTTGTTGGCCGTGATGTGTACGACCGCCGGCGACACCGTCTTGGCCACGTGCTCGAAGGCCAGGGAGAGGTCCATGGCGCGGGCGATCGCGGCCTCCGTGGCCTTGTCGTCGGCCAGCACGGCGTTGGTGAGCATGGGCGTGGCCAACGCCAAGCCCAGCACGCCGGCGGAGAATGCGTTGCGGGAAACGGTTTTTGTCGAACGATCCGACATGGCTGCTCCTCGGGAGAAGAATCGGTAAATGGATGCGATCAGCGTGCTTCCTACGTTCTCGATATCCTGACAGTTCGGACCAACATCAGGACTGATTCGCGACAGTTCGACGCGCATTTGTGCGAAGAGACAGCCGTGGCCGCTCCCGCGCTCACCCCCTAGAGATGCGCCCGGGGTCGCTTTCCGGCAGCCGCTCCACGTCAAACCGCAGCAAGCCGTCCCGAAGACTCCAGACGGCCGAGTCCGGAAGGATGGTGTCCGGGAACTTCACGACGCGCTCAAAGTCGCCCTCGTG
>JAIEOW010000118.1 GCA_019750095.1 Phycisphaerales bacterium
GGAGCCGCGCCTTTTCCTTTTTTGGCGATCAAGCGAGCTGAGATCGGCGGCTGTCTCCCCAGGTCAGCGACACGCCGGCGAAGTGATTCTCGGGCCAGAAACGTCAGCAAGTCGCCAAACACTTGTTTGGTTGAGAAAATTTACCAACAAATTTTCTATAAGCGGCTTTGGACACTGTTCGATCTTGGCGAAATGAACCTTCGCGGGTGCGAGAAGAGTGCTGCGATGCGGTATCTAGATGCCGATGAAACCATCTCAAATGAAAGCATCGGATCACGGCGAGGAGGTTCATGCACCGGCGTGTCTGGAGTGCCCGGTTTAGAAGGCGTTAAGCACGATCTGAGAGTCTGAGATTCCCATCCCGGGATTGTCCCATGTTCGCCCGACTGCAACCGATCCTGCCGACAGCGGCGATCTTTTTCCTGATCTTCTACTTCGCCTTCCACGCCCTGACTGGCGAGCGGGGTCTGTTATCGACGTCTCAACGCAACGCCGATCTCGCCGCCAAGACGAAGGAACTCAAGAAGATCCGCGTTGAGAGGATGGACCTGGAGGCCCGCGCTCGTCTATTACGCAGCGGCAGTCTGTCGGCCGATCTTCTGGAAGAGCGCGCACGTTCTCTCCTGGGATATGCCGACCCGAAGGACTACGTGATCCGCACCAAGCGCTAGCGCGGTCAGATCAATATCTTCGGCGCGGATTGACGATCGCTTTTCGGGTCACTCGAGCCGAAGGCGATCTTGGCGTGACATGACGAGCATTTCCTTCGCGGAACCGACGACTATTTCGGCGGGATGTGTTCAGGGATGAAGGCCGCGATGAAGATTGGCCAAGGAGAGTTGAATGGCGCGAACGCGCAAGGGTGAAGCTTCCGAGGGTAAAGCGGGTGACACCGGTGTCAACGCTTTCGTCGGCAAGGACGAGCTTCTGAAGTTCTATCAGGACATGCTGCTTATCCGCCGCTTCGAGGAGCGCGCGGGCCAGCTGTACGGCATGGGCCTGATCGGCGGGTTCTGCCATCTCTACATCGGTCAGGAAGCCATCGCGGTCGGCATGCAGTCGATCCAGCAGAAGGGCGACCAGATCATTACGGGCTACCGTGACCACGGCCACATGCTGGCTGCCGGCATGGATCCCAAGGAAGTCATGGCCGAGCTGACCGGTCGCGCAGGCGGTTCGTCGCGCGGCAAGGGCGGCTCGATGCACATGTTCGACATCGAGACCGGCTTCTACGGCGGCCACGGCATCGTCGGCGCCCAGGTCGCGCTGGGCACGGGTCTGGCGCTGGCCAATCATTACAAGGGCAATGGCAACGTCTCTTACGCCTATTTCGGCGACGGCGCGGCCAACCAGGGCCAGGTCTATGAGAGCTTCAATATGGCCCAGCTGTGGAAGCTGCCGGTCGTGTACGTGATCGAGAACAACCAGTACGCCATGGGCACCAGCGTCGAACGTTCGGCGTCGGAGACCGCCTTCCACAAGCGCGGCGTCTCGTTCCGGATTCCGGGCGAGGAAGTCGACGGCATGGACATCGTCGCCGTGCGCGAGGCCGGCGCGCGCGCCACCGAGCATGCGCGAAGCGGCCAAGGCCCGTACATCCTTGAGATGAAGACCTACCGCTATCGTGGCCACTCGATGTCGGATCCGGCCAAGTACCGCACCAAGGAAGAGGTCGACG
>JAIEOW010000091.1 GCA_019750095.1 Phycisphaerales bacterium
CGACCGCGCGGCCAGGGGACCGGATGCCGGCTCGGATTGCGTGGTCAAGGTCGCGCCCGGGACGGGCTTGGCGTCTTCCAGGAGCGTGGGGTCATACGGCAAGGCGAGCACGAAATTGACGATGTCCCAGACCTCGTCGTCCGACTGCAGCTGGCTGCCCAGGTGCACAGGCATGGGCGTGCCGTTGATCCCCTTGGCGATGCGCCAATACAGGTCGATCGGTCGCCGCCCCCCCTTGTAGACGCCGGCCGTGAGGTTGGCGGGCCGAAGGGGCTTGCCCCAGTCGTCGCCCCACTTCTTGTTGTTCTTCTCGGCGAAATCTTTCAGCGCAGTGACCTTGGCGGGGCTCGGGTCGCCCTCGAAGACGGTTTTCACGAAGTCGCGATAATCGACGAAGCTCTCCCCGTTGCCCTTGCCGTCCAGACCGTGGCAGCCATAACACTGCAGGCCCTTCTTGCCCAGGAACAGCTCGCGGCCGCGCGCGATGCTCTCGGCGCTCGACGCGAGCCGAGGCGTCTTGGGATCGAGCACGTTGGCGTCGGCGTTCTTCCAGCGATCGAAGACCAGCTGCGTGACCTCCTGGACCTGGTCGGGGCCGAGCTCCGTCTCCGCGTTGGCGTCTTCGATGTCCTGGGCCAGATAATACAGTCCACCCTCCACCTCGCCTCGCAAGCTCAGGAAGATCACATAATCGATGACGCGCTCGATCTCGTCGGGACGCAACAGCGACTGAAACGCGGGCATCGAGGTGTTGGCGATCCCGTTGTTGATCGTCCGCCTCAGGTCGACGCGTGTAGGCTTGCTGTCGGGCCCCGAACCGCTCGTCGAGGTGAATTTGAAAACGCCCAGCCGATAGTCTCGCGGCGCGGGCCACAAAAATGGGGCCGTTGGGCCGTTGCCGTCGCCGGCGGCACCGTGGCAATGCATGCACTGTTCGCGGTATATGCCATAGCCGCCGCGGATGTTCTCAATCAGTGTCTCGCCGCGCTTGTTCTGCACGCGCGTTTGCAAGTGCCTGAGGGCCGGCAACGGCGTCGTCTCGCCTTCGTAAACAAAGCTCGCCAGCCGAGCTCCGCCCTGCGGCAATGGGGCGCCGGGCGGCACGCGCATCTGATTCGGAGTCGGCCCGAACAGCTGCGTGAGGATCTGGTCCAGCCGCGCCTGCACTTTCGGCTTGTCCTTGAGCTTCTCCGTCAATTCCGAGTTGCGGCTATAAGCGACGGGCAGGGGACGCCCCATCTCGCCGCAACCGGTCACGATCAGGGCGATCCACACCCCGATCACGGCCAGGCGATTCTGCCGATTCACGCGAACAACCTCCTGCTCGAAGGACGACCGAGGCCCATCATCCCCGCGCGAGCCGACAAAACGGCTCGAACTCCGCATCCGAAACGCGAAAACGCGCGATGGGAAAAACATGCCTCGGTACCGAGTTTGTTATTGTGTGTTACAAAGTCGGCGGGGTCAACCGACCCGTCCAAAAATCGGGATTCTCCTCAAAGTATCGATTTCCATTGTGGTGTGCGGCCAAAAAGACCCATTTCAACCCGGCGAAGCTGCCGAAGCCACTCGATGTGCGTCCCTCCCTGCGTTCGCCTACCCCGGATGCCGCCCCGGTCCGCGGTCGACACGGCTATGACCGTCGCTGGTGGGCCCGCGCGCGCCGCGCCGAAGCACCCGCGAGCGAGTC
>JAIEOW010000075.1 GCA_019750095.1 Phycisphaerales bacterium
CGCACGCGGCCCAGCGCCTGCGCGTCCGCAGCAGCCACCGGCCGGCCAGCCGCCGCGCGGCCCGATGCCCGCGCCGCAGCGTGGATCGCAGCCGATGCCGTCGCGCCCGCCAGCGAATGCGCAGCCCTATGCACCGGCCTCGCGTCCGGAACAGCGCCCCGATCAGCGGCCCATGCAGGGTCCGCCGGCTTCTGGTCGCGGCCCCGCACCATCGCGGCCGCCTCAGGGTCCGGCTCCGCAGCAGCAGCGTCCGCCGCAGCCGCCGCGGGCGGTTCAAAGTGATTCGGCACAGAATGATCGGCGTGGTCCTGCGCCAATGCCGCAGGGCGGACATCGTCCGCCCGCGCCGCCGCGCGATCGGCCCCCGGCGCCGGCTCGTCCCGGATCTGAAGCACCCAATCGTGATCGTGGCGATCGCATCGAGCGTGATGATCGTCCGGTTCGCGCCCCATCTCCGAAGCCCAAGGCGCCCGAGCCCGCCGCTCCGGGCGACAGCGCCGAGAAGACCTTCAATCAAAAGGCCTTTGATGAGATCTTCGATCGCGGCACGCGCTTCGCCGATCTGGGTCTTGCACCCGAGGTGCTTCGCGGCGTGACCGAAGCGGGGTTTGAGTTTCCCACGTCGATCCAAGCGAAGATCATCCCGCTGCTGCTGACTGGCGTTGATGTGCTTGGTCAGGCCAAGACCGGCACGGGCAAGACCGCCGCGTTCGGCCTCCCGCTGCTGACGCGGACGGTTCAGGGCGACGCGATGAGCGGCATGGTCCTTGTGCCGACGCGCGAGCTGGCGATCCAGGTGGCCACGGACCTTGCCGAGCTTGGAAAGTACACCGGCTTCTCGGTGCTGCCGGT
The DNA here is from genome assembly GCA_019750095.1 of Phycisphaerales bacterium. Classification (GTDB taxonomy): domain Bacteria; phylum Planctomycetota; class Phycisphaerae; order Phycisphaerales; family UBA1924; genus UBA4658. Next base: position 853 of record JAIEOW010000075.1, read on the forward strand.
CTATGGCGGGCAGAACATCAATACGCAGGCCCAGCGTCTGCACGAGGGGCCTGAGATCATCGTCGCCACCCCGGGTCGCTTGCAGGACATGCGCGAGCGCGGCTATGTCCACTATCGCAACATCAAGACGGTCATCCTCGACGAGGTTGACCGCATGCTCGACATCGGGTTCCGCGACGACATCCGGCGCATCCTCTCGGCGTGTCCGCCGGATCGCCAGACGGTCTTTGTCTCGGCGACGCTCCCGAGCGAGGTCGAGTCGCTGGCCCGCTCGTTTGCGCGAAACGCCGAGAAGATCGTCGCGACTACCGGCTCGCTCACGGCATCACTTGTCAAGCAGTGGTACCTGCCCGCGCAGCCGTGGGACAAGAAGCAGCTCCTGCTGCACCTGCTGACGCACGAGAGCCCGGCACTCACGATCATCTTCTGTCGCACCAAGCGCACGGTCGATTCGGTCGCCGAGTATCTGTCGCGCAAGGGCATCGACACGATGGCGATCCACGGCGACATGCCTCAGAACAAACGCAACCGCGTGATCGAGAAGCTGCACGCGGGCTCGCTCAGCGTGCTGGTGGCCAGCGATCTGGCCAGCCGCGGGCTCGATGTCGAGGGCATCACCCACGTCATCAACTATGACCTGCCCGAAGATCCGGATTTGTACATCCACCGCATCGGGCGCACGGCCCGCGCCGGCCGGGGCGGCGTGGCGTGGTCGCTGGTCACGCCCGAGCAGGGCCCGCTGCTGACCGAGATCGAGATCCTGATCAACGCCGAGATTCCGAAGCTCGACTATCCCGACTTTGTTCCGGGGCCGATCCCTGATGACGTGCGCTCGCGCATGCCC
>JAIEOW010000050.1 GCA_019750095.1 Phycisphaerales bacterium
CCGAGGTTGGCCCGGTCCCTCGGGCTCGGGCAGAAACTGATGAGTTCATCCAGCACCGCGCCCGTCGCGGCCTCGATGGCGTCGCCCGCCATCGCCTTGCCGAACTCCTCATCGGACACCTTGGCGGCGTCTGCCTCGGGCTTGCAGACGGCATAGACCACGTCGCACAGGAGCACGGGGTCGCGGATGAACTTCTCGATGAGCGTCCCCTCGATGACCTGCATGAGGTCAACGCCCGTGAGCCCGCGCACGCGCTTGAGCGTGGCGACGTTGATATCCACCGTCCAGATCCGACCCGCGTTGTCCTTGAACTGCCGCATCCGTGCCTCCGTGGGGTTGGGGGGAGAAGTCCGAGCCGCCCGTCCTTTCAGTCAACCGATCTCATGTCCCCGGTAGCCAACTGGGGGCCGTGGCCGAGTAGGTGACCTTGGCGGTCACCGAGACGGTGATGGCCTCTTCGAGCGCCTCGCTGCGGCTGAAGTTGGTGATCGAGAAGTCCGCCTGCAGGCCCTGCCCGCTGGCCCCATCGAGGATCTGCAGCCCGATGGCCGTGTTGTTGAAGAAGGCGTTCTTTATGGCGGTGAACCCGGCGTCGCCGGTGTCCCACACCATCTCGAACTCGACGCTGCCTTCCTTAAGCGTGGCAACCGTCGCACGCCAGCCCGCGTTGGCGCGAGTGGTGACGTCCGCCTCGCCGGCCTCGAGGTTGAGCGTCACGTCCTTGACGTTCTTGAGTTCCGTCCAGGCCCCAGCGCCGACCTTGTACTTGAGGACGGCCTCCATGCCGAGCTTGATTGCCATAGCTGACTCCTTTCAACCTGCTTGCCCGACGACGTACCAGACGGTGCCGCTCTCACCCCACAGCCACACGGATGCGAGGTTGATCCGCTCGAGGCGGACTTCACAGCCCGGGTGCAGTTCCGCGTTGTTGCCCTGCTCGTCGCGGATGTAGACGGGATTGGTGTTCTTGATTGACGTGAAGACTGTCACCGTTGCGATCACTGGGTCCCACGAGAGCGGTTGCTCGCCGTTGTCGGCGTTGAACGTGTTAATGATGGGATTGGCCACGGTCATCTCCGCTCGCGGTATGTCACACTCAGGACACTCGTGAACACCCGGTGCTGCTCGAGCGCCTCGCCCGACACCACCGGCTCGTTACTGATCCCGACCCACGCCGCGTCGGGGAAGCCATCTAGCCGCTTGAACCGCAGGTGATCCGCGATCGCCTCGACCAGCACAATCAGTTCGTCGATTGCCGCGTCCGCCCCATCGGCGGGGAGCTTCTTCTGCACGCCCACATCCACGACGTACTCGATGGCCAGGCTGTCCCGCGTCACCGGCGACATCTGCAGCGTGCGGGGGACAACAGCGACCCGCAAGTCCTTGAGGTCCTCCAACGTGAACGCGGGCTGGAACATCCGCGCGGCCGTGAGCGGCTGCGAAAAGGTGCCGGCGTTGATGTGCGCCGCGACGGCGTCGGCGAGGGCGGCGATCGTGCTCACGGGCCACCTCCGATGACGGGCGAGCCCGTAGTCGGCACGCTCTGGCGCGGCGAGTTGGACGTCAGCCCGGAGAGCTTGCCCTCGAGGAACCAGATCTTGCGTTCCATCTCGGCGTACTGAGCGCGGATGCTGCGGGCCTCGCCGATGAACTCGTCGAGCCGCTTCTCCACCTGCTGGAGCTTGGTGGTCACCACGCC
>JAIEOW010000190.1 GCA_019750095.1 Phycisphaerales bacterium
CCGCGGCAGCTGCCGTTGCGGGGGGTCTGTTTGCGGCACAGGGAGAGGCCGCGTGAGGCGAATCGCGGATGCCGACGTGCGGATCCTCGCGTCGTGCTCGGCCACGCTCCAGGGCGACTACGCGGATGACGATTTCGCATGGCAAGGGAGCCCGTTTGCCTGGATCAAGACACGTCCGTCGCGGCAAGTGGGTGTCATCGGAGAGAAACTCGTCGCGGGCTGGCTCGCCACCAGAGGCTTCGATGTGGTGCGCTCGCCCGACAGCCAGGCCGACCGCATCATCAACGGCGCGCGTGCGGAGATCAAGTTCAGCACCTTGTGGAAGAGCGGCTCGTACAAGTTCCAGCAGCTCCGCGATCAGGACTACGCATTCGCACTGTGCCTGGGGATCAGCCCGTTTGATGCGCACTGCTGGGTGATTCCCAAGCGCGTGATCCTCGCACAGTGGGGTAAGGGAGCAGGGTTGGAGTCCCAGCACGGTGGCCGTGCCGGAAGCGACACCGCGTGGCTCAGTGTGGTGCCGGGAGATGAACCCGCGTGGCTGCGCCAATGCGGCGGCCGACTGGCCGATGCGGCCGCACTGGTTGCCAAGGCATCCGGGCGACAGCCCCTCGCATGACCGGCGATGCCCGCCACGACCCTCGCCGTCGTGGACGGCTCGTAGCATTGCCCAAGATGCCTCTTCTGGAAGCCACCAACCTGCACAAGTCCTACGCCGGACGCGAGGTGGTGTGCGGCGTCTCGTTCCACGTTGATCCCGGCGAGATCGTGGGGCTGCTCGGCCGCAACGGCGCGGGCAAGACCACCAGTTTCCGTATGACCATCGGCATGATCGATGCCGATCAGGGCCGCGTGATCTTCGACGGGCGAGATGTGAGCGGCCTGCCCATGTACAAGCGGGCCCGCCTGGGCATGGGGTATCTGTCGCAGGAGCCCAGTGTCTTCTCGCGGCTCACCTGCGAGCAGAACCTGCTGGCGATACTCGAGACGCTGCGGCTGCCGAAGGCCGAGCGCGCCGAAATCGCGGCGGCGTTGTTGGCACAGTTCGGTCTCACGCACAAGGCGAAGCAGCAGGCGCGCACGTGCTCGGGGGGCGAGCGGCGCAAACTGGAGATCGCCCGGGCGTTGGTCACCAGCCCCAAGCTCATCCTGCTGGATGAACCCTTCAGCGGCGTCGACCCGATCGCTGTGGAGGACCTGCAGAAAGAGATTCGCCGGCTCGCGTCCGCGGGCATCGCCTGCCTCATCACCGATCACAACGTGGTGCAGACGCTGCGAGTGTGCGACCGGGCGTGCATCATCGACGAGGGGAAGACGTTCGCGGAGGGCACGCCCCGCGAACTGATCAACGACGACCTGGTGAAGCGTGTCTACCTGGGCACGCTGTTCAGGGGCAACGAGTTCGATCATCACCCCGAAGCGGCCCGCCCCATCGGCGCGTAAGACGACATGACGCATTCCTCGCCAGATCGTGCAGCGCGGCTCGGTGGGCGGGGCGCGCTCATCGCCGGCACGATTGCCCTGTGCGCCCTCGGGGTGGCGACGGCGCTCGACGCGTGGGGCTTTCGCACACTGCTGAGCCGATCGCTCGTCGACAACCCTTTCCGCGACTGGTGGTGGTTGCTGCGCCTGGGCGGCTACTGGCCCACGTGGCTCCTTCTCGGCGCGGCGGTGTGCGCGGCAGACCGTTCGGCCCGACG
>JAIEOW010000159.1 GCA_019750095.1 Phycisphaerales bacterium
TCTTCCGTCAATCCGCCGCGTTGGCACCGATGCCAGCCGGTGGTCGTTGTCTGTCTGAAACACCCGCGCCGAACTCAACAGAGCGCGGGCGCGGGAGAGGATCATTGACCGGCTCGGCGGCAAAAGCCACCCCCGGGGGCGTTTGACGCCTCCGGTCCGCCGTCCGGGTGCGGTTGTCGAACCGAACCTCGAACAACCGGGCAATGAACCCGCCTAAAACGGGGGATGCTTGTCGCCGCTTGGTCCGCCGTGACCCGGCCGCAAACACCCTTCCCCAACCCCCGAAGAACTGGACCCGAACCACCCCAAAGCCACTGGCGAGACTTGAACTCGCGACCTCACCCTTACCAAGGGTGTGCTCTACCAACTGAGCTACAGTGGCGAAACGTTCACAACCCTTCGTCTTTGGACCGGAGCGCAGTGGCAGCCGGAACGCGACTTGGGTTGGGATGATAGGTCGGCCCGCCGAGGGGTCAACTCCAAGGGCGATTGGGGCTTTGGGACAACTTTGGGTCGGTCGCCACGCCCCCGCGTCTCGGGGCATCCAAACCACTATGGGCTACTTCTCTGCGTTGACTCTTCTGGCGGCTGTCTCGATCGGGTTCTTGGGCGATGGCCCAAGTGCGACTCCTCCGACCAAGCCCGCGACAGGTGGGCCGGTCGTCGTTGAGCTGTTCACCAGCGAAGGGTGCAACTCCTGCCCGCCGGCGGATGATCTGCTGGGGAAGCTGGCGAAGGAACAGGACGCTCGGCCGGTAGAAGCGGCGGGATCACCGGGGGTGATCTTCCTTGCGTTTCATGTGGATTACTGGGACAAGCTGGGGTGGCCAGATCGCTTCGCCACAAGCGCGGCGACGGAACGTCAGCGCGGATACTCGCGAGCGCTTCAAGCGAAGAACGCGGATCGCGATGGCGGCGGGATGTACACGCCGCAGATGATCGTCGGGGGCGATGTGGGATTTGTCGGAAGTTCCGAAGCGCGGGCGCGGCACGAGATCAAGCAGCCGCGGGCGACCAAGGGTGGTGAGTCGATCCGCATGAAGGTCGGCGAGCGCAAGCCGGGTGAGCCCGTGCGGCTGGAGATCGCGCTTGCGGACATTCCGGCAGATGCCCAGGTGTTGGCGGCGATCACCGAGGATGGATTGAGCAGCGCGGTGAAGCGCGGAGAGAATGCGGGAGCAACGCTGCACCATGACCGGGTTGTTCGCGCGTTTGTGGTGGTGAAGGCGGCGGAAGCGAAGAGCATGACACTGACGCCGCCGAAGGATCTTGTGGATGCTCGGGCTCGCGTTGTGGTTCTTGTTCAGGAGAAGGGGCACGGCAAGATGCTGGCGGCGGTGGAGCAGCGGCTGGTGAAGGGGCCGTGAGTGAACACGGGGTTTTGTTGTGTGGGTGCGGGGATTGGGTGGTCCGCCCTCAGACGGGCGGGGGAGCGCAGGGGTTGTGTACCGGTGGCTGGCTCGCGTTGCTCGCTGCGCCACCGGCAACGGGTCGTGCGCACTGGCGTGCGAAAGGCAGGTTGCGTTTGGGGTGAGCTCTGTGGATCGATGGCCTTCTCGCGTTGCCTGGAGCACATTCGGTAACAGGTCGTGCCCGCGAGCACGCATGTTGGTCGGTTGACCATCGGGCAGCCGCCATCGCATTCTTCGACCTTGCAAAGGTCTTGAAGCCATGTCACCGATCCGACCGACTGGTCCCCGACCGCGA
>JAIEOW010000171.1 GCA_019750095.1 Phycisphaerales bacterium
GGCTTCATGCCTTCGATCGCAGCAGACGTGGCGCTGTCATGCGCCGAGCGTAGCGGGCTGTCCGCTTTCCCATCCCTCACCGTCCAGCAGATTCGGTTCCGCACCGATCGGCTGGGCCGGCTGTTCGCACTCTCGACGGAGGAGGTCGCAGATCTCCGCCAGGACGTGGCAGCCGAGATCACTCGTGCGATGCGGCGCTTCAACCCAGCGATTGCATCGCAGACGACGTACTGCAAGGGCGTCATGAACCTGTGGTACGGCAACAAGTGCAAGCAGCTCCGCCGCGAAGCGAAGTGGCGTGCACGCCTGGAGCCGCTCCCGCCGTTTGGTTCCGAAAGCGCGGAGTACGTCGAGCGCCGCCGGAGCGCCGCCTCCGAGGTCGATCTCCGTCTGGACATCGAGTCTGCGATCGCCCGCCTCCCCGGCGAGCTCTTGCCGGTCGCGCGCGACCTGTTGTGCGGCAAGTCGATCCCTGAGATCGCGGCGGCACGCGGAGTTCACCGCGGGACAGTGAATCGGATCGTGTTGCAGCTGCGGGTCTACCTGGCAGACCTGGACCCGCATTCCAACTAGCGCGCGACAAGCGGCGGCCGTGGGCAGAGGGGTACTGGCGTGCCCCTCGCCCACGCCACGCCGCTCCAGCCCGATCGAGCGATCCCGCTCGTCCGGCTTGGCCAGGGTGCTTTCACCCGCGACGTCTGGCCCGAGGACCTCGATCCCGCATTCCGCAGCCACGGAGAACCCATGCCCGCTCCCGCAACAGCCACCCTCATGAATCAGATCAGCAAGGGCCGCAAGGCCCGTCCCCGCCGCGTGATGCTGTACGGCACTCACGGCATCGGCAAGAGCACCTTCGGCGCGATGGCCGAGAAGCCCATCTTTGTTCCCACCGAAGACGGACTGGCCGACATCGACTGCGAGTCGTTCCCGCTGGCCCGCAGCCTCGGCGAGGTGATGGCGGCGCTCGAGTCCCTGTACTCCGGTGACCACGACTACCGCACGGTCGTCATCGACAGCCTTGACTGGCTCGAACGCCTCATCTGGGGTGAAGTCTGCGCCGACGAGAGCGTCGAGAACATCGAGAAGATCGGGTATGCGAAGGGCTTTGCCTTCGCGGTCGACAAGTGGCGGGCGGTGCTTGGCGCGCTCGATGCGCTCCGCAGCGATCGCGGCATGACGGTGGTGCTGATCGCCCACGCCAAGATCGAGAAGTTCGAGAACCCCGAGACCGTGCCGTACGACCGCTACTCGCCGCGTCTGCACAAGCTCGCGTCGGCGCTCGTGCAGGAGTGGGCCGACGAGGTGCTCTTCGCCACGTACAAGGTCCACACCATCAAGGTCGACGAGGGGTTCAACAAGGCCAAGCACAACGGCGTGAGCACGGGCGAGCGGATCATCCGCACCGTCGAGCGTCCGGCGCACGTCGCCAAGAACCGCCTGGGCCTACCCGAAGAGATCCCGCTGGACTACCGCGTCTTCGCGGCGCTCGTGCGCGGCGAAGACCCGTCAGCTGCCGTCGCAACCCCTGCCCCCACCACCGACACCAGCGCGGCCTGATCGCCGTTGCCGTTGTCCATCCCTCATCCGTCCATCACCAATCGCAAAGGAACTGACTCATGGCCACTCTGAACAACTTCGACGCTAACCAGGTTGACCCGTCTGTTGCGCTCGATCCGCTCCCCGCGGGCAAGTACCTCGCCGTCGTCTCCGAGTCGGAGCTCAAGCCGACCAAGACCGGGGG
>JAIEOW010000152.1 GCA_019750095.1 Phycisphaerales bacterium
GAGCGCGGCACTTCACATCACCGGCGAACATGGGCTCGGACGTGTGCCGCCTGATCAGAAAGATGCACAGTCAACTTCGTGGCCCGGATTCTCTGCGGCCAACCCACGGTACGCATCCTCAACGGTGCGTTGGTGATTCACCACACCGTCGAACTCCCGCGCGATAGGCATGTGGATGCCGTAGCTGCTAGCGAACTCCATGATGACGCTCGCGGCTTTGACGCCCTCGGGGACCTGGTTCATCGACGCGATGATCTCGTCGATTGGCTTGCCGGCGCCGATTTGTTCGCCGACGTGTCGGTTGCGACTGTGTGGGCTGGTGCAGGTGACGACGAGATCGCCGAGCCCGGCCAGCCCCGGGAACGTGTCCGCCCGTCCACCCATTGCCACCCCGAGTTTGGTCATCTCTCGCAGCGAGCGAGCGATAACCAGGGCGCGCGTGTTCTCCCCGATGCCCAGCGAATAGCCCATCCCGACAGCGATCGCGTACACGTCTTCAGTGCGCCAGCCATCTCGACGCCGATGACGTCGTCGGTGGTGTACACGCGAAACCGCTGCGTCCGAGACATCTGCGCCAGTCGTGCCGCCAGGTGCTGGTCAGGCATCGCGATCACGGCCGCGGCACCGTAGCCGAGAGCCACTTCGCGGGCGATGTTCGGGCCGTCGAGTATTCCCGCGGGATGGCCGGGCAGCACCTCGTCGGCGATCTGGGACATGCGTGCGTTGGTCACTTGCTCCAAACCCTTGACCAGGGACACGATCGGTACCCACGGGCGCAAACTGCGTCGTAACTCGTCAGCACATCGCGGAAACTGTGCGACGGGACCGCCATCACGACAACGTCGGCGACATCAGCAGCCATGTCGAAATCGGTTGTCGCAACGAGGCTTTTCGTCAACTGGACGGCATCGCCGAGGTATCGCGAGTTGCGGTGATCGGCATTGATGTTCTCGCAGGTTTCCGGCGAACGTACCCACTGCAGGGTCGGGGCCCGTCGAGCGGCGATCGAGGCGACCGTGGTTCCCCATGACCCTCCGCCGAAAACGACGACGTGTAGTTCGCGCGCGGCTCGGATCATCGCTGTCACAGCGGATTCCCCCGGTCAGTCAGATCGCTGGTGGCGAGCAGTCGGCCGCGAAAAGAATGTTCCAGATGGTTGATGTCTGCCACGATCGCCTCGGTTTCAGCAAGGAACGCCTGCCGGAGCTCCGCGAGATCCGGTGCTGGTTCAAGAAGTTGCTGATCGGCCGCGACCTTTCGGGCGGTCGAGAACAAGAGCGCCGACACTGAATCGTTGCTTCTGATCCGACCCTGCTCCAGATACTGCCGGCCCACACCCATCGCACGCTTCGTGAGCTCTTTATCAGACAGCGTTTCGGGCGCGTCAGTAAGCACATCGGCGACTATGCGGTAGGCCTCGAAGAAGCACCGCAGGAGAATCGGCGCAATCATCGGGCGATCGCCGGCAAGCAACAAGTCGATGTCGGTGCCTTCGGCCGCGACATGACCGTCCCCCGCCCCACGCCAAGCAAGCTCCTGGGCGACATGGTCACGGAAGGCCGCGGAATCGGCGAAGTAGAAGTCGAACTTGAGCAAGTCACGCATTCGAATCACCTGCTCCCAGAATGCTTTCATTCTTCGGGTCGTCGCGCGACGGGCATGCATCAGCCCCAAATCGACGATCGCCGTTTCCAAGAACGCGTGGATCAGTGAGTTGCGATAGAACGCGGCCTCGTGTTCGCGCTG
>JAIEOW010000148.1 GCA_019750095.1 Phycisphaerales bacterium
GCGCCGTGGCGGGGTGGCGGCCGGGGCGCGCTGGGGCGGCGGGGGGGGGGGGCCCCCCCGGCCCGTGGGGGGCCCGGTGTTGGTCTTGTCGTCTGACTGGAGTGCTCTATGTCCATGGCTTACTGGCGGAATGTCTTGACGCTCGGGACACTGCTCTGTGCGGTCGCACCGGCGCTTGCCCGAGATGGCGGCCCCATCGTGGTGGATCTGAAGCTTGATCCCACGTTCCTCGATTGGGAAGGCAACAAGAAGGCGATGCAGATGTACATGCCCTCCAGCGCCAAGCTCGTCGCCGAGCGACCCGAGAGCGTGAAGGTCGAACCGACGTACTCCGGTAAGCCCCGCTACGGCGTGATCCCGCTCGGCAACGGCTTGCCTCGAACGTTTGCCTTCGCGCTCGACGAGGCCGACGGCAAAGACGCCAAGATCTACATCGATCGCAACGGCGACGGCGATCTCACCAATGACGGCACCGGCGACTGGCCCAAGAAGACTGATGGCGACTCCGGGGCCAACTACCAGGGCACGTTCGTCTTTGATGTCCGATGGATCGACGACAAGGGACAGACCAGCACCGGTCCCTACGGCCTCAACATTTACTGGAGCACGGGACGCGAGTCGGTCAACTGGTATCGCGCGGGCGCAGGCGTCGGCACGGTGGACATCGGCGGAAAGTCTTATGCCGTCACCGTTATCGAGAATGACAACGACGCGCTGTTTGACAAGCTCTATGACGGGTCCGGAGCCGAGGTGAAGTCCAAGCCGCTCTATCTGCTGCTGGATGGCAACTCTTTCGATATCCGGGCGACGTTCGGCTTTAACGACACGAACTATGTGGCCAAGGTTGCGCGCAATGGCACGCGCCTGGAGCTCACGCCCACGAGCAGGTTCATCCGGCTGCCACGCCCGCTCCCCAAGGCCACAGAGACCGAACTGCTGAAGGCAGGGGCCGAGGCGCCGGACTTCAATGTGCTCGTCTGGAAAGGCGCCGGCACCGAACCCGCACAGCTCTCACTCGCTTCGTTTCGGGGCAAGAAGATCGTTGTCGTTGACTTCTGGGCCACCTGGTGCGGGCCGTGCATGAGGGGTCTGCCGCACTTTGCCAAGGTCGCCGCGGCGGCCAAGGGCCAGGACGTTGAGTTTCTCGCCGTGAACTCCATGGACGATGCCGCTGCGTATGAGACCTTTGTGTCCGGCAAAGGCAAAGACCTCGCCATCACCTTCGCTCGGGATCCGGCGGGCAAGACCAGTGACGCGAGCATCGCACGACGCCTCTACAACGTCCGAGGCATTCCCGCCCAGTTCGTCATCGGCAAAGACGGCAAGGTGCTTGCCGCGATCAGCGGCTATCAAGAGGGCGACAAGGCCCTGGAGAACACGCTGAAGAAGGCCGGCATCAAGCTCGAATGAGCCCGAGACACGCGGCCCAGATCGAGACGAATCCCCTGTCGTGCCACCGACCGCGGCTCTGAGCGGTCGGTGTGCTTTGACAGGCTCGTGAGCGCCCGCGCTGTCCGATGAAGCCCGGCCACAGGGCCCAGTCGCGCGGGTCTCCGGGCGTTCAGCCGCTCTCCACGTCCATCGTCCGTATCATTGGACTCGCCGCGTGGAGCCCTCGCCGCAGGGAGTGCATTCCGATGATGGATGTTGCTGGCACTCGATCAAGGCACACCGACCGCTCAGAGCCGCGGTCGGTGGCACGCAACGCCGTGAACTATGAGGCCCGATTGGATGCTCGGAAGGCCTTGGCCGCAAGGATTTGCGAGCGGGTGGCGCTG
>JAIEOW010000195.1 GCA_019750095.1 Phycisphaerales bacterium
GACATCGCCGCGGGCGTGGGATCCGGAGATCCGGCCGGCGTGGGTCGCCTGATTCTTGTGGCAGGAGAGACAGGAGGCGTCGGCTTCCTTGGGCTTGGCCTTCGCGTGGTTGAGGATGAATTTGGCTTCGGCGGCATCGACGTGCTTTTCGCCGGGCCCGTGGCAGAGCTCGCAGGACTGCTCTTTGTTGAGCAGTCCGTGACGAGTCTTCAAGAGGGCTTTGCCGAAGTCTTCATGGCAGGCGTTGCACCCCTCGGTCCCGACGAAGCCGGGTTTTTGTCCGGCCGCGTGGGGAACCGTGAGCGCTAGACCCACCAACAAGAGGGCGAGCTTCATGACTTTCTCCGGGCTAGCGGGCGTGGACCCGGGCGACCGAGAAGTCGGAGTTCGGGCCGTGGCAAACGGTGCAGCTCTCGCCGATGCGGGAGGTGTTCAGGTCGACGTGCGCGGCGGCGTCACGCGACGAGTGGCAGCTCAGGCAGGCGTTGCCGGCGGGTCCGATCGGATTCAGGAATCCGCGCGGGTCAGTGACGGCTTGGAGGTTCGGCCGCAACGGCAGGTTCTGCGAGTTGTTCACGTGGCAGCTATTGCAGTTGGCCGGAGTCATCGGGTAGCCGATATCCGAGAGGTTGATCGGGTTGTTGCCGAAGCCGTAGATGATGTAGGGACGGCCCTGCTCTTTGGCGGTGTGGATGCGGTGAATCATGGTGGAGAAGTTCACCGATTCCGGGTCGCCCTGACCCTGTGGCCGGCGCGCGACGTCGGTGACGTTCGGGTTGTGGCAGGTGACACAGTGCTCAATCTGGTTGCGATTGCGGCCATGGAGTTCGAGCTGGTTGTGGCACGTATTGCACTTCTCGAGCGCTACGACCGTGCGGCGGCGTTCGGGAGTTCCGCCGGTAAGCGAGAAGGTGGTGATCACGTTCTTGAGTGGATCGCGTACCGTGGTCGGGATGCGGCCGGGGCCTTCAAACGAGACGTTGCGGTAGCCTTCGGCGCCGATCGTGTAGGAGCCGGTCGAATCCGTGGGGATGGCGCGCGCGAACTGGTGGGTGGCCGTGCCGCCCGGATTCGGCGTATCGGTGCGGGCCGCTTCGGACCAGTAGTTGCGGTAGTCGGAAGTGGGTCCGGCGAGGACGAGAGAGAGCGAGGTCATGTCGGTCGGGACGAGCGGTTGTCCGGCGCCATCGCGGAGGCGATAGGTGACACGAGGCTGCTGTCCGGGACGGGTATTGGTGACCTCGAGAATCTCGATCGAGACGCCCTTCAGATTGCGCGAGAACTCCGGTACGGTGTGGGCGCCGCGGACAGAGATGTCCCATTCGCGTTCGCCTTCGGGCCGGTGGCACTGGGCGCAGTTGGCATCGGTGGCGGGCGGGTGTCCGACGCCGGTGGTGAAGTTGAGGTTGTCGTGGCAGGAGCCGCAGGCATCAATGGAGGGCCGCAAGTAGTTGAGCGCCTGGGTGGCGGCTTGCGGTCCGGTGGAGACGTGGCAGGCGGCGCAGTTGCGAACGGTCGACGGGAAGCCGATCGCCGAGTAGTCGTTGACGGACTGCTGATTGCCGATGATCTGATAGGGCTTACCGCCGCGGACACTGGGCAGATCCTTGCCCATGTGAATCCGGTGCGTCATGACGGTCATGTCGACGGTGTTGCCAGTGTCGGGATCCACCGTCTGGGGCTGGTGGCAAAGGACGCACATCGGCATGCCGCGGCGGGATCCGCCGTGGGCGGCGATCCCAAGGTGGCACTTGTTGCAGGTCTCGGTCTTGATCACATCGCGAACCTGACCGCCACG
>JAIEOW010000111.1 GCA_019750095.1 Phycisphaerales bacterium
TCGGCCAGATCGTCAAGCTCGATGCTCTCGCGGCTGAACTTCAGCATCGCCGTCGCCGCGCTCACCTTCGCCGCGTGGCCCGCGGCCGGGTCCTGCATGATCTTCATGAGCGTCTGCACCGCGGCTGGGGCATACCGCTGCGTCAGCGCGATCGCGTGCTTGAACGACTCGCGACGGGCCTCCCGATACGCATCGATAAACGCTGGCTCGCGCATCCAGCGGTACATCGTGGTGACGTTGACGTTGATCGCCTCCGCCGCCTTGGCGATCGTCGGCTCGTTCACCAGCGCGATGATGCCCTTCTCCTGATCGGGCGTGATGACCTGGTGAGTGGCGGGTGGCATGGCTTTGCACCTTTTACAGGGTCTCGCGGACGCCCTTCTTGCCTGTGAACGACTCGTACCTCTGCACGATCACGTCGCAATAGAGCGGATCAAGCTCCATCAGGAACGCCCGCCGCCCCTGCTGCTCGCAGGCGATGAGCGTGCTGCCCGAGCCCCCGAAGAGGTCCAGCACGTTCTGCCCGGGCTTTGAAGAAAACGTGAGCGCTCTGGCCGCCAGTTCCACGGGCTTCTCGGTCAGATGCACCATGGACTGCGGCGTGACCTTCTTGACGTACCAGATGTCCCGTTCGTTGCTCGGCCCGTAGTACTCGTGACCAGCCCCTTCCTTCCATCCATAGAACGCCAGCTCGAACGCGCCCATGTAATCTTTTCTCGTCAAGACCGGGTGCTGCTTGTCCCAAACGATCGCCTGCGAGAAGTACATGCCATGCTTCTTCAGCACGGGCGGATAGTTCCCGAGGTTCGCGTATCCACCCCAAACATAAAAGCACCCACCGGGCTTGAGCACGCGGCTCATGTTCCCGAACCACGCATTGAGCAGCACATCGAACTGCTCATCCGAGACGAAGTCGTTCGCCAGCGGGCGGTCCTTGGCGCGGAGGCGCTTGTGCGTCCCCTTGGCCTTCTCCGGATGACGCTCGACGTCGAACTTCTGGTGGTGCGTGCCCGAAGAAGCCATCGCGAACGACGACAATCCCGCAGCGATGGCGTTGTTCGATCTCGGCTCAACCTTGACGTTGTACGGCGGATCGCTGTTCACCAGATCGATCACCGCGCCGCTGAGCAGACGATCGACGTCCGCCACGCTCGAACTGTCGCCGCAGAGCAGCCGATGCTCGCCAAGCACCCACAGATCCCCGGGCTTGGTGGTCGCTTCTTCCGGCGGAGCGGGAACGTCATCAGGATCGGTGAGCCCGGCATTGCCCTGCGGCGCGAGGATCTCCCGGAGCTCATCGCTGCTCCAGCCGAGCAGGTCAAGATCGATCCCGAGATCCTTGAGCTCCAATAGCTCCAAGGGGAGCAGCTCCATGTCCCACTCGGCGATCGTCGCGGTTTGATTGTCCGCCAGGCGGTACGCCTTGGCGCGCTCCGGCGTCAGATCCTTCGCCACGTGCACCGGCACCTGTGTCATCCCAAGACGCTGCGCGGCCTTCCAGCGCGTGTGCCCGACCACGATGACGTTCTCGGCATCCACCACGAGCGGTTGGCGGAATCCGAACTCCTTGATGCTGCGTGCCACCGCCTCCACCGCCGCATCGTTCACGCGCGGGTTCTTCTCGTACGGCTTGATGGACGTTACGTCTCGAAGCTCAATGTTCATAGGACCCCCATACATGCAGTCACCAAGAGTTATCGCATGCAGCAACATGATACGCAGAGAGTATCGACCAAATCGGCGTGCGTGGCTTGCCGCGCACGCATATTCTGACGTTGCGGCAACTGACCGTGCGTGGAAG
>JAIEOW010000138.1 GCA_019750095.1 Phycisphaerales bacterium
GACGGGCCGTACCCACGGCCCACATCCGATACGATCACTCAGGCCCCGCGGTTGCGCGATTGTTCAGAGATTCCAAACCATGATCCCGCCAAATACCAAGCTGCCTGACGAGATGGAGCGCATTGCGCACGAAGTGATTGGCTGTGCGATTCGGGTGCATCAGACGCTTGGTCCCGGTTTGTTGGAGGTGCTGTATGAACGAGCCATGATGATTGAGTTGGGCCGCGCTGGCCTGCACGCCGCCAGCCAAGTCGTCTTCAAGGTGCGATACGCAGATCAGGTCATCGGCGAGCACCGTCTGGACGTCCTCGTCGCCGATTGGGTCGCGCTCGACCTCAAGGCGGTCGAGGGCCTCGCGCCGGTCCACACGGCGCAGCTCGTCTCGTCCCTCCGCATCGCCGACAAGCCATGGGGGTTGCTTCTGAACTTCAACTCTGTCGTACTCAAGGACGGCCTCAAGCGTGTCATCAACCCCACGTGGTCAGGTGTATCTAAGCCTTGATTTTCTTTTCGCCCTCGCCTTTGCGCCATCGCGTCTTTGTGCCCAGGTGCTGAGAATCACCTCCCCAACCCGACCCCGCAGCATCGACGAGTTGCTCGATGCGCAGCTGGTCGCGCGCTTGTCGGCGGTGGATATCACCAGCAAGAAGATTTTGGCCGGCAAGTTGAAGGGCGAGCGGCGGTCCAAGCGGCGGGGGCAGTCGGTCGAGTTCGCCGATCACCGGCCCTACGTGGTGGGTGATGACCTGCGGCACATCGACTGGAACATCATGGGGCGGCTGGAGAAACTCTTCCTCAAGATGTTCCTTGAGGAGGAGGACCTGGCCCTCAACATCGTGCTCGATGCCTCGGGCAGCCACGACGCCGGCGAGCCGAGCAAGTTTGTGTTCATGCAGCGTCTGGCGATCGCGCTGGGGTACATCGGCCTGACGAACATGCATCGGGTCACGGTGAGCGCGATCGGTGGTGACTTGCTCACGACTGTTCCTGGCCCGGGCGCGGCTGGCGGCGACCGGATGCAGGTTGGCGCGGCGGGGGGCGATGATGCGGCCCGGGAGAGCGACGGCCCGCGCGTGCTCTCGCAAGTCCGCGACCTGCGCGGCCGCCGTCGCCTCAGCGATCTGGGCCGTTGGCTCTGCTCCCTCGAACCTGTCGGCGAGGCTCCCTTCACGGAGGGGTGCAAGCGGCTGGCGCTCTCGCGGCGCGGCAAGGGGGTCACCATCGTCGTCTCCGATTTTCTCATCAAGGAGGGGTACGAGACGGGGCTGCGGCTCATGCTCGGGCGCGGTTACGACGTGTACGCCATCCAGGTGCTGAGTCCGCAGGAGATCGAGCCCAAACTCGGCGGCGACCTGCGCCTGCGCGACTGCGAGGACGGGGATATGGCGGAAGTAACGATCTCCGCGCCGCTGCTGAAGCGCTACAAGGCGACGCTCACGGCGTACTGCAACCGCTTGCGGGACTTTTGTGCCGCGCGGGGCATCATGCACATGACCGTGCCAAGCGACACCAAGTTGGATGCGCTGGTGCTGGATGTGCTGCGGAGGAAGGGGCTGGTGAAGTGAACATGGCCACATTGCACAGAAGCACAGGGCCACATTCAGTCCGGGGCAGAGCGGCGGCGGGTGCTCCACGGCTTGGCCTTCATGTGGCCATGTGCATGTCTGCCATGTGGCCATGTGTGTTGGGGCGCGCTGGAAGTGGGTGCGGCGTATGACGCTCCTCACCCCTCTCTTCGCCGCGCTCGCCGCCGCCGTCGCCGTGCCGACGCTGGTGATCCTCTACTTCCTCAAACTCCGCCGT
>JAIEOW010000030.1 GCA_019750095.1 Phycisphaerales bacterium
CGCCGCACAAGCACCATCTCCTCCGACCTGCCGCTCGTGCGGCTTGGCCAGGGCGCGTTCACCCGCGACATCTGGCCTGAAGACCTCGACCCCTCAATCCCCAAGCACGGAGTTCACATGCCCCCAGCCACCCTCATGAACCAGATCAGCAAGGGCCGCAAGGCCCAGCCCCGCCGCGTCATGCTCTACGGCACGCACGGCATCGGCAAGAGCACGTTCGGCGCGATGGCCGAGTCACCCATCTTCGTGCCTACCGAGGACGGGCTGGCCGACATCGACTGCGAGTCGTTCCCGCTGGCCAAGAGCCTCGGCGACGTGATGGCAGCGCTGGAGTCGTTGTACTCCAGCGACCACAAGTACAAGAGCGTCGTCATCGACAGCCTCGACTGGCTCGAGCGCCTGATCTGGGCCGAGGTATGCGCCGACGAGAGCGTCGAGAACATCGAGAAGATCGGGTACGCCAAGGGGTACACCTTCGCCGTCGACAAGTGGCGGATGGTGCTCGGGGCGCTCGATGCCCTACGCAGCGATCGCGGCATGACCATCGTGCTGATCGCGCACGCCAAGATCGAGAAGTTCGAGAACCCCGAGACCGTGCCGTACGACCGCTACTCGCCGCGCCTGCACAAGCTGGCCAGCGCGCTGGTGCAGGAATGGGCCGACGAGGTGCTCTTCGCCACGTACAAGGTCCACACCGTCAAGGTGGCCGAGGGGTTCAACCAGGCCAAGCACAACGGCATCGGCACCGGTGAACGGATCATCCGCACCGTCGAGCGCCCGGCCCACGTCGCCAAGAACCGCCTGGGCCTGCCCGACGAGTTGCCTCTCGACTACCGCGTGTACGGCGCGTTCGCCCGCGGCGAGAACCCCTTCGCGGAGGCGGCCACCGCTGCGCCGGCACCCGACGCCGCCAACGCCTGATCCCCATCCATCGCACATCCCCTCTCGCACCCCTGCACAAGGAACCTGACCCATGGCCATTCTGAACAACTTTGACGCTTCGCAGGTCGACCCGTCCGTCGCGCTCGACCCGCTCCCCGCGGGCAAGTATGTCGCCGTCATCTCGGAGTCGGAGCTCAAGCCGACCAAGACCGGCGTCGGCAAGTACCTCCAGTTGACCTTCCAGATCATCGACGGCGAGTACAAGGGCCGTCTGGTCTGGGCACGGCTGAACCTTGAGAACAAGAGCGAGATGACCGTCAAGATCGCCCGCGGAGAACTCTCGGCGATCTGCCGCGCTCTCGGGGTCATGCAGCCCAAGGACTCGGTCGAGCTCCACAACGTCCCGCTGGAGATCAACGTCGGGCTGAAGAAGCGCGACGACAACGGCGAGTTCACCAACGTCATCAAGGGATACGGCAAGAAGGGCGGCTCGCCTGCACCACGCCCAACCGCTAGCGCCGGCCCGGGGAGCACGCCGCCCTGGAAGCGCTAACCCCATCAACTCCACCCGGTCGCGTCCTTGAGCTCCCGTACCCGCCCAGCGTGAACCACATCTGGCGGCGGATGGGCTCCAGGACCGTGCTGAGCCGCGAGGGGCGGCGCTATCGCGCACGCGTGTGCGCCGCCCTCGCGGGAATGCGGGTGGTGCGGATGAACGGGAGGCTGGAGGTGCGTGTCACCGTCTGCCCGCCCGACCACCGCCGGCGCGACCTGGACAACGTGCAGAAGGCTCTGCTCGACGCGCTGGCGAAGGGTGGCGCGTACCGCGACGACTCGCAAATCGATCGACTGTTCATTGAACGCGGCCCGGTGACGCCGGGCGGCAAGGTGCTCGTGGAACTCGCAGAGATCTCCGCATGAACGTCCCCTGTCCAGCCTGCGGCAGTACTCAGCCCCGCCGAGGGTTCTGCTG
>JAIEOW010000019.1 GCA_019750095.1 Phycisphaerales bacterium
TTGTGCCGCGCGGCACATATGTTCTGACCAAGCGGTTCACCTCGAAGGAGGAAAAGCGCCGCCTCGTCGCGGTGGTTTACGATCCGGCGCGAATGGATGCAGAGCATGTGGGCTTCGAGAACCACCTCAACTACTTCCATATCGGTGGCAGGGGGATAGACCCTGCCTTTGCACGTGGCCTCGCGCTTTTCCTAAACTCCACCGCCGTCGATCAGTATTTTCGGCAATTCAGTGGGCACACCCAGGTCAATGCGACCGACCTTCGCAATCTGCATTATCCGACGCGGGAGCAGCTCGCGGAGTTGGGCTTGATCTATGGAGTCGCGCTACCGCCGCAGGTGCAGATCGATGATGCGGTTGAAGCCCTACTCAGTTGAACGATCCCACAAGAAGGTGCCTCGCCGGATCGGCCTGGATCCACAGATAGGTCCCGACCGCAATGTTCTGATGAGTCCCTTGCCTCGCAGCTGCTTCCTTCCACGTCCGGTAGGTGGTTGTGAAATCAATGCCCTTTTTGCCTGAACGTTCCGCGACACGCCTGAGTTGATTGACCTTGTGCAAGTCAACTTCACCGTCGCTAGTCACCGCCTCGATCACCCACAGCCGGTCCGTCTGTGGGTTCCACAGCAGCACATCGGGCATCCCATCTTCCAGACGAAGCTCAATGCCGGCTTTCGCGAAGAGGGCACGATCCTCACGCGTGATCCGATCGCCGTCGCCGTCGTCGACATAGATGACCTGATAGCCAGGCAGGAAGCGTGAAGCGTAGACATTGATGGATGCCTGGATGAGGTCGCTGTGTCCGCTGTCGACAAGCTGCCGGGCCGCTTCTGCCGCCTGTGCTTGGAACTCGCGGCGGGCACGTGCCGCATCTTTGCTAACCCACTGGACGAGAAGGTCGGGCCACTCGGCATCGGGTGCCATCAGCACCGCTTTTAAGCTTTCATCGAGGCGATAGCAGGAGTTGCCCGACTTCGCGATCACGTGCCCAGCGACGAACTCGCCGTCCACCAGCGTGACCGCCTCGATGCCTCCAAGCTCCCGAAGTGGCTTGATCCAGTAATCCCGCCCTTCACGGTCGAGCTTCCCGCTCCCACGCTGCAAAATGCCAACATGGCAAGCTAGGTGCGCCGTTGTTGCTCCGTCGCAGAAGCGAGCACCAGTGGGCGGACGCGCGAACCAGCTCTCCGTCTGATCGTCGAGTAGGGCAAAGACGCCATCGACCAAATCTGCGTTGGTACCGAGGTCGATGCGTGCAAGGACCTGGACGATCCTCGCCTTGTCGACGCCGTGCAGTCGCGCTGGTACCGCATCTCCTCCATGCTTGAGGCGCTCTGCACGCAGCGCAGCAACCTTGTCGTGTAGTGCCATGTACCCGCCCCAGCGTGATGATGGGTACATCATACTGAAGTGTGCATGAGCGAGAATGGCCCAGCCGGTGCAGACATCTCCTCACTCGCGCAGTTGCAACTCGCTCGGGCGCTTCCGCTTGCCGGGCATCACTGCAAGGACCAGCGTCCTCGGCTCCTTGTCGCCTGCCTTGGTGACGGTCTGCACCGAGAACTTCTCCTCGATGTCGCCCGACGTGCCGTCCGTGCGGGAGCGGTCCAGCACGAGCAGGAAGCCGATACGGGCGTTCGTATTCGAGTACTCGCTGGCCTGCGCCCCGTACCGTGTCCGTAGCCCTTCGTGCGAGGCGTCTTCGTCCTCGCGCTTAACTTCAATAACGAGTCGGACGCCAAGGTGATCCACGACGATGTCGGCCCTGCCGCCCGCAACGTCGCTCTGTTCAACGCGGACTGCACTCGCAAGCGGGACCCTCAGAAAGTTTGCAAAATCCAGCTGCAGGTTTCGCTCGAACTGGTCGCGTTC
>JAIEOW010000123.1 GCA_019750095.1 Phycisphaerales bacterium
GGCACGGGGCATCGGTGAACTCCTTGAGCAGAGTCTACACCGTTAACTTCGTCTCCACCAAACTTGGGGAACCTCAGCCATCCCCCCCGAGCCGTACGCCGAGTGGCAACGGCGACAGGCGGAAGCCGCTCTCGCCGCGTTTCCGCTGCCCGAGGGAAGCCGGAAGCCGTCCGCCAAGCTGCTCCGCGATCGGGAACGAGCCGTCGCCCCTTTTCCTCCCGACTTGCTGTCGTGCATGACGAAGGACACGGCGTGGTGGAAGCAACAGGGCTGGTCGCAACCGCCGGGGTCGCAGCGGGTGCTGTACTGGCGGCGAAGTGATGCACTCCAGGTCGGAGCACCCCAGCGCCCGAAGCCACCGCATTACAGCACGGTCACGACGATGTTGCTGTCGCTCACGACCCCCAGCGGCAATCGATCCGCGTTGCCACCCATCACGCGCACGCTTCCCCAGGCGGAACTATTTCATCGCGCCATCGTCGCCACGGCAGCCAGGGGAGGGCGAATCGAATGCCCCGAATTGACGGGCAAAGGCAAGGACGGCAAGCCGCTCCACGATCATCACGCACATTCCCACACGATCCCCGTCGATCTCGGTGGCGACGGTCGCATTGATCACATCCTCATTTACGCCAAGATGGGATTGGGGCCTGAAGCGCAGCGCGCCATCCGCGGATCACGCGAGACATGGCGAAAGAAAGGGCCGGACCTGCAGGTCGCCGTGGTCGGCTCCGGCGATTTGGAGATGCTTCGGCGGCTGTTCGATCCTTTCGAGAAGCAAGTCAAAGCACTGTTGGGGCCGCCGGAAGGTTGTCGAGTCTGGGAAAGCGCCACACCGTTCGTCTTCCCGCGTTTTCTCAAGCCACGCGGGAAGAACGACTACAAGGGCCAAATTCAGGCTGAATTGGCCTCGCGAGGGCTGCCCGAGACGACGAGCATTGAAGTCGTTCCTGACCTCACCAACAAGTTGCGGCACTTCGTCCGACGGCGGAATCACGGCGGCGTCCCCGCTCCGGTTGACGACGGCTACGGTTTGCGCGTGATGTTCGCGGAACCCTTGTCATTGCACGATCAAGGTCCGCTCGCGTTGGGGTACGCCGCACATTACGGGCTCGGCTTGTTCAGAGCGTGTCCCGGTTGAATTTGGACGTGCCCACCCCCATCGCGCGCGGTCGCGAGAGCGGGTCATTAAATGACAGTATATCATACTAAATATTGTACTATAATGAGTCATAATACTTGATCGTGACCAGATAGCTATCGCAAACCCTCGAGGTTTACGCCCCTTCTCGCAAGGGGGCACCGCTCACGAAGTCGAGGGCGAACCGACGACGGCCCAACCCGTACCGTCGCATCTTGTGGTGTGGGTGATCGAGGCTTTGAGCCCAGCCCAGAAGGGTAAGCCGGTCGGGCGATTCAGTCGCGCACCGTGGGTGGCTTTGGCGATGGCTGGCAAGAGCGGCAGGACGCGCTGCACCCCGATCCGGATTAAATCCAAACGATTGCTAAATTCCGGGCCGATTCGCGTCATTATTATATATAAGATATAGTGTAGTTGTTGTAATTTATTCGATATCGCCCTTCGACGGCCGGTCTGAAGCGGCAAACGCGGATCGCCGCCCCTGACGTTTCGCTCTTGGCGTGGCGCAACTACCACGACGGTGGACATTGACAGCCTCGGAAGACCCGCGTACAATCTAGTTGCCCAAGTTGATTAACCGGGGCCGGGATGGACCTGAACGAACTCGCAGTACGCACCGGTCTGCCCGTTCGCAAACTTCGATACGTGCTCGACCACCGGATCCTACCAGGACGTCAAAGTGTGGCGAGCGGGCACGGTGTCCCTCGAACGTTCACGCCCTTCGAGGGGTACGCAATCGCCCTGGCGGCCCGCTTGCTCGACGCCGGTGTGACCCGCAAGTTGATCGCCACGGTGCTC
>JAIEOW010000196.1 GCA_019750095.1 Phycisphaerales bacterium
CAACTGCCGCCGGAAATGCGGCCGTATGTAGTGTTCAAGGGGTCGATTACGATCGACGGGATCAGCCTGACGATCGCGAAGCTCGAAGGCGACCGGCTATCGGTGACGATCATCCCGCATACGTATCAGGTGACGGCGATGCGGAACTGGCGCCCCGGGTGGCGGGTCAATTTGGAAGCCGATATAGTAGCGAAGTACGTCGAGCGGATGCTCGCCGAACGGGCGACTGAGGCCGGCGGAACAATCACTCTGGAGAGGTTGAAAGAGCATGGCTACTAGACCTGTGGCCCTGGCGACCGAGTGGCCGGTGGAGCGCGCGCAATCCACAGCGCTCGATTGGCCGATCTGGGCGAGCGTAGTGGGCGTGACCTCGGCGATCATCGGCGGGCACTGGGATATCTCGTGGCACCGGTCGATCGGGCGCGACGATTTCTGGACGCCTCCGCACATCGCGATCTACTTGTGCGGGGTGCTGGCGGGCCTGGCGTGCGCGTGGCTGATTCTGTCGACCACGTTCAACAAAGCTTTGACCGCGGCGCAGGACACGGTGCAGGTGTGGAAGTTCCGGGGGCCCCTGGGGGCGTTCGTGATCGCGTGGGGAGGTGTCGCGATGCTGACTTCGGCGCCCTTCGACGATTGGTGGCACAACGCATACGGACTCGATACGAAGATCCTGTCGCCGCCGCACGTGCTGTTGATCTTGGGCTTGCTGGGTGTACAGATGGGCACGCTGATGCTGATCCTGGGGCAGATGAACCGCAGTGAGGGGCTGAAGCGGAAGACGCTCGAAAGGCTGTTCCTGTATATGGGCGGCATGATTCTCTGCTTGCTGATGGTGATGGTGCTCGAGTATTCGAGCCAGGTGCTGCACCATAGCGCGATGTTCTACCGGGTGATGATGCTGGCGGCGCCGGCGGCGGTGATCGGTGTGGCGCACGCTGCGAAGCATCGCTGGGGCGCGACGATTGTGACGGGGATCTATACGGTGTTGCTGCTCGGCTTGATCTGGATCCTGCCGCTGTTTCCGGCGGCGCCGAAGTTGGGTCCGGTGTATGTGAACGTGACGCAGTTCATTCCGCCGTATTTCCCGGTGCTCTTGATTGCGCCCGCGCTGGTGATCGACTGGCTGCGTGGTCCGGCGGAGCAGCACGCGATGCCGATGTGGAAGCGATCGCTGTTGTTCGGCACGATCTTTCTCGGCGCTCTCGTGTTGGTGCAGTGGCCGTTCGCGAATTTCCTGATGTCGGATGGCGCGAAGAACGCGATCTTCGGCTCGCACTATTTCCCGTATGCCGCGCCGCCCACGTCGTATCAGCGGCGGTTCGTGTTCTTCCCGTTTGAGAAGACGGCGCAAGAGTTCTGGACGGGCATGGCGATCGCGTGGATTTCGGCGGTCATTATGGTGCGGCTGGGCTTAGGGTGGGGGAACTGGATGCGGAGGATCGTGCGCTGATGCGCCGCGCGTTCGGGTTGATTTGGCTGGCGCTCGCGGCGAGCGCGCACGTGGGGAGTCCGGATGTCTTCTTCGAAGGCAAGGCGGGGAACTATCCGCTGTACGTGACGATCCGGCCGCCGGCGGTGATTCCTGGCGTGGCGGAGATTGAGGTGCGCGCGGCGACGGCGGGGGTGAAGGAAGTGTTCATCACGCCGACGCCGCTGACCGGCGCCGGAGCGAAGTTCGCGCCGACGCCCGACCGGGCGAAGCAATCTGAGCAGGACAAGCAGTACTTCACGGGATCGCTGTGGATGATGTCGAGCGGATCGTGGCAGGTGAAGATCCTGGTGGACGGCGGCGAGGGGCGCGGGGAACTGGCGGTGCCGGTGCCGAACGCGGCCAAGCGCACATTGGGAATGGACCAGACGCTCGCCGTGGTGCTGTTCGGCCTGATGCTGTTTCTGGTGTTCGGGATGATCTCGATCGTGGGCGCGGCGGCACGCGAGGCGCAACTCGAGCCGGGTCTCGCGCCGGGGGCGCCGCAGATGAAGCGCGGGC
>JAIEOW010000053.1 GCA_019750095.1 Phycisphaerales bacterium
CCGCACACGCGGTGGGTCCGGGGATCGGTGGATCGCTGGTTGGTTGGCTGGGTCGCTCGGGCAGTCGGGCCCGTCCGGGGGCGTTCATCGCCCCGACTCCCGCCCGCTACGGACGCCGCCCGTTGGCCACGGGTCCGCCCACGTTGGCCCACGTCGCGTTCCTTGGGGGTCGGGCTACCAACCCCCGCCGGGCGGCGTTCCGGCACGCGGACGGCCACAACAAACTGACCCGATACTTGCGGCTGTTCCCGCGGGCGTTTCGAGACCGGTCCCCCCCGGCGGAGTACCTATTGCCCCCTCCCCGCCTCCGTTCGGACTCCGGCTGTAAGGCTCCCGCTAGGCGCGGCCTGGCACGCCACCTGCATCGCGTGGTCGGCAGGGGGCTTCTTACCCTTCTTTCACCTTTCACCCCCCGGGGTCGCGCAGACACATACATACGCGCACGCGGGGGTGGGGGTAAGAAGGTGAAAGAGAGAAAGAAGTGTGTGTATGTGTCTACAACCCGCATTTTGACCCCTCTTCTTTCACCCTTCCTTCACCTTCCTTCTCGGCCAGTCGGTAGATCAGGGCTGCCCGACCGGTCGTGGCCGCCGACTCCGCCAGCACGTCGCCGCGCTGCACGAGCGTGTCGATGAGATCGTGGAACGAGCGGGAGTCCATCTTCATCCGCTTGAGCAGCACGCTGTGCGGCAGCGACCCCTCGGGTGCCTCGCGGATCTTCCGCATCGCGCGCAGCGCGAGCTCGTCGAAGGGCGTCTCGGCCGCGTGGTTGGCGGCCATGAACAGCATCCGCCTGGTCTGGTGCATGACCAGGCGCGACGCCCACCGCACCGCCTCGACGCCGATAGCGGGCTCGGCGTGGTTCTCGCTGACGGCGTAGATCAGCGCCAGCTTGCGGGTCTGCTCGCTTGCCCGCCCCCACACCGTCGTCGCAACAGCGTCGCGCCGGCCCTCGGCCTCTCCGTACGCCTGCTCGGCGGCCTTGCGCAGCTCAACGAGCAGGGCGCGGGCCTCGTCGGTGTGCGGCACCACCCGCGGCGTGGGGTGGGCATTGGCGAGGTTGCCCGGACCGGTGCGCAGGTCCGACCACCACTTGGCCGCAGCGAGAACGCGCTCGGGCAGTTCGCTGACGGTCGGCTCCTGGCCAGCCCCGCGCGGGCCGGCTTCCAGGATCAGCATGCGCGCGAAGAGCCCGTTGGTGAGCATGCGCTCGGAGAGCGCGGCGTAGTAGTGGTTCGGGATCGCCGTGCCGAACAGCACCAGGCACGGCTGGTCGATGACGCCCGGCTCGTTCTGTCCGGCCTTGCGGCGCATCGGGAAGATCGAGTTGGACGCCGAGTACATCGTCAGCAGCGTCCCCATGATCGACTCGAAGCGGGCGTCGCGGGCGCGGTTGATCGACTGCAGCAGGCCGTCGATCTCGTCGGTCTGGAACAGCATCGTCGGCGTGGACTGCATCGCGTCCTGCACGCCCTCGCCCGACGCGAGCCGGTCGCCCAGCCCGGTGCCGAGGCTGACGGCTTGGAGCACGCGGGCGTTGATCTTGCGGGGCCAGTCCTTGCCGGAGGAGGAATGCGCCAGGCCGAGCAGGTACATGTTGGTGCGGTTGTCGCCGGGGTCGCGGACCTTGCGGCCCGCCAGGAAGGCCTGCAGCGCCAGCGCGCCGCAGAACGCCAGCGTCTGGCTCGGGTAGGGCGCGGTGGCGAGGCAGTAGTCCATCACCTCGCCAACGAAGCCCGGGACGCGGAGCGCCTCGGGCGGCAGAAGGCCCGGATCCGCGGGCGCGGGCGACGAAGTCGCGTCGGCCACCGGCGCGCGACCTCGCACGACCAGGCCCGAGAGATCCACGTCGCTCGCCTCGACCGGGCCTGCATCACGAAGCCAGCCGAAGGGACGGTCGTGCGGCTTGCTGGCGGCGTCGGTCACCTTGTGGCGAAGTTCCTTCTCCGACCACGGCGGCTCGCAGCGCGGGTTGTACCGATCCCACAGCACAATGAAG
>JAIEOW010000201.1 GCA_019750095.1 Phycisphaerales bacterium
GACGCGCGCGGCGCGGGCGTCTCGACCACGGTGTTGGAGAGACGCCCGACACCCGTGACCTCGATGTCGATCGTGTCGCCGGCTTCGAGCGGACGGGAGTTCGCCGGTGTGCCCGTGAGCAGGATGTCGCCCGGCAGGAAGGTGATGTGGCGCGCCAGGTCGGCGATCAGGTAGCCGCAGTCGAAGATCTGCTCGCTGACCGCGCCCTCCTGGACCATCTTCCCGTTCTTGTAGCTGCGCAGCGTCGACTGTCGCACGTCCACGCCCGACACCAGGCCCGGCCCGATCGGGCAGAACCCGTCCATGCCCTTCACGCGCAGCATCGAGCCGCCGTCGGTGTCGCGGAAGTCGTGGCAGCCGAAATCGTTGGCCGGCGCGAAGCCCGCGATACAGTCCCAGGCCTCCTCGCGGCTGACGTTCTTGGTGACTTTCGAGAAGACCACGGCCATCTCGCCTTCGTAGTTCACGTACTTGTAGCCCTTGGGCTTCACCAGCTCGCCCTTGTGGGCGTTGAGCGCGGTCAGCGGCTTCTGGAAGTAGGTCGGCGTCTTGGGCGGCGTGTGCGTATTGTTGAATTCGTAGTAGCGCGAGATGTAGTTCACGTGGACGCACAGGATCTTGGTCGGATTGCACGGCGGCAGGTGAACGACGTCCTTCTCCTCGGCGGTACGGCCGTCGGCGAAGACGATCTTGCCGTCCTTGAACTCCACCCAGTAGGCGCTGCCGTCCTTCATGACGTGACGGATTTCCTTGCGCGGTCCCTCGAGTACGCTCATCTCAACAACTCCCCTTACTGAAGATCGAACCAGACATGCACGTTGCCGGTGCCGGCCGCGTTCTCGTATTCCGAGAGCTGCGTGCCACGGGCACGGCAATCCCTGCCGCCCAGCGCCCCCATCATCTGCGCGTAGTGCGCGCCCCGTCCCTCGTACTTGGCCGCTTCCAGCTCCGGGAAGCGGTCGAGCACAATGTCGTGCCGCCCCTGCTTCCAGAGTTCCAGCACCTCCATGTCGAGTGCACGGTTCTTCGGCTCAGAGACATTGTCCGGATGCCAGACACGCGGGTTGGGCGGGACATGGTCGAGGTCGTAGAACTTGTGGCTCATCGCCCCGGAGGCCAGCAGCACGACGCGGGCGTCGGACCGGCGGATCGCCTCGCCGACGACCTCGCCCATTTCCAGGAAATGCTTGAAACGCGCGGTCTGGCAGGTGCCGACGCTCAGCACTTTCTCGCCGCGACCGAGATAGTGGATGACGTTCAGGGTCGGATAGTGCAGCGGCAACGTCTCCTCGACGACGTTGCGGGCCGCGACCTTCTTCTCCCGCGCGACCTTCTCGACCTCTACGGCCAGCGCCGGGGCACCGGCATGGTCGTAGGGAAAGCGCGTCATCGAGAACGGCAGCTCGTCGGACGTGTAGCTGCCCTTGTAGTGCGCCGCGCCCGCCACGAGATGCAGCGACGTGGTGAGCCAGTGCGTGTCGAACAGCACGAACGTGTCGGGCTTCACCGCGTCGATCTTCGCGCGCACACGCTCGAAGCCTTCGATCAGGTCGGAGTCGCGGCCGTTGCCGCGCTGGACCCGGATCTCCTTCGGTTGCACCAGGCCGGGATGGTGCGAAACGACGGCCGCGCCGACGATCTGGCCCATGGACCTATGCTCCCTTCGCCGCCTGGATGGCGCGCCAGACATTCTCCGCCGTGGCCGGCATCACCATGTCCTGCACGCCGAGCGGCGCCAGTGCATCGATCACCGCGTTCATCAGCACGGGCATCGCCCCCACCGTGCCTGCCTCGCCGGCTCCCTTGGCGCCCAGCGGATTGTACTTGGTCGGCACGGGGTTCGACTTCACCTCCATGCTGCACATCATGTCGGCCCGCGGCATCGTGTAGTCGAGGAAGCTCGCCGTCAGGAGCTGGCCGCTTTCGCGGTCCCAGATCACCTGCTCGCCCAGGATCTGGCCCACGCCCTGCGCCACGCCGCCATGGATCTGCCCCTTGAGGCCGATCGGGTTCATCACCGTGCCGACATCGTCGACCACGGCGTAGCGATCGAGCTTCACTTCGCCCGTCTCCGGATCGACCTCGACCTCGCAGATGTGGCAGCCGTTGGGATAGGTGTCCTTCTCGCCGAGATAGGTGGCGTT
>JAIEOW010000049.1 GCA_019750095.1 Phycisphaerales bacterium
GTGAAGGGCACCCACACGCTGGCCATGTGGATCATGATCACCAGCGGGCCGGCCGGCAGGCCGCCGCGCGGCTGCTGGAGGTCGTAGTTGCGCCAGTTGGTTTCCGCCACCGCTTTGAACGACGAGCACGCGCTCTGCTGGAACAGCAGCGGCACGCGGTTGGCGAAGCGGATGACGCGGGCCGAGTCGTCGGACGCGAGTTCGCCGCCGAAGGCGATGGCCGACTCGATGAGGAACGGTCGCCCGCGATAGACATCGGGCTGGCGCGAGGAGGCGGCGTAGAACTCGGCGCGGACGCCCTTGAACATGCCCTTGAGGAGTTGCTGCACGCCGATGGGCGCGAGGCAATCGGTAGGCGGGGGCGGGAGCTTGGCTTCCTGGAAGAGCTTGAAGAGCACCTCGGCCTGGGCGGGCTGGATGTCACTGACCTTGGTGCGCGAGGTGGCCTTGATGGCCTTGCAGAAGTCGCCGGCGGTCGAGTCGCTGACGCGGGAGAATTTTTCCTGGAGGAACGTGTAGAGCGTGCCCTTCTCGGCGGCCTCGAAGTCCTTGAGCATCTGGAGGAGCGTGCCGAGCTCGACGCCGCGCGGGTGCGGCTGGATTTCCTTGGTTTCCGGGGGCAGCTCGCTGACGGCGCGGGGGAAGACGACGACGGGGCCGAAGTCCTCGGTGATGATGGGCAGGGGCGGGAGAGGCAGGCCGGAGGCCTGCCCCACTAAAGCGGAGGTTTGGCCGGAGGCCTGCCCCACTGGATGTGGCAGTGGGGCAGGCGTCCCGCCTGCCTCGTCCTTACCCCTGCCTTTCTTCGCCGGCACATCGTCTTCTTCGGTGGTCTCGCGCGTGGGCCTGACGAGCGTGAGCTTGGCGTGGGGGTTGGCGATGGCGGTGAGTTCGAGGAACTCGTCGACGCTGCCGCGACCGCGCTGGTACTTGCCTTCGAGCTCGACGGTGACGCTGGTGCCCGTGGGGTACTCGCGCTTGGTGAGGAAATCGTCTCGCTGCACCAGCTCGCGGACCTGAGGCAGCTCGCGCAGGCGCATGAGCGGGAAGTCCTCGGTTTCTTCGTCGACCGTGACCTCGGCGCGGTTGGTCTTGGTGTTCATCGCCAGCTCGATGTGATGCGCCGGCTTCTGCGCGCTGGGGCGGGTCTGGATCGACATGGGCTTGCCGGTGGTGATGAGCCCGTACATGCCGGCGGCGGAGATGCCGATGCCCTGCTGCCCGCGCGACATCTTGAGGCGGTGGAACTTGGAGCCGAAGAGCAGACGTCCGAAGACGTTCTCGACTTGTTTGCGGACGATGCCGGGCCCGTTGTCGACGACGGTGATGCGGTAGCGCGAGGACTTGGCGCTCGCGGGGCGGTCGGGCTGCAGGTCCTCGATCACGACGGTGATGTCGGGCAGGATGCTCGCCTCTTCGCAGGCGTCGAGGCTGTTGTCGACGGCTTCCTTCACCGTGGTGAGCAGCGCCTTGCGCGGGTTGTCGAAGCCCAGCAGGTGGCGGTTTTTGGCGAAGAACTCCGAGACAGAGATGTCGCGCTGCTTCGTCGCCATCGTCTCGGCGGTGACGCGTGGCGCGCCGGCGGTGCCCGCTTTGCGGCCCACGCGCGACTTGGCGGCTTCAAGGGCTTCGGCCTCGGGGGCGGTCAACATTTCCGTGGCATCCATGCTCCGGCCTTTCTTGCTCATGTGTGGGCGATTGTTGCCATGCCGAAGGCCCCGGGTGGGGAGGCGCTCCGTGCCGACGGTCTGGGTGGGTCGGCACTCCGTGCCGACTCTTGGGTAGCTCGGCACTCCGTGCCGAGTCTTGGGTAGGTCGGCACTCCGTGCCGAGTCTTCTCTTCGGCCTACCCCATCTCTCCCTGCGACATTTGCCCATACGCAACCGCCCTGCCCCCGACGGCGGATGGACTTGAGGGCGGCTTCAGGAGCTGCAAGATGGACTCGTGGTGGACCGTGACTTTGGCGTGCAAACACAACGGGTGGCTGGACGATTTCGGGGTACCGCTCGTCTTGATGGGTTTGTTCACCCTTCTTGTGATCGTTCCTCTGCTGATTGATTGGCTGAGAATGGAACACCCCGTAGTACCCGGCATTTGCCACGAGTGCGGTTACAGCTTGCAGGGATTGAAAGCTGATGCACGGTGCCCGGAGTGCGGGGTGGTGCAAAGCGTGCCGGCGTCGGATGACCGTCCAGCAGAGCGCGGGTGAATTCTTGCCGTGCACGAGGTACCCTCGGATCATGCACCCCCTCCACATCCGCCTCGCCGACGCGCCGCTCGTTCGCCTCCCGGGCAACGAGGGCGTGCGGCCGCTGCTGCGCAGCTG
>JAIEOW010000136.1 GCA_019750095.1 Phycisphaerales bacterium
GGGCCCGGGGGGGGGGGGGGGCGCCGGCGCCCCCCCCCCCCCCCCCAGGGTGCCGCGTGGGTTGCTCACGATGGGCTCAGCCGAGGGCCTTGATGGCGTCGTCCTGCGTCTTGACGATGCGGAGGACTTTTTCAAGGTGCGTGATCTTGAGCACCTGTGCGATGTCTTCGGAGAGGTTGCAGATGACCAGCTTGCCCCCTTCGCCGGCGCAGGTCTTGTGCAAGCTCACGAGCATGCCGAGGCCCATGGAGGCGAGCATGCCGACGGCCTTCATGTCCATGATGACACGGTGCTTCTTGGCCCCGGCGGTCATGGCGGCGCGGATTTCCTGTTCGATGACCTGGGATTCGCGGCCGCCGACTTTCTCGCTGAGCACGGCGCAGATGACGCCGCTGGCGATCGGCTGGACCTTGACATACGCGGACTCGCTCATAGAGCGGAGTGTACACGGGAAGAGCACGACAGCGGAACAGTTGAACATGGATGCATCGGAACAGCAGGGGGGGCTTGGAATTCCAGGATGCAATGGGTTCTCTGGCTTGGCTGTTCCGCTGTATCCATGTTCCGCTGTCTCGCTGTGGTCTTCTGGCCCTACGCTCGATCATGGCCGCCACTACGCCCCAGCCCGCCCAGCCCAACCCGCCCAGCTTGGAGCGTCGGCTCGCTCTGCGGGTGGTCACGATGCCCAAGGACACGAATCAGTACGGGACGATCTTCGGCGGCGTGATCCTGTCGTACATCGACCAGGCGGGCTTTGTCGAAGCGCGTCGCCATGGCGTGCATAAATGGGTCACGGTCGCGTTGGATCGCGTGGAGTTCAAGCAGCCGGTGCAGCTTGGCGACGTGGTTGCGTTCTACACGACAACGACTCGGATGGGCACAAGCAGTGTGACGGTGCGGGTGGAGGTGGAAGCCGAGCGGTACAGCAGCGGCGTGACGGTGCCGGTGACGGAGGCGTCGATCACGCTGGTATCCGTGAACGCCGAGGGGCGGCCGATTGCGTATCGGTCGCCACCGGATGTGGAGTAGGCGGCTGCAGAGCGAGCCGGTTGAAACACGGGGGGCCACTGAGGGCCACGGAGCGGAAGCGTGGAGCAGGTTTTTGATGTCGAGCAAGATGCGCAGAGGAGTATGGCATGAGCGCGGCGAGCAAGGTCATCACGGTTGAGCCGAAGTTGGACCAGTACCTGGCGATGACCGTCCCCGATCTCGCGTCGCGCTTTGCGATCGGCGTGGAGGTGATGGATCAGCGGGTGTTCAAGCTGCGCGATGAGCAGTTGGACATGGCGTTTCTGCCCGATGCGGGCGTGGGGCGCTGGCCCATCCGCGTGCTGCTCGGACACTTGGCCGACGCCGAGATGGTGCTCACGCATCGGATGCGATGTATCGCGGCGCAGGATAATCCGATCCTGCACAACTGGGACGAGAATGCGTTTATTGATGCCGGGATCTATGGCACCGAGCGCACTCCGCCGGAGCTGCGCCAGCCGATCGGGGCGTATATCGCGACGATCTACACACTGCGCAAGTGGACGAGCGATTGGCTGCGGTCATTGGCGCCGTCGGCGTGGGAACGCAAAGGCCTGCACACCGAGCGCGGCGAGATGACGCTGAAGACGATCCTGACCTATGACACCTGGCATCTGGATCACCACGCGTGGTTCCTGAACCGCAAGGTGGCGAAGCTCATCGGTCCGGGCTGAACCCGGGCCGCAATCTGGTGAATCAAGGAAACATGCGGATCACGAGCCAGATGGCGATGATCAGCAGCGGGAAGAGGATCACCCAGGCCAGCGTCCACATGAGATGACGGCCCCAGCTCTGCGGCACGCCAATCTCGCCCGCGGGCCAGTTGGGAATGTTCTTTGCGGGCGGGAGGTTCTTCACGCCGCACTCGGGGCAGAGGACTTCGCCGAGCTGGCCGGGCGATTGGCCGGTGAGGTCGTATTTGCAGGCGATGCAGCGTGGAGATTTCGTGGCCATGGTGTTCGTGGAGCAGCGTATCGCATTCTCGGAAACAAGTGGCCTTCGTTTCGCCCGGCTACTCTTCCCCGCTGCGGTCACAGCCCTCTTTCCGGATCTGTTGAACTTGCGTGCGTGCGGGTTGCCCGCGTGCATGCCGAAGGTGCATCCATGTTTGAACGCCTCTCCGACGGTTTCGCCAATGTCTTTCGCAAGCTCTCCGGCAAGGCGAGCATTTCCGAGGGAAACGTCGCCGAGGCGCTCGGCGATGTGCGCACCGCGCTGCTTGAGGCCGACGTGCACATCGATGTCGTCGATGCGTTCGTGGCCAAGGTCAAGGACGATGCGCTCGGGCGGGCCGTGAGCAAGAGTTTGGAGCCCGGGCAGGAGTTCATCGGCATCATCCACGATCGGCTGGTGGAGTTTCTGGGCGGGCAGGTGCAGCCGCCAGAGGCGGGTGGAAAGG
>JAIEOW010000064.1 GCA_019750095.1 Phycisphaerales bacterium
GTCTACATGGCCCGCTGGGTCAACACACGCGGCGAAAAGGGGCCGTGGTCGGAGATCACGACGGCGACGGTGGCGGCGTAAGGCTGGTCAGCTAACGCCTTCGCCTTCCTCGCGATCATCGACCTGTCGGCGGGTTCGAAGCGTGCGGAGCATTGCCGCCAGCGACTGATCCGTAGTCTGCCCAGGGCTGAGAAAAGCCTGGAGGATGTTGGCAGCGACAGTGCCGGTTCGGAAGACCCGGACATAGCCGTCTTCGACTTCAGGTATTGCTGGAAAACACATAAAGCCGCGCTTGAGGAGGACCGTTTCGAACTCCTCGGCGGCCGTCTTGGTCGAAATACGAGCGCCCTCGCCCGCTTTGGCTTTAATCATGGCGTCCAACTCCGACACCTTGTAGGTCTTGAAGCCGAGGTTGAACGCGTTGAAGTAGTTTGCGATCTCTTGTGCAACTGCTACGTAGTCATCTCTGCTGGGCACTGGTCAGACTCCTTGTCGCTGGCGGCTTTGCGTGACGCAGTCATAGTATCAGCGCTGTCGTTAGCCGGCGATGAAACTATCTGTGCGTTAGCTGGCAGTCGCTGTGCCGGGGGCTGCCGCCCCCAGGCACTCGCTGCCGGATCAGGCGAACAGACCCGCCGTTTGTTCTCGCCGCACGCTTGCCGCAAGTTCCGGCCACCGCTGAACGAACGATGCCGCCGACACCCGGCCCAGTTCGCTCGGCTCAATCTTGTTCAGCCCGCCGCCGTAGACACGGCCCTCGCCGCGCAGTTCGTGGCCGGTGACTTGGCCGAGGAGTTCATGCACATCCGCCCCGCGCTCGGGGTGCTTGCGCAGCATGGCCGCGAAGCCGTTGACGGGGTAGAGCATGAGGTAGAGATTCGTCCCGATCGCCTTCGAGCGGTTGTAGATGAATCGGAAGGGCTGCTTGTCGTCTGACCCGCGACCCATGTAGGTGCAGAGGAATGGGCACGGCTCGCGCTGTTCCTGCTTGTACCACGGGGTGCGCTTGCCGACGAGGTAACCGTCTTTCACGCCGAGGGCTTCGGCGGTTTGCAGGTATTCCCACAGGGCCGGGTGGCGCTGTTCGACCACATGCTCGGGGAGGTCGCAGTCGATGACACAGAGTTGGCGATCGATGACCGGGTAACCGTCGTCGTCCGGTTCGATCACCGTCGTCTTGAGGTGGCGCGGGCTAGGCAGAATCGGGCGCAGGAACTTCGCGGGCAGGCCGCGACGCTTCGCGTCGGCACGGTCGAGGACAAAGAACTTGTTGTCGCCGGTGGCGATGCCGCGCTGGACCTTGAACAGATCGGAGAGCGTCGGGCCGGTGCCGTCGCTGAGCGTGTGCCGGTCGTTCTTGGCGTGGGTGGGATAAACCGTCCACTTGCGGGACTCGCGCAGGCGTTCGATGGGGATACGGTCGCTTGCGTGCGGGTGTTCGAGCGTCCCGCCGAATGTGAACTCGGGCGCGTGTCCAAAAGGTGGCGGGGCCTTCTTGAAGACCAGGACGACCGAGGACACCAACGCGTCACCGAACTGAACATCGTCGGGATCGAAGCGGTGAGCGCGGATCAGCGTCACACGATCCGTCAGGAAGCCTTTGAGCGCGGCTCCGTAGTTGACATCCATGAACTCCGACGGGATGAGCCACGCGGCGTAGCCGTCGTCCTCCATCCATGCTGTCGCGAGCAAGAGGAAGTAGACGTACAGGCCCGCTAGGCCGTTGACCTCAACGCCGGTCATCTTGAACGCGAGCCGTTGCAGGCGTTCCTTGTCCTCGCGGTCCATGTGGTGGTGGCGGACATAGGGCGGATTGGCGAGGATCAGGTTTGGCGCGGCGGGGCACGAGCCGTTGGCGACGACGCGGGTAAAGTCGCCGCGCACGACTTCCAGCCCGGCATCGGCCCATAGATCGCTCGCGGCGTCGGCGAAGGCGGAATCGAGTTCGACACCGACAGCGCTCTCCAAGCGTTTGGGGCCATAGACCGCAAGCGCGGCGGAGAAGAAACTACCCGAGCCTATAGAAGGGTCAGCGAAGCGGATTCCACGCTTGCGCGTGCCGATGAGTGTGCCGACGTAGCGGGCGATATCGACGGCAAGGGCGTTGGGCGTGGCGAACTGGCCGAGGCGGTTCCGCTCGGCTGCCGACTTGCTTGCATCAATCGCCGTCTGGATCGACTGGCGTTGCGCTTCGGTCGTGTTGTCGTGGTGCGCAATCATTCGGTTCACAGTCCCAACTTCGCAAGGTCTTCGATGCGATGCTCCCAAACCCAGTCGATCCCCTCGGCGGCTTCGTAGCCCAGATAGTCGGAGCCGAAGTACCCACAGAGAAACAGAACAAAGCACACGTCTTTGCCGAAGGTCGCTTGGAGTTGGTGGACCTTGGTCGCTTCTTCTTTGCGGCGCTTGTTGGTGTTGGTGAAGTCGCCCGCCGACTTGGCTTCGATCAGCACGGGCAAGCGGTCCTTCCGCAACTTCTTTGGCTGGATCAC
>JAIEOW010000151.1 GCA_019750095.1 Phycisphaerales bacterium
GTGTCGTTGGCGAGCGTGAGGACGATGCCCTTGGCGTAGGAGTTGTTGGCGACCTCGTAGCGGGCGCGGTTGCGGAGAACTCGACGCACCTCGGGGTTGATCGCTGCGTTGGGAGACAGCCCATCGGCGTTCGCCCAGTGCTTGCGGTTCTCCGGCGTCGTCTTGGCCGAGTCGAACTTCGCAACGACAAGGCGGCGGGCTCCGCTCCCCGCACGCGGCCCGCGTCCATGCGAGCCGCGCGCGGGTGCGGAGGAGGGGGAGAGATCGCTGGGAGTACTTCCCCGCGTGGCCCGGCTCAGGATGTTGGCGATGGTCTTGAGCATGGGGGAGCGGGGTCAGGCGGAACCGGGCGGAACGAGCTTGGCGAACTTGATCCCGATGCCGGGCTTCTTCGCGGCGTCCTTGGACGCGAAGAAGCGGACGGCATCGAGTTGGTCCTTCAGCGGCTGCTGCTCGACGGACTGGCCGTCCACCGACGCCTTCGCGGGCTGGACCGCGTTCTCGCGGACGGCCTGTTCAAGATCGGAAGTGGGCGAGGGATCGGGCATGGACGTTGTGCCTCCATAGAGCACCTAACCCGTCGCAGGCCGCAATCCCGAATCCTGCGTCCAGAATGTGCAAGTTCGTTCCACCGGTAGAACCTGACCGGAGGTTCATGCCCCAACCCGCTCGGACGTGGTGATCCGACGCCCGCAGTGGCGGCACTGGCGGCGGCGGCGGATCGTGCCCGCGGGCGTCGCACGGGTGTAGAGCACCTCGAAATGCCGGCACCCGCACGCGGGGCAGCAGAGGCCCTTGGGCGAGACCGGCGTGACGGGCTTTGGTCCGGGGCGTGGGTTCACGAGGTCTTCCCCCTCAGCTCCGAGAGCTTCAGCCTGGGCCGCGCGACCACCTTGTGATCTGTGCCGAACAACACAGCGCCGTGCATGGACGCCGCGACGGCGGTGCCGACCAAGCAGTCCAGCCAGTGGTTGTCGAGGCCTTCCACCCTCAGCTTCCACTCGTCGACCGTGCGTCCCCGGCCCTCCGTCTTCACGCGGTACTCGCTGCAGAGATGCTCGGCCAGCAGACGGTGCGGCTCGGGCCTGCTCCCAAAGAGCGACAGGCACCCGGGGTCGCCCATCGGTACCGCGAGGCGTGCATGCACGAACGACTTCCAGTAGTTCGTGTCAAAGAGAACGTGCCGAACGCTCCGCTTGCCGGTCACCACCGGCACGCGCCAGTTAAGGCCGATCCGCTCGCCGCGCTTCCGCTTGTAGTCGCTGAAGGGGATGCTGCTCGCGCCCACGTACCGGCCGTGACTCGGAATGAGCACGCCCGCGTGCGGGCTCTGGCGGCAGAACTGGTACACCACGTCTGTCGACGAGCCCCAGTTCGCGTCGATGACGCAGCGATCGATCCTGACCATCGCCCCATCGTCCCGCCGCCACTCGCGGGCCAAGTGCGTTTCGGCCAGACGCTCGAGGCCCGCGTAGATCGCCCCCTCAACGCCGGCACGGGGCGACTCGGCCCCGAGCGTGCGGCGCATGTCGCGGAGCGTGAAGTACCCCTGCTTCTGGTCGGGCTCGGTGCCGTAGTCGATGACATAGCCCGTGAAGTCGTCCTCCCAGGCGGCCACGAGGTAGAACAGCGCCTTGCCCTGGATGTCGATGAACATCGTCAGCCGCGAGCACCCCAGCGGGATCTCCGCCCGAGCATGGCCGTTGAGCTTCGCCGCGATCTGGTCGGGGGTGAGCAGGTCGTCAACGGACTGGATCTCGGGCAGCGGCTCGTTCTGGTACTCCGCGAAGAACGCAGCCTCGTCCTGCAGCTTGAGGTTCATTGCGTGCTGGACCGCCGACAGTTCATCGTGGTTGAACCGCTCCGGCCACGCGATCGCCGCGCCCTCGTCCATCGCGGTGCGGTGCTGCTTGTAAAACGCCGTGGCCTCGGCGATGCCGCGATCGTTCCTGAACCCGTCGGCGCGGAGCTCGGCGTACCGCTGCCATAGAGCATCTCGCGTCGGGAAGGCGTACACCATCTTGGTCCGTTCGCCCTGCCACTGCGGGTGTTGGTCGCGGTCCAGGATGCGGTCCGCAAGGTCGTCGGGCCGCACCACTGTCAGCGTCATGAGTCCCGCGATCTTCTTGCCGGGCCCGGCCAATCCCAGGATCGCGCCGGCGAGGATTCGCTCTCGGTTGGCGCACTGCGATGGCGAGCGGGCGCTCTCGTCGGTCTGCGGGTCATCGATGAGCACCAGCGACGGACGCGAAGACGTCCCGTCGGCACGCTTGTGCTTCATGCCGCGGATGCGCCCGGTGATCCCCGCGACGCGGATAATGGCACCCGACCCCTCGGACCCGGCGATCGTCGGCAGCACGACCTCGCGGGCGGTCCAGCCGATGTGCGTCTGCTTGCCCTGGAAGAGCTGCCCCGAGGCCCGCTGGTGAATCCCCTCCAGCGAACGGATCGGATGGCAGACCTCCGGGAAGTCGCCGGCCAGGATCTCGTTGCTCTCCAGCTCGACCTTGATCGACTCGAGCATGTCGGC
>JAIEOW010000127.1 GCA_019750095.1 Phycisphaerales bacterium
TGGATCGATGGCGCGAGTCGACATGGGCCGGACCTTTCTGGCATGGCCAGAAGGCCCCGGGGAGCGACAGGTCCGGCGAAGAGCTCACCGGGGCGGGATTGGCGTGGGATGCGGGCCTGTCGTCCTCGACTGGCGACTTGTCGATGACGGCACGAGATTCAGGTCTGGTGACCCGCTCCAAAGCGAAGCAACCCGCTGAAAATCAGCGGGTTGCGCACGGGCCAGCAGGCAAAACAATCTTGAGATTCGTGCGCCGGCATCATCGACATGTCGATGACGCCCCCAAGATGACGTTGCTGTCCCCCCACGGCTCGCCGCTGGGTCGTGCCCCCGGGCAGCGGCGAGTCCAAGCCGAGGGAGCGCGTTCCCGCGACATCCACGAGACCTTCCTGGTAGCCAACTGTCCGGTTGGAACTGGGCCCATTCGGGTCGCCCTCGCTTGCTCGTACCATCACCGCAGTACGGCTCCCGGAGAACGCTGATGATCTATCGGTACGGCATTGAGTGTCCCGGCTGCCAGGCGCGGCTTCTACTTCGTGTGAGCGTGGGAGCGGAGATAGAGCAGCCATTCTTCGTGGTCTGTGGTCGCTGCCACACGGTCATAAAGGGAAAGCAGGTCCTCCGGTACGAGCCACATCCCGGCGCTCGCCTGGAAATGGAGTCTGCGAAGCTGATCGATCCGCAAAGCGAAGGCCCCTTCGTTGAGACAATCAGCCTGAATCCGGACCTACCGGCACGCCGCACCGCAACCCAGATGGCCGACGAAGGCGGATCCTCGTTCCTGCACAACGCACAGTTGCTTGGTACATCACTCGTCGAGACGATGCGCCGAATAGGGCTCTTCCGCAGCATCGTGTCCGAGGATGGGGCGGGCCTTCGCAGGCTCGGCAACTTCTACCTGAACAAGGACTGGCAGCGGTTTCAGGAAGAGGGAAGACGCCTGTTTGGGAAGAACTGGCCTGAGCCAAAGAAAGAGTGGCAGTATCACGACGTGCTTCCTCGTGTTTTCCTGATGGCGTACCACCCGCTGCTCATCGGAGACTGGTTTCAGCGATTCGTAAAGGAGTGGAGTGACTTCCTTTCGTCAAACAAGGCCAGGCTCCCGGAGCAGCGCGCGTTCGCAGAGGGTCTGCTCGCGGAAGGGCGTGTTGGTGATCTTCAGCGGCTGGTCCTCGAGCGATTTGACTTCATGGCGACCCACAAGTCGGCCCTACTCGCCGCCATCCCCGCCGAGCTGTACGAGGACGGGATGGAAAAGGCGATCGCGGAGCTCCGACTTCCGCGCGACGACTTCGATGTGCTGAAGGGCCACTATGTCGACTGCTACGAACTGGCTCACCGAGTTCTGTCTATTCTCGTCGGCACCATCAATGTCGTCGAACGGGGACATCAAGATTCCTTCGACGCGACAATCTGTGCGGCGCTTGCGGCCAAAGGGATGAACAACTTCAAGAATGTCCCGACGCTCGCGGTGTTCGAGGACAGGCCAAACGGCCCCAAACGAGCATTCCTGAAATCGGTACCGCTCTGCGAGCAGATGTGGGATGCCCTACTCGAGCGGGAGCTGCGGAACGCCGTTGGGCACTACGGTGCGAGGCACGATCTCCAAACAGGCATGATCATCGTGGACGGCAAGCCGCATTGCAGCTACCTCGAGTTCGTGGTAAAGACCATTCGGATGACTCATGTCCTGCTGTGCTTGCTGCACGTCCTCAAAATGTGCCACATCCAGAAGCTCCTCACGGACCCCGCGCCTGCGACAGCCACGAGCGTCGCGGCAAAGCCCCTGAAGAACCGCTTCAAGAAGCGCAAGCCCAAGAAGTAGCATCACAGTCGTGGATGCGGGGTGGTGGCCATCGCCAGCGTCAGTGGTCGGACTCGACCCGGAACAGCGTGGCCCAGCCCTTGCCCTCAATCCGGATCGGATCGCCGGAGATGCCGAAGAAGGCCTGGAGCTTCTCGGCGAGCCGCTCGCGGCGCTTCTGGTTCTTGGGAGACGCCTCCGGGCTCCGCCAATCCAAGGTTCCCCGCCCCTTGGCGAACGCGTAGAGCAAGGCCCACTGGACGTCGGGCTTGCGGGTTCTGGCCACGCCCATACCCATCGAGGCGAAATCAAAGACCCCGGTCTGAGCCTTGACGGTCACCGACACCGTGTGCGCATCGGTGAACCGGATCCGCACATCCGACCACCGCGCTCCCGGCGGAGTTGCGAACCTCGGCGTGTCGGACCTCGCGGCCGCGACCTTGACGTGGCGGGCAGTAAATCCGCCAAGCGAGTCCGCGAGCGATTGCTTGGGCTCGAACACTCCCTCGCCTTGCCACGAGAGCGTCTCGGCGAGCGTGATCCATGCCGACGACCGTCCATCCACCACGCGGTTGAGCTCTTCGCTTGCGCCGGCCCGCGTAGGCGTGACAAGCACAAACGGCCGCTGCGAGAGCGCCGAGATGTGACCGGCGCTGCGGAGCAGCGTCTGCGCGTCCCGGGTTGTCGCGAGATATACCGGGAACCGCTCGCCCTCGACGGGCACGTAATC
>JAIEOW010000047.1 GCA_019750095.1 Phycisphaerales bacterium
AGCGGCAGCCGCGGCAGGTGCCGGGCGATCCTCACCCGCCGGTGCGCCCGAGGCGTCATCGGCGCGATACTTCGCTCGCGAGGATCGCCGGTTGCGATCTCCACCGGCGCCATCGCCACGCGGGCCACGGCCTTCGCCGCCCTCGCCGCCGGACGCGGAGCTCTGCTCCTTGACCTGCGTGCGGAGCTGCTTGCCATCAGCGACGGCCAGGCAGAGCTCGCGGACGATCACGTCGATCGAGCGCATCGAGTCGTCGTTGCCGGGGATCGGGATGTCGACCATGTCCGGGTCGCCGTCGGTATCCACCAGGCAGATCGTCGGGATCCCGAGCTTCTTGGCCTCGCGGAGCGCGTTGATCTCTTTGTTCACGTCGATGACGATCAGCGCGCCGGGCAGCTTGTCCATCGCGCGGATGCCCGAGAGGTTGGTGAAGATCTTGTCCTTCTCGCGCTTGAGCTGGCTCTCCATCTTCTTGGAGTAGCTGGCGAAGTTGTCGTTCTTCTCGATCGCTTCGAGCTCCTCAAGTCGCTTGAGGCGCGAGCGGATCGTGCGGAAGTTGGTCAGCGTGCCACCCAGCCAACGCTCGGTGACATAGTGCATCTTGGCGTCGCCGACGCGCTGCTCGATCACGGCACGGGCCTGACGCTTGGTGCCGACAAAGCAGACGTCCTTGCCGTCGGCGACCGTCTTGGCAATGAACTTCTTCGCCAGCAGCAAGCCCTTGACCGTTTCCTTGATGTCGATGATGTGGATCCCGCTGCGCTTGCCGTAGATATACGGCTGCATCTTGGGATTCCAACCTGAGGACCTTTGGCCGAAGTGAATACCGGCTTCAACAAGGTCATGAACCAGCGAGTTTGCCATCTGAAACCCTTTCCGTACAGCGACACCGGCAGAGGACATTCGAGCGGTCAGTTCGACGAGCAAGGCCCATTGATGGGACACACACCACGCCGAGGTCTTTCCATGACCGCGTCTTGCCACGAGGGCGCTTCAAGATTTTGGGACTTGGTCTGGCCGAAATCGCCCAGCCAGAAACCCCGTCTTCGCCTCGTCCGTGACACTCACGAACCCCGGCGTGCCAATGTCGAACTCATCGGCAGCCCAGTATAGGAACCCCAGACACCCGGGCAAGTCCCGACCACTTCCAGATCGCCCATCCCCACAACAAACCCATCACTAACCGGTTTATTCAACTCTTCCGATTCTGCGGGCTCTGCCCGTTGGAGCGTGCTCACCCCGATCCGGGCGAATCGGACGCTCGATCTGCAAGACATCTGAGATAACTCTCGGGGACGTATTGACGAATGGTGGGGTACGCGTCACCATAGCGACTCGCCGTGATGTTCTCGCGGCAATCGTCTGATCGGCATGGCCGCCGATCGTGT
Source organism: Phycisphaerales bacterium (assembly GCA_019750095.1). Classification (GTDB taxonomy): domain Bacteria; phylum Planctomycetota; class Phycisphaerae; order Phycisphaerales; family UBA1924; genus UBA4658. The sequence continues at coordinate 1,389 of JAIEOW010000047.1, forward strand.
TCCCCAAGGATGGCGCACCGGTCGTCGGGCTCGGAGTTGCCACGTTGGGGCCTGTCTCTGCACAGGTTTGTGTCAGTACCGCGCCGAGCAAAGCTGCTCGGCAGGAAGCCGCTCGTCGCCATCGCGCCTGGGGAAAACTTGGGATCGCCCGCCTCCGTCTCGACCTCGTTCGGCTCGCCACGCGCCTCGTCGGACGCGATCACGCCCAGGAGCTGGTTCAGCGAGCGTTCCGCGCCGCCGTGCGGCTCGGGCCGAACATGCCAAGAGACCGCGCCAACATTCCCTCGGCCACGCACATGGGCGCGCTCGTCCGCCGAATCGCCAAGACCATGCCGACGCGCCAGCCCGCGACGCCCGGAGCAACAAAGCCCCGACGAAAACCAGCGGCCCGCAAATCCGACAGCGTCGCTCATGCACGCGTAGCCCCATCGCGGCCAAGCGCTCAGCCGATCGCGAAGCCCAGGGCGTCGCGCGTCAAGAAACCGGCGGCAATGCTGGACTGATCGCCTCGACCACAGGTGTGGACGCCCCGCCGACGATTTTTCGGGGCTAGTTTTGCCCACCAATCGTCGAAGAGCTCGTGCGCACGGCGATGAGTGCGTTCCACCGGCAGCAAGCTGCCCAAGCTCGAACTGCGAGCCGGAGCCAGCCGCAAGCCGGGGCGCACTCGCCCGGCAGCCATCACGAACTGGCCCGCAGCCATCGAGAACCGGCAAGTGTTTGCCCCGCGGCCCGAGAGACACAACCACCCCTTGACAAACCCGGACCGCGGCCTACCTTTTTGGCCCTGCGAGGCGTGAGCCGAGCAGGAAAAACCTGTTTGGGGCGGTAGCTCAATTGGTTAGAGTACCGGACTGTCGATCCGGTGGTTGCGGGTTCGAGTCCCGTCCGCCTCGTTTGAAACGGCCCTTTTGCGGGGCCGTTTTTTATTGGTGGATTACAGGGTGGTCACAAACTCGGACGCGAGCGGATACGTGATCAGAGGAAACTCCGACCATCCCGTGACCTTTCCCCCTCCGCCCTGTCCGTCCCGAGTTGATCGCGCGAGATGGATCTTGTGGAGAGGGAAGGGACCGGAACGCACAGCGATGAGGAGTGTCCCTTGTGCCCGCTCTCGCATGGCCCGGCCCAACGGCTTGCACCAAACGA
>JAIEOW010000177.1 GCA_019750095.1 Phycisphaerales bacterium
TCGCCGGGCTTGAGTTTGCGCGGGTCAATCGCCACCGGCACCTCCGGTTCCGCTGCGGGTGGCCATGTCCTTGACGAGCCATGCCGCGTAGTGCACGAGGTTCACGCTGCCGTCCGCGTTCGTCGGCGCGCCCGCATCAATGTCGGCCTCGAGCATGTCTTCGGTGACGGGCTTGCCGCCCAGCCGCGTGAGCACGCGCGCGGCGTCGGCCACCGCCATCGCCGCAGGGTTCAGCCGGGACATTCCCTGTCCGCCCGCTGGTGGCCCGGAACTAGGCGCGTGTTCGGGAGTCATCGCGGACCTCCCGCGCACAGTTGCCCACATCGCGGACGCAGTTGCCCACATGTCGCAGAATCATCGAGAAATGAGCGTTTAACGCCTTGCCTGTTCCCCATCAGCCGGCCAATGTGTGTCCAACGCGAGCGGGAACAACGCACCCCCCGCACGCGACGGAGACCACGAACATGAACGCGACCACGAAGACCACGCTCGACCTCGCCAAGACCCTGGCCAAGAGCGGGTTCCACATCCCCGCGATCGAAATCCACACGCCCGACGGCCGCACCTGGAACATCGCGACGGTTCCCGCCGGACGCGGCCGCCACCTCGACGGCCACTGGGGACCGCGCCCCGGTTCGCTTGGCGGCTTCCGCCTCTTCGAGATCGACCGCGATACCGACGCCCCCAACGAGCACGACGCGATCGACGGCGATACCTGGACCGCCGACGAACTGGTCGACTACCTCCGGGCGGTTGGCCAACCCAAGGACACGACGAGTTGGGACCGCAAGAACGACAACCACCCGACGACCTGAAGCCCGCGTAGTGCGGGCTTCGCTGTTTACCAGAGACCACCAACACCCCGAACGCCAAGGAGCACGACCATGACGAAGCGCACCCCCAAGACCGCCAAGCCCGAACCGACCGCCGCCGAGACCTACGCCGCGAGGCGGAACGACATCGCCCGCCTGATGGACGTGCTGCAGATGGAACTCGACAAGCACGCCGAGGGGGCCAAGGCCGACCCACGCAACTGGGGCTTCGCGGGAAGCCTCGGGAAGGTCCGCAGCGACCTGATCGATCTGGTCGGGTTCCTCAGCAACATGGACCCCGAGCACGTCGAGGCCTTTCTGAACGACGCCGAGTGACCGCCACCACGGAGACACGCCATGAAGATCAAGCACATCGTCATCGAGGGAACCGAGGAAGACATCACGGTGCGAGCCACGGCCGACGGCGCGGCCGCCAGCGTGGTCCGCATGAGCCGCGCGCAAGGCCGCTTCGACAAGGTCATCGCCGAGTTCCACCGCGACGAGAGCCGCGAGGCCCGCTACGCGAAGGCCGCCGAGGTGGCCAAGCACGTCTACGGGCGGGACCGCCGGGGACAGGCGGCCGCGACCAACTCGATGGTCCACGAAGTCCTGAGCGAGATCGAACGCATCGCGGGCTGCTGACACGCACCACGCGGCGTCGCGGGGAACCGCGACGGCCACGCTTCCCCGCCGCAGCGTGCGACGGGATTCCGCACCAGACAGAAGGAGTTCAACATGGCTCGTAAAGGCACGATCAAGAACATGGGCAAGGTCAAGAACGAGATGAGCGACGCGTGGAAGGCACGCAAGGCGTCCAAGAGCGCTGCGCCCGCCAACGCGTCCACGAAGACCGAGCGCCTCCGCAAGGCGGCGCTCGCGGAGATCAACGACCGGCTGGTTGGGGGGGCGGGCGGAAAGCAGGACCACGAGGTCCCGACCGCGAAGGAGGTCGCCAACAACGCGGCCGTCGGGGCGTCTGCTAAGGGCAAGAAGGCCAAGGCTCCCAAGACTCCCAAGGCACCGAAGCCCGCGAAGGAACCCAAGCCCAAGCGCGTCAGCGCCCTCGACGCGGCGGCGCAGGTGCTCGCCGCGAGCGAGGTTCCGATGCGGGCCAAGGAGATGATCGCGGCGATGGAGGCCAAGAAACTCTGGACGAGCCCCGGCGGGAAGACGCCCGAGGCCACGCTCTACGCCGCGATCATCCGCGAGATCGCCGCCAAGGGCACCGCCTCCCGATTCAAGAAGCACGAACGCGGCGTGTTCGTCGCGGGGAAAGAAGCCTGAGCCATGAACGCGACGCCCACCCAAACCCAACTCGAGGCCGTGCTGCAGGCCGCTCTCTACCTGCTCGGCGCACGCCAAGACCACATGCTCACCATCGAGGAATGGACGGACCTGGCGCGGGCCGTCGCAGCGTGCCAGGAACGGAAGACCGCCGAGTACCTGACCGAGCACGACCTCGAGGACATCGCCGAGCGCTACGCCCTTGAATGGGACGAAGCGACCGACGGCCCGCTGCCCAACCTCGACGAGTGAGGCATGCATCACGCCTTGCTCCCAGCCGCGACACGCGTCGCGGCTTTCTCTTCGGCCGCACCCTTTGCCGGAAGCCGCTCCGCCTTGCGGCCCGTGAACTTCTCCCAGCGCTGCACGATGACATCGCAGTAGAGTGCATCGAGCTCCATGAGGAACGCGTGCCGCCCGGTCATCTCCGCGCCGATGAGCGTGGAGCCGCTGCCGCCGAAGA
>JAIEOW010000180.1 GCA_019750095.1 Phycisphaerales bacterium
TTGACGATGCGACCGCCGATTGGCGTGCCGTCGGCGTTCTTCGCGTTGATCGCGGTCGTGCCAGTGAGGTTGTACGCCGCGTTGACCAACGCGACATAGCCCGCGTTGCCCAAGAGGTCTTCGGTGTCGGCCTGGGGCTTGCCCGCATAGGTGTCCACGGTGAGGATGTGGTCGGCCCGCATGAGGTCCGAACTCCGCAACTTTTCAACTTCCTTCTTCCCGCCGTCGGCGAAGTCGCAGAGGACCGCACAGTGAAGATCGTTGCCGCCGAACAGACTCATGAAGGCCGAGACCTTGGAGACGCCGCCGCAGGGCACGATGGTCCAACGCGGGTCGAGCGTCGTCCGCTTGGCGGCGGCGAGTTTGCGCCGAAACCAGTCGATGTAGAGCAGGTCGGACGGGCCTTCGACAAGCAGATTGTGCTTGCCGACGAAGAGCGATTGGGTGATTTCGTAGCCGAGGCAGGCCCGAAGCGGGAAGAGCGTGGCCCGTTCGGCGCGCAACACCTGATCCGACACCTTGGTCCCGCGGTGCGGGTCGGTATCGGGGCCCTCGTCGTCGCCGACCTCCCGATAGACATCCTCGACCGTGCGTGCGCGGAGCAGATTCGACGGGTCGAGCATGAACGGCGAGTGCGTGGTGTAGACGACTTGGTAGCTGGGCGCGAGTCGCTCTTCGATGTAGCGGAGCAGATCGGCTTGCGCTGAGGCGTGCAAAGCCAAGCCCGGCTCATCAAGAAGGATGACGAGGTTGTCCGAGACGTTTTTTTTCAGCTGGTTGAACCAGACGAGAAACGAGAAGAACCAGACGAAGCCGCTGCTGCGCTGGTCGAAGCCGGTCGTCGCCCCATGTCGAGTGTTCTCGATCCGGGTGCGGAGAATCCAGCCAGTGTTGAATGGTGCCGCGTCACCTTCGCGTGCCGCGTCGAACCTGAAGTTCATCTTCAGATACTCGTTCTGGCTCCAATACTTCACGAGTTGTCTCGTGAGAGTGTTCGACGCGGCCTCCAAACGAGCCGAGAGGTTCTCAAAGTCCCTGATTGCCGCAAACTGATCGACAGACATGCCGATCATGTCTAACAGCGAAGTGAACACCTGGTCGCCGTCGTCAAGTTTGCCGTCCGCTACACGCTTCTTGAACGCATCCACGGCCAACTGGCCCGGCATCCGCAAGTACTGGGAGAAGAACGCAAACTTGGGCACTCTTGCCCACAGCGTGTCGAAGGCGACTTGTTTCGCCGTCTTGGTTCCAAACTTCGCCTGAATCTGCTGCGCCAAGGCCGTCCGCTGTTGCTGCTCCTCCGGTGTGGCACCGAGTTGCTTCACAAGGTCCTGCACGGTGGCCGCCGACTTGAACTTTGTGCGGTCCTTGGCGTCAACATCCGGTGCTTTCAACAGGCCCTGAACGACTTCGGACTCGTCGAGATCGAAGTGTCCATTGGTGACGTTCTTGTAGTTCTTGGTGATCTGTATGGTCGTGATCTTGCGGCCTGCCGGACCGATCGCGGCATCCAAAGCCTTGTAGTCGTCCTCTTCAAGTTCCCACGTCGTCGAAATCGCTACTGCGGGGCTCGTCTCATGCACCGCTTGGTAATCGGTCAGCTCGTGACGCGGATAGTCCCGAGTCACGTCGAATTTGCCGTCCTCCTCGCGCACGGGCTTCAACTTGGACAGGGCTTCCAAGATAGTGGTCTTGCCTGCCTCGTTCTTGCCGACAAGGCACGTCACGTCCTGGTCGATCGAGAACTCGGTGGAGTCCTTCACACACTTGTACTTGGTCACGTGGGCGGTCTTGAGGATCATGGTCCTGTCTCCCGGCAATTGGTGTGCCAGACCGGTTCCCCCACCGGGAGACTCGGATGCACCTAGTTCCTGCTGGCAAGTGTAGATGTCGCGGCAAGTATGCTGCCATAGTGGCAGGCGGTTTGGTGCGAGTCGGTCGGTTGCTGACCGTGACGGGGGCCAAGCAGCCGGGCCGCATCTGGCGAGCATTAAACGAAGCGCAAGCACCACGGCTTTCAGTGGGATGCGACGGCTTCCACTGCCCGGGCATTCCTGTTCAATGGCAGGTCCGGCAGGCTCGCCACCGCCCCGGCCACGTCGAGGAGTTTCGGGTCGGTGTAGACGTTGGCCGTGAGGCTCGGGTCGCTGTGCCGCATCGCGGCCTGCGCGGTCCGCAGTGGGACGCCCGCCTTCGACAGGTGCGTGCCGAAGGTGTGCCGCAGGGCGTGAACGTCGATGGTGCGGCCGCGGTCGTCCGTCTTGATGACGATTTCCTTGCCGCCGCGATTCTCGATGCGGGCCAGCCCGGCGAAGACCAGGTCGCGGTCGAAGATGCGGATCAGCCCTTCGGGCACGTCGAACAGCGGCTCGTCGCTCGCGAGCGCCGCCGGGATGGGGTCCTCCGCATCTCGTGCCTCCTGTTGTGCTCGCGTCAGCCGGTCGGCCAGCCACGAGCGGATGTCGGCGGCGAGGTCAGTTCGCAGCGGGATCTCCGAGCCGCGCCGGTTCTTCTCGTCGCGGGCGTGCAGCAGAAGGTGTGGCACCCGACCGCCCAGATCCACCTGGCCGACCGTGATGCTGGCGAGTTCGCCTTTTCGTAGGCCGGTCAGCACGAGTGTCTTGTAGATCAACGCCCGCTC
>JAIEOW010000035.1 GCA_019750095.1 Phycisphaerales bacterium
GACCCCGAGCACGTCGAGGCCTTTCTGAACGACGCCGAGTGACCAGAACCACCAACCGCAAGGAGCAACGCCATGACCATCAAGACGATCGTGATCGAGGGCATCGACCAAGACATCAGCATCCGCCGCACCGAGCGCGGCGCGGAAGTGACCATCGAGCAGCACACCCGCCGAGCGGGCAAGCAAGACATCTGCATCGCGCATATCGCCCGCGACGAGAACCGGGAGAGCCGCTACGCGAAGGCCACCGCGGTCGCCAAGGTGGTCTACGGCACCGACCGCCGAGGCCAAGCCGCCGCCACCAACTCGATGATCCACGACGTGATGAATGAGATCGAGCGCGTCGCGGGGTGCTGACCCGCCCCACGCGGCGTCGCGGGGAACCGCGACGGCCACGCTTCCCCGCCGCAGCGCGCGGCGGGATTCCGCACCCGACAGAAGGAGTCCGACATGGCACGCAAAGGCACGATCAAGAACATGGGCAAGGCGCAGCGAGAGATGAGCGATGCACGGAAGTCCCGAAAGGCGGCGAAGGCCGCACCGCCCGCCAAGGAGATGACGCCCAGCCCCTCGAAGCGCATCAGCGCCCTCAGCGCGGCGGCGCAGGTGCTCGCCGCGAGCGAAGTGCCGATGCGGGCCAAGGAGATGATCGCCGCGATGGAGGCGAAGGGCCTGTGGCGCTCGCCGGGTGGCAAGACCCCCGAGGCCACGCTATATGCCGCCATCATCCGCGAGATCGCCGCCAAGGGCACGGACGCCCGCTTCAAGAAGCACGAGCCCGGTGTCTTCGTCGCGGGGAAGGCCTGCTGAGAATCAGAAGAAGAACCGGAGACCGACTCCGATGCTCCAATCACGGTCGCGATGGGGGCCGATGCCAACGCCCGGGCGAATAGAAACACCGATGCTCCGCGAGAGCATCGTGCCAGCCTCGAACTCGAGCAGATGAGAAACCTGGCCATCACGCTCCCAGTTGATCTTGGGCTGGTAATCTGCCTGCACCCACCAGCCTTTCGGGTTGATGTAGATACCGATGAGCCGCAGCTCGGTCTGGTTGATGTCAGCACGGTCGTCATCGCCAGCAACGGAGAGTCGCTGCTTTCCAGCGACGGCGAGAAGGTACTCGCTCGACAGGTAGTGGACATAGGCGAGCGTTGGATTCAACTGCCACTTTCCGCTGCCGAGCAGTTCGTCGTCGGCGGTCTTGAGGCCGAGTTCGGCTCCCGCGATGAAAGAGGATCGCTCGAACGACCACACATTGCGGGCGCGGACGAAGATGTCGCCAAGCCCGACCTGGTCGTCGATCGGAGAAGGGAAGCCGCCGGCATGAACGATGGGGAGTTCCAGAGCCATTGCGAAGGACTTGGTGAGCGGCACATCAATTTTCAAGTTCGTCGATGCGAGATACCCATCGCCGGGCAGCTCAATGTACTGGGGATTCATCTCGAAGCGAAAGAGAAGCTTTGACGGGTCGGTGCCGGTTTCCACCGCGGAGTCCGCTGCGGTCGCTGGCGGCTGCGACTTGGGGGCGGCGACTTCATCGAAGGTCAGCGTCTCTGGTTCCTTGGCTGGAAGCAGGATCCCCGTGCGTTCGAGCGCGGAGCCCGCGGCTTGCTCGTCGGCGGAGCACCACGGTGTCGGCCCAAGCACCGCGAGGAACGACACCAGGAAAGAACATCCTCGAGCTACAGATGTGTGCATGGGCGGCATGTCGTCTCCAGCATCTAAAACTTGAACGTCAGATTCACAAGGCCGCCCACCCATGGGTCGAGCGACCTGCCCGCGGCGGCCTCGAGACCTTCGCCTGGAATGGACACGCCGACGCTGAGCGTGAGAAAGGCGTTGGGCGAGAGCATGCGAACATACTCGACATAAAAGTCGTCCGACAGGTGCTCATCGGGAACGCCAGAGACCAGCGCGGGCTGGCCGCCGACGGTCTGGATTCGACCTCCCTGGCCGAACTGAAGAGGGCTGTTGGTCTCTGCGGCTTCGACCCGCCAGTACGACATCGTGACGAAGTCCTGCGGCGTGACCGTGAGGTTGAGCGAGAAACGGTGGGTGCGAACATTGGTGTTGTAGAACGTCAGTGCAGCGTTGGAACCAGAAGCGAAGGCATTGACTCCGCCGTCGTAAAAGAGCGGGTCGAAGCGTTCTAGTTCGCTGGTCCCGGGATCGTCGCCGCTGAACTCGCGAAAGGCGTAACTCACCTTGGGGCGCAGCGGCGTGTTCTCCCACTGGTGGCCGACTTCCGCGCTGATTGCATAGGCAGAAAGATCGATGCGGTTGTTCCACTGGTACGCCCCTTCGACCGCGGCGTAGAGCCCCGGGGCCGCGTCGCGCAGCGGGCGTACTCGCATGTACGGGTTGATCGTCTGGGTGTCCTCCCGCCCGTTGTCGATGATCGTGAGCGGGGCCCGGATGTACGGCATGCTGGAGTCGAACACGCCGATGTACGCCACGCCCACGTGCTCGTCGCCAGGCTTCTCGGTGAGCCGATACTCGATCTTGCCCCCCGCGAGCGTGGTGTCGGGGTCGTCGGAGGTGATCTCGTTGTAGTTGAGCACGAAGGCGTCGGCGGAGAAACGCCCCGCGGTGCACTTGGCGATGCCGGTGTACTCCCAGGCGCGACGGGGTGAGACGAGGGCGGCG
>JAIEOW010000115.1 GCA_019750095.1 Phycisphaerales bacterium
CGTCCAAGGTTTTTTACAACGCCATCGGCTTTGTCAATAATCCGCAGTGTTCCGGCGAGGGCGCAGCCTTCATGGCCGCGGTGCGGGGCGTGGGGCAACGCCTCCAACTCGCGGCCTATTCGTTCGCGGTCGGCGCGGCGATGCTCCTGATCGCCGTGCCGATCGTGCTTTCGGGCATCTGGCTGCTGGCCGCCTCGCTCATGTGGTGGTTGGAGACGCTGACCACCCGACCCCTCGCCGCGGCCGCCACAGGGGTCGTGATGCTGATGATCGGTGTGGGAATCTTCATGACCTTCCGCTTGCTCACCCTCAAGGCCCGTCCATGATTGCTCTGAACTCCGAAGCCGCGCCCCCTGTGCAACGGCCGCGTGGATCCGCCGCAACGGCCGCGGCAAAGGCTCGGCTGCTCGCCTGGGGGGATGAGAGCGCCGCCCGGCGCCACACGTTCTGGTCGGGCACGGGCATCGTCGTCACTGGGCTTGGCCTTGCAACCCTTTCAGGCGTCGCGATTGCCCGAGCCGTCTCGTCACGACCAAGGCCTGCACAAGGCCCGGCAGTAGAGAGCAGCCGACCCTCTCGCTTCATCCGGTGGGCGCTGGCAGGCCGCGCGCTCGCGTGGGCGATTCCTCCCACCCTGCGGCTTCTGCAGCGCAAGGGCATCGGTCCCACCCCACTGTCGCCGATCGCGATGCGCCCTTGCGCCGCGTCGCCACGTCTCAGCGTTGAGCACGGGGCCCCTTCATGAGCATCCCGTTCAGTCTCGCCCATCAAGCCACGCACGACGCCGTCATGGCGCACCCCGCCCAGCACCCCCATCAAGGAGGCCACCATGCTCCGCTGGTCACTCATGTTCCTGATCCTTGCCCTCGTCGCCGGCGTGCTGGGCTTTACCGGCGTCGCCGGCAATGCCATGTACATCGCCCGAGTGCTGTTCTTCATCTTCCTCGTGGTCTTCATCGTGGGGCTGCTCTACAGCCTGATCACCGGCAAGCGCGGGGGCGTGATCTAGCCCGCGGGTCGCCGGCCCGTCAGTTCAAGCCACGAGCGTTCCAGCGGGCGTAACCGCGCTCGCGGCGGTCAGCCCCGGCCTCGATGGGGGGCGTTTGCTCACCGCGCACTGCGCGCCCGGACCGCAAACCACACGGCCCCCGTCGGCTTCGACGGGGGCCTTGAACTCCCTATCCGCAACCGTCTCGAACCGATTCTCGACCCCGATCGATCAGGATTTACGGTAACTAGTCGGTTGACGCGCGACTTCGGCCAATGGTTTGTTATCACGCTGTTAGCCACCGGTCTCAGAGGCTTGCGGATGGGCGAATCGGGACGATCATCGTGGACCCGGCATCGGGCGGGATTTCCGAATCCCGCGACCGCCCCGAAATTTGTCCCCTGGGTCTGATATTGAGCGTGATCTGCTCAGAAGGCGCGGCACCCCGCGCCAAAAACGAGCATCATGTCGCCCGTCGTCCGGGTGCCTTGGTCCCGTTGACTTGGAGTCTCACATGCGATCGAGAAATGTGTTCGTTGCTCTGTGCGGGGTCGGGGTTTGCGCCGCCTTGGCGATTCTGACGGGGGTCGCGGGTTCAACGTCGGCCGCCGAGCCCGCTGCGGCGAAGCAGGCCGAGCCCGCCGCGGCGAAGCAGACCGGGATGGCCGGAACCCCGGACAGTGAGAAGCCCAAGTACACTGCCGACGGGAAGCTCATCGCCCCCGCCGCGGAGGTGTACCGCGAGTGGATTTACATCGGCACGCCCGTCACCCCAAACGACCTCAACGATGGCGATGCCCCGTTCCCCGAGTTCCACAACGTGTACATCAACCCCACCGCCTGGAAGGAGTGGAAGAAGACCGGCCAGTTCCCCGACGGGACGTTCATGGTGAAGGAACTGACGAGCGTTGGTGCCAAGAAGGCGACCAGTGGCAACGGCTACTTCCAGGGCGAGTTCATCGGCCTGGAGACGTCGATCAAGGACACGAAACGCTTCCCCGCCGAAGCCAAGGGTTGGGCGTACTTCAGTTTCGGGCACAAGTACCCGCTCGCCAAGGAAGCCGCTGCCGCCCAGTTCGCCAGCTGCGCCCAGTGCCATGTGCAGAACGCGGGCACGGACATGGTCTTCTCGCAGTACTACCCCCCCCTTCGCGCGGCCAAGGGCGGCAAGTAAGCACGACTGCCGTTTCAGCGTGACCCGCGCGCATCTCGCGTCCGGGTCGCATTCACAATCCCAAAGCAACAGAGAGATTTCCAATGCACTCGCTCAGGTCGCTCGTTGTCGGGTTGCTCTTGGTCCTCACGCCAAGTGTCCAGGCCGCCGACTTCATTGGCAGTTTGTACATCCAGTCCAATGACGCCGACCAGAACGAGGTGTTCCATTATGGGCGAGCGTCGGACGGGCGTCTGATGCTCATCGGCAAACACCCCACCGGCGGCAAGGGCTCCGGCACCTTCAAGCCGTTGACCGGCCAGGACCCCGGCCCCAATGCTTTCGAGGCGGCCGGATCAGTGATTCGCTCGTCCGATCGCAAGTGGCTGTTCGCCGCCAACGGTGGCGACAACTCAGTTTCGGCATTCCGCCTCGGAACCGACGGCCATCTGACCCGCACTTCGCACGAATCCACCGGCGAGACCGTGACCGGACGTTCCGGGACCGCCAAGTCGCTGGCGTTCTCGGAGAAGCATGGCACTCTCTACGTTCTTCACGCCTTCGGCCCCAACCACATCCGCGTCTTCGACTTCAAGGACGGCAAGCTCTCGCTCCGCCCCCAGAAGCGCACGGTCGATACACCCACCAAGGTCGGACGCGTGCCCACCCAGGCCGTGCTGACTCC
>JAIEOW010000046.1 GCA_019750095.1 Phycisphaerales bacterium
GCTCGGGCATGGGAACCGTCTCCGCGTGCGTGCGTGCCGCCCAATCGTCCGCGCGGACCAACCGCGCGACCGCGCGAAGGACACGGACGCCCGTTCCATCGGCATGAACGCCCGCTCACTTCAGCCGAACGAGCACCCTCCGATCATGCACGCCCGCACAACCCGCACGCACGCCCGTTCATCTCGCACGCCCGGTCGTCCGATCAATCAGGACGCCCATCCCGCCAGCGCGGACGGTCGCGGGCCGCGTGCCCGCGAGTCCCGCTGCGCGCTGCTCCGCCCCCGCACCCTTGTTCGGAGACACGCATGACACACTTTCGCAGTAGGACACACGCATGAGACTTCTTCCCTTTGCATACGCCGTCCGCAATCTGGGGCGCTCGCCCTCGCGGCTCTTTCTCTCCGTCGCCGGGGCGGCGATGGTGGTGCTGCTCATCCTGGTCGCGGGCGGGTTCGTCAGCGGCATGAGCAAGGCGCTCCGCGCCACCGGCGGGGAGCACAACGTCATCCTCATGGGCGCGGGCAGCGAGGAGAGCGTCGAGCGTTCCGAGATCGAGGCGGGCGTGCCGGGGGTGCTCGCGGCCAGCGTCGCGGGCGTGCGGACCCGCGCGGGCGTGGCGTATGTCTCGCCCGAGGTGCATGTGATGCTGCCGGTGGGCGTGGGGGCGGCGGCGGCTTCGGCCACGGGTGATGGAACGCGCAGCGCGGCGAATGCGGGCACGGTCGCTCCGTCGCCCCCGCCCAGGGCGAACCTCCGCCAGGTCATGCTGCGCGGCGTGACGCCGGCGGCGTCGCTGGTCCACGAGTCGGTCTCGCTGACCGAGGGGCGATGGCCGGTGAGCGGGGCCGATGAGGTCATGGTGGGGCGAATGGCCGCGACGGTGCTGGGCGTCTCGGAGAGCGATGTGCAGGTGGGCAAGGCGCTGGTGATCGACGGGCGGCCTTGGACCATCGTCGGGCGCTTCAGCGCGCCGGGGACGGTCGTCGAGGCCGAGGTGTGGCTGCCGCTGGCGGACCTTATGACGGCGACCAAGCGCGAGACTATCTCGTGCGTGGTGTTGACGCTCGACCCCTACAACGAGGCCACCGGCGAGGGTGCCGACTTCGGCGACATTGCGGCCTTCACCAAGACGCGGCCCGACCTGGAACTCGTGCCCATGACCGAGCGCGAGTACTACGGCAAACTGGCGTCGTTCTTCGGGCCGATCAAGATCGTCGCGTGGGTGACGGCGGGGCTGATCGCCGTGGGCGGGCTCTTCGGTGGTCTGAACACGATGTACGCCGCGTTCGCCTCGCGCATCCGCGAACTCGGCACGCTGCAATCCATCGGCTACCGGCGGCTGGCGATCGTCTGGTCGATGATCCAGGAATCGACGCTGGCGACCGCAGCGGGCGGGCTGCTCGCGTGCGCGGTGGGCGTGTTTCTGCTCGACGGCATCGCAGTCCGGTTCTCGATGGGGGCATTCGGGCTGCTGATCGACGAGACGGTGATCGGGCTGGGGCTGCTGACGGGCCTGGCCCTGGGCGTCGTGGGCGCGTTGCCCCCGGCGATTCGCTGCCTGAAGCCGACGATCCCCGTCGCGCTCAAGGCGGTTTGAAGATGCACGTGCGTGCTGCCGCGGCGTGTGCTCCGCGGCGAGAAAAGTCCAACAATGATTGCAAGGAGTTTCGATATGAAGAAGGCGATGACGAAAATGACAGGTTCGGTGCGGGCGTGTGCCCTGGCGATGGTGGTGCTGGGCGGCGCGGCGGGCATTGGGGTGTTCACGCCTCAGGCCGCGCTGGCGCAGGTCAAAAGCGTGGGCGATGTGAAGACGCTCATCAAGCCGGAACTGCCCGCCGGCGCGATGGAGATCACCGCCGCGATGAAGTCAGCCAAGGTGGGTGAAACGATCACCGTGCGCGGCAACGTGGCGATGTCGAAAGATGCGTTCGTCGAGAACCGCGCAATGTTCACGCTGGTGGACGAGTCCACCCGCAAGGGCTGCTGCCCGCCCTCGGACAAGCTCCCCGACACCGCGTGCGACATCCCGGCCGAAGGACGGGCGACGGTACAGATCGTCGATGCGAACGGAAAGGCGCTCCGTGCTGGGCTCAATGGCCAGCACGGTCTCAAGCCGGGCGCGGAGGTGTTCGTAACCGGCAAGGTCGAGACCGCTAACGGCTCTGATGCCCTGGTGCTCACCGCGACATCGATGCACGTGCCAAAGGCTCCGCTGCCGAGCGGGTTCTTTATCGAGAAGCAGCCGGAGAACGCCCAGGACGTGTCGGAGATTCGCAAGGCCGGAACGCTCAGGGCGGGTGATGAGGTCGTGCTCCGAGGGCGCGTCGGCGGCAGCAAGGAACCCTTCGTCGCAGGCCGCGCTGTGTTCACGCTTATGGGCCGCGGGCTCAAGGCGTGCAACGAAAACCCGGACGACAAGTGCTCAAAGCCTTGGGACTACTGCTGCGAGACTAAAGAGGAGATCCTCGGCAACTCCATCACGGTCCAGGTGGTGGATGCCAGGGGGCAGATCCTTCGCACGGACCTGAAGGGGCGGCGCGGGCTGAAGGAGCTTTCTGAGATGGTCGTGGTCGGAAAGGTCGCATCTGCTGATGGGAAGGCGGTGGTGGTGAACGCGACTGCGGTCCATGCCGGTCAATGATTATTGTTCGCTAACCACAGCCGCGTGTGTCGAGCACGGTTCTCTTCCACCCACGTTCCGGCGAAGAGGTGTGCGCCCAAGAGGAACTGCTTGGCGTCCGGATTGGATTTCGACTCGCCCACCGTCGGGTGGAAGTACGCGGGCGGGTAGAGAGCAACGTCGTCGTACTGGGTGACCACCCGAGCGAGAAGCCCCGG
>JAIEOW010000094.1 GCA_019750095.1 Phycisphaerales bacterium
GGAACTGATCGCGGCGGTGAATCATCCGTTGCTTGGGGCGAGCTATTGCAACGCGACGGCGATGAGTGTGGGCGAGGACCCGGCGGACGGCGTGAAGAAGCTGGGCGACAAGCTGTGGCTGGCGCGGATCAAGGATGTGAAGGATGGGGCGCCTTGCTTGCTGGGACATGGGACGATGCGTTGCGAGGCGTATGTCCGCGCGTTGATTGGGCAGCAGTTCGGCGGGCCGGTGGTGTTTGAGTGGGATCGTGCGTGGTCGCCGGAAGTTCTGGCGGCGGGTGCAGAGGATGCGCTCGGGCATGCGTCGCGGACGATGTTCGGGTGGATGGGTGCGACGGGGACGGGGCTGGGCACGGCGGCGGCAAGCGTCAAGCAGCCGACGGCGGCGGGCGGGCGTCGGTAAGTTTGCGACGGCGGCTTGGGCGTGGAGCCGCGTATGGGCACGGGCGAGCAAGCTGAAGTTGATCCAGCGATTGTGATCGAGGCGTGCCATGCGCTTGGGTTTGTGCTTGCGGGCGTGGCACCGGCGGAGCCGACGCGATGGCGGCAGCAGTTTCTCGACTGGTTGGCCGCGGGCAAGCATGGGGAGATGGGGTACATGACCGAGCACCTGGCCGAGCGGCTGGATGTGCGGGCGCTTGTGCCGGGGGCGCAGAGTGTGATTGTGGTCGCGGATCAGTATGCGGAGGCGGGTGATCAAGATGGGGAGGTCGCGGCGGACGCTGGGCGGGGCGTGGTGGCGCGGTATGCGCGCGGGCGCGACTATCACGCGGTGATACGCAAGCGGGTGTGGGCGCTCGTGGATGCGCTGCGCGAGCGGTTTCCGGGAGAGGCGTTTCGCCCGTTTGTCGATACGGGTCCCGCGATGGAGCGTGAACACGCGGTGCGGGCGGGAATGGTGGCGATGGGGAGTGGCGCGGGCGTTGGTGGGGTAGGGGGATTTGTGGGCAAGCACACGCTGTACATTCACCCGGCGGTGGGGAGCTTTGTGCTGCTTGGGGGCGTGGCGACGACGATGCGATTTCGTTTGGGCGGGCCGTCGATCGCGGACACGGATCGATGCGGGACGTGCACGCGGTGCATCGATGCGTGTCCGACGGCGGCGATCACGGAATACAGCGTGGACGCACGGCGGTGTGTGTCGTATCTGACGCTGGAGCATCGCGGCGTGATCGATGATTCGCTGCACGCGGGCATCGGCGACCGATTGCTCGGGTGCGATGTGTGCCAGGATGTTTGCCCGTACAACCAGCGGAACGATTCACGTCACGGAACACACGCGCGGGTGCATCCGGCGTATCTGGACCCCGAGGGGCAACACGGCACTCTGGATCTGATCGAGATCCTGAGAGCAAAGGACGACGCCGCAGCGCGACAGCGTCTCTTGGAAGGTTCGGCCGGGAAGCGAGCGTCGATGGCGATGCTTAAACGCAACGCGATCGTGGTCGCGGGAAATCGGATTGCCGCCGGCGGCGGCGCTGGAGGCGGCGATGGAGCGGAACTGGTGCAGGAGATCCGACGCATCGCTGCGGATGAATCGGAGCACGCGATGGTTCGCGAGACGGCGAAGCAGGTGATGAGCGCCATGGGGTGAGGCGCCGGGGTGAGTTTTGCCGAGGCGGGTTCATTGCGGGGGGCGAACCATGAGGACGATGGGGATGGTGATGGTCTCGAGTTCGCCTTGTGGGCCGGAGCGGGCGGTGATGGCGGCCTGGAGGTCGCAGGCCTCGCGTTCGCGCAAGGGAGCGATGCCGCTGATCATGACCCAGACTTTGCTGGGATCTGGGCTGGGGATGACGTCGAGGGCGATGCTTTGGGCTTCGTCGCGGGCGAGCATCTCGGCGGATTCGATCTGCAGGGGGCCGGTAGCGCTTGTGAGTTCGAAGACAGCGCCCCAGACGGCACCAGCGAAGAGTGTGCGACTGGTGCGTGGCGGAGTGCAGGTGATTCGGCCGACGAGTTCGCCCTGGATGGTGATGAGTTTGGCGTCGGATTCGCGGTCGGTGGTGTGGACGTGGAGCTTTGCGGCGATGGGGCCGAGGGGGAGATCGTTTGAGAAGGCGATGGCGATGGTGCTTTGGTAGAGCTTGCCGCCGGTGGGATCGGGGAGCGTGACGGGCGCGGTGGCGGTGGCGGAGATGCCTTGGGTGTCGCTCTCGATGCGCGTGACGGCGAAGTCGGCGGAGCGGCCGGTGACTTCGGCGTTGAGTGTCGTGTTGTCGCCTCGGATGATTCTGGGGAAGAACTGCACGGGCTGAACCCAGACGCGTGGGCGGATCTCGGCCTTGGCTTCGACCATGACGGCGCTGGCTGGGCTGCCCGCTACGGCGACGGTGGCGTTGGCACGCATCTCGCCAGTGCGGCCGGCGGGGTTGATCTCGATGAGGAGCGTGCCGGATTCGCCGGGATCGAGTTCGGTCTTATCAAGGGTTGGCGGCGTGCAGAAGTGGCAGAAGGTGATTTCGAGTTTGACGCGTTGTTTGGAGGTGTTACTGAAGCTGAAGGTGTGGAAGATGGGTTGCGTGTCTGGGTGAACGCCGAGGTCGATGGAGGGCTGGGGGAAGGTGAGGGTGCCGTCGCCGGTGAGGAGTTTGACGGGTCGGTCGGAGGCGGGCTGGAGTGCGATCGCCGGGGAGGGGACGCCAAGGGGCGTGCCCGCAGAGAGGGCGAGGAGGATCGAGAGGGAGAGTGAACGTGTCCGAAGGGAGCGCATGGGGAGATCATCGGCGAAATCCGGAGTTTTCGCCAGTGGGGGCCGATATGTTGGTGCTATGAGCGCACAGGGGCCAAACCGGGAGTATCGGGGCGGGTTTGGGGATGGGCCGCCGAGGTCTGGGCGTGCTGCGCGGGTGGTTTTGGCGGTGGTGGCGGTGGGTGTGATCGCGGCGCTGCTGCTGGTGTATTGGAAGTGATGCGAACGGTCGGCGTGCGGGCGAGAGCATGTGTGT
>JAIEOW010000182.1 GCA_019750095.1 Phycisphaerales bacterium
ATGCGTAGACGCGTAGACGCCCACGTCGCGCCACGTTGGCCCGACGTGCCGCCGGTTGGCGACGCGCGGGGATCGGGGCAAGCGCCGGGCCAGGCCGCCCGTGGGCGAACGTCGCGGGGCGGGCGCGGGGGCGGGATTTCCGATCATGCGCGGCCTTGTGCAAGCCCGTGTGCAAGCGAACGCGGGGCGCGTCGAAAGTGGCCAGATTCACGGGGATTCTGATCGTGAGCCCGGGCGTTCCCAAGCTGAATGTCGGGAGTTCGATCCTCCTCGCCCGCTTTGTCTGCCGCCGATGTCACTCGATGACACCGGCGGCTTTTCGTTGACAAACCCCGCAGAATCCGGGAGATCTGGCGAGGCGGGCGGGGGCGGACGGTTCATGGCCGACGGCCGGATGATGACAGGGAATGACCCGGGCGGACGCTCGCTTGTGCAAGCGCGTGTGCAAGCGCAGGTGCAAGCGGGTGTGCAAAGTGTGGCGGGGATGAGGCTGCCGATCGGCGGGGCAGATCGCCCAAGCGGCGGTGGCCTCCCGCTTGAAGATTTTCCGCTGGGCCCCATTCTTCACGCGGCAGGTTTGCCAAGGTCCGGGTCAATCCAGATGAGGCTGATTGCAGGCACACCCGGCTTGTAGAGGGGGTTCGTCGCGGAGAGGTGGTCAAAGTCGCGATCCGTGGTGAGCAGTGTTGCTCCGGTCACCTTCGCGGTCGCAGCGATCCACACGTCGTTCTTTCCCATCGGACGGCCGATCTCGCGGCTTGCGTGATCGATCTCTCCGTAGGCCGCCAGGATCTCGGGTGCGTTGATGTCCTCGACGACAAGGTTGTCCAAGAGCTTGGTGATCTCAGCGATCTTCTTGGGCCCCCAGCCGAACTGCCGGGCGAGAGCGTAAATCTCACCAACGCTGACGACGCTGACGAGCGGCTTGAACCGAGCCTGTCGCGGCTGGAACGTCGCGTCAATGTGCTGGCCGAGTACACCGGCGCGAATCAACGCGACAAGCACGTTGGTGTCGAGCAGATGCAAGGGCTGATCGGCCATACGAGTGGAGACCCCTCAATTCAGTCAAGTTCCTTCAAGGCCGCCATGAGCTGCTCTTCGGTTTCATCGCCAGGCCACTTGCCATAGACAGCAGCCAAGCCAGTGTTAGCGGCTTGAACTTGGTGTGCTGCGCGAAGGTCGATCCGTGAAGGCGCGGGCTTTGGAAGCTTCGAGAAGAACGCATCCTCCGCGTTCGCCTCTTCCATGCCGCCCGCTTCAATACGCAGCAACGAACCGGATGGACGGAACACCGCGAGGGCATCTACCACAACGAGCTTCTGGAACAGATCCTTGATCGCTCCGATGTCTTCTTCCCATACGCCTCGAACACGCGTGCCATCATGAAGCAGCAGATCGAAGGCCCGATCGCTGTCACGCAGCATGTCCAGCTTGCCCGAAACGCGAACTCGACGCGACTTCGGCGACTGGCGATAGAGCGACTCAGCAGCCTCGACGGTCGCCGCATCAATCGTTGCGCTCGGGAGGGTGGCGGTTCCCTGACCATTGAACGAGCCGATGCCTACAGCCGCGACGCCTTGGCGCTTGAAGACCGTGTCAAAGGACTCCAGCCGCTTTAGCAGATCAGTGTCGTACAATTCGCTCGCAGCGTTGCGCGCCGCAATTTCGCCCACGGTTTGACTGAGCACGTCGATCGCGGTTTCGGCCTCCTGTGGGAACGTGTCGAAAAGGCCGCGGTTCTTGTAAACCTCCGCGGCAGCGTCTCCCAAGCGAGGTGCCTTGAACACCACGATCTTCGCGTTGTCGCCTGCGTCCTGAATGTCGACGGGGTTGAGGTCGGCCACATCCCTCAACCAGTCGGGTCGCCTCCCCTTGATCCGGCTTGCATGCCTGAACCGCATGCAGGTTGCTTCGCGAGCAGCCGTCCCGATCGAAGCCATGACTGACCCCACGCCCGTAAACGAGGGGCGTCCACCCCGCGATGCGGGGCCGGAAATCCTCAGCATGTGCGTCGTCATCTGCATGGTTGACCCGCCTTTCAGACTGCAAATATCGGCGGACGGGCGAGTGATCCGCCAGCCGACGTCACTGGGATTGTACGGTCGCTCAGGTGCCTCCTGGGGACGTGCCTCTCTCGACCACAGTCGAGAAGACCGGTATATGCACCTGTCGCGATGACTAACGGGCCGCCACCGCCACCACTGGCCCGCCAACCGCCCCCAGCGGCAGATCTGGCAGGCTCGCCACCGCCCCGGCCACGTCGAGCAGCTTCGGATCGGTGTAGACGTTGGCCGTCAGGCTTGGGTCGCTGTGCCGCATCGCGGCCTGGGCCGTACGGAGGGGGACGCCCGCCTTCGACAGGTGCGTCCCGAAGGTGTGCCGCAGGGCATGAACGTCGATGGTGCGGCCGCGGTCGTCGGTCTTGATGACGACCTCCTTGCCGCCGCGTTTCTCGATGCGGGCCAGCCCGGCGAACACCAGGTCGCGGTCGAATATGCGGATGAGCCCGTCGGGCACGCCGAGCAACGGCTCGTCGCTCGGCAGTGCGGCGGGGATCGGCTCATCCGCGTCGCGGGCAGCCCGCTGCGCCCAGGCCAGACGGTCGGCCAGCCAAGCGCGGATGTCGGCCGCGAGGTCCGCCCGCAGCGGGATCTCCGAGCCGCGCCGGTTCTTCTCGTCGCGGGCGTGCAGCAGCAGGTACGGCACGCGGCCGTCAAGATCCACCTGCCCGACGGTGATGCTGGCGAGTTCACCCTTCCGCAGGCCCGTGAGCACGAGGGTCTTGTAGATCAACGCCCGTTCTCGGCCGATGCGAAGGAGCTCGTCGCGGGTCTCGGGCGAGAGGTTCGCCAGCGGCTTGCCCTTGGCCTTGCCGCGACGCACCGTCATCGCGTCCGCCAGCGGGCGGCGCTGGGCCGCGTCGAGCAGGCGGGCTAGTTCTTCCTCGGTCAGCGCCCGGCGCTGCCGCCGCGTGTCGGCCCGCTGGTCGGCCACCGCGACGGCCAGCAGCGG
>JAIEOW010000011.1 GCA_019750095.1 Phycisphaerales bacterium
GCGGCCCACGCGGACCCACATCCGGTACGATCATTCACGCGCCGCGGTTGCGCGATTGTTCAGAGATTCCAATTGTCCAAGCCCATAGAAAATCGGGTCTCTCTGCGCCTCGGCGTCTCCGGTTTGAATGTCCTTTCCATCGATATCCGGACAACCGAACAACGCACAACGGGCCGCGATCGCTCGCGGCCCGTTGTGTACCTTGAAGGAGGAGGTCCAGATGTCTTGCACGCCCAACGCCCGCCCGAGGGGATGCAGAGAGGTTTACCAGCGGCAGTGGCCGTGGTTGCGGGGGGCGTAGTAATACCGAGTCTCTTCGCGATACTCGGTGTAGTACCCACCGCCGCCGCCATACGACGAGCCATACCCGCCGGAGTACCCATACCGCGGGGCACTCGCGTTGCGGGCGTTCTGATCGCCGATCAAGGCACCACCGAGCGCGCCAGCCACGGCACCGATCGCTGCGCCCGTGCCAGCCCCGCCATAGAGCGAACCGATGATCGCGCCGCCACCGGCACCAAGAGCCGCGCCGGAGAGCGCGCCCTCACCGGCATTGTTGCATCCGCCGAGGCCGAGTGTGGCGACCAACATGGAGGCCGCCAGAGTCAGCGTCGCCGGTCGGAGTGTGCGATTGTGGGTACTCATGCTGAAATCTCCTGCGTCGTTAAGGCACCGCGAGCTTCATCGACCAACTTTGGCGAGCATCCGCTCATGCGGGGACGTTCGACCAGACATTCCGCGATACTCACCCGAATCGGCCGCAAACGCCCGCATCTTTTCTACCGAACAACAGCCGTTTCGGTTCCTAAAAGTGTGGATCTGACAGCATTTTCTGTGACTTCCCACGTTGTCCGACCCGGAGTACACGGGGAAAGTGCCTGATCCGTCAGTTCCAGTGGCACCCCTTGGGAGCGTCGACCTGGCGCTGCGGCTGGGCTTTTCGGAGGATGTTCTGAAGTCGCATCAGTTCGGTTGAAACGATTGCCGCCCGTTCGCGGGCATCGTCGCTGGCGAGCAGGCGATAGCGGATCTCGTCGTCCGACAAGAAGTTAAACCCGAGCACTTCAAAGATCGTGCTCGCGGGGATGTCCTCGTTCTTCAAATGTTCGACCATGCTCTTTGCGCCCCGCAGGTCGCCCAGACGGTCGTTCTCCATCGCCTCGGCGATCCGCGATCGAAAGCTGGTGAGCAACTCCTCATCAGGCTCGACAATCTCCAGGGGTTCGAGCTTGGCCCGGCGATAGAGCTTCTTGCCGTCCGGGGGAAGCTCGCTGGCGATGCGTGCCCTGCAGATGCCCTGCACGATCACGCCGTGGGTCTGGTCGTCAAACTCAGCGTGCTGCATGATCTGCACGATGCAGACCGCCGGCCGCAGTGGGGGGCGGCCGTGGTACTCGTGTTGCCACCGATGCCCTTCAAAGGTCGCTGTGGCAAACTGGCGATTGCCGTCCATGATGTCGGTGACGAGTTGGCGATAGCGCGGCTCGAAAAGATGCAGCGAGCGGATGCCGTGGGGCATCAGCGTCACGCCTTCGAGCGGAAAGAGCGGGAACGCGTGACCGAAGTGCACCTCAAACGTGTCGGTGGACATGAGGGATGATAGATCGCGGGAAAGAGGTCGAGAGGCAGAGAGGTCAAGAGACCGAAAGACCGAGAGACAAAGTACGCAGATCGCAAACCGAACCCCGTGTCTTGACCTCTCGACCTCTCGACCTCTTGACCTCTCGATTCATTTCCTACTTGCTCGCCGCGTTCTTCGGCAAGCGCTCCAGCAGATCTTTCACCGCCGCCTCGAGCTGGCTGTCGCGACCCGAGAGTTCATCCACGGGTGTCTGAGGGACATCCACATCGGGCTTGGCACCGTTGTTCTCCATGTCGGCTCCGTCGGGCAGGTACCACCCGCGGAAGGGCATGCGGATGTTGGTGCCATCGATGAGCGAGAACGCGCCGGTGGAGATCACTCCGCCGAAGGTACGTGTGCCGATGAGTCGGCCGCGCCCGGTGGTCTTGATCGCGTGGGCGAAGATCTCGGCGTTGGAGAACGAGTGCTGGTTGATGAGCACGTTGATGGGTCGTGTCCACGCGTAGATGAGGCGACGATCGCGCGGATACGCATCCTGCGGGACGGTCGCGGGATCAGCACCGCGTGGCGCGGTGTAGGCATGGCGAGGCGCGGTGAGGGAGGCGAGCAGGATGTCCGCCGTCCACCCGCCGCCGTTGTCGCGAACGTCGATGATGAGCCCGTCCTTTCCGCTGGCGGCGGCGAAGAGATCACGCTCATAATCGCGCACCTCGGGCTCGCCCATGCCTCGGATGTGCAGATAGCCAAGGCGACCGCCGGAGAGTCTGTCGACCATGTCACGACGCGACTGCGAATCCTGGCGGTACCGCAGCGCGGTCCAGTTGCCGCTGCTGGTGGGAACGATGATCACGAACGACTCGCCAGTATTGGCACCCTGCGCATCCGCGGGCTTCTCGCCCTCGCGCTTCGGCGCTCGCCGGACTTCCAGCAGCGTCTCGCGTCCAGCGCGGCCCATGAGCGCGGCGTCAAGGTCCAGCATCGGCTTGGTCTGCGCATCGACCGCGAGCGCACGCCCGTCGACGCTCAGAATCACGTCGCCGACGTTGAGTTTGGAGTTCTTTTGCGACGCGGGTGAGTCGGGCGTGACATCGGTCACTTCGTAACCGCCGGCGACCGGCTTGACGCGCACGCCCAGGTAGCCCGTGGTGGTGGGTGCTCCAGCCGACGATGCGCCGCCCGAGGCGCCGGTATGCGAACCGTCGACCTCGCCGAACAGGGCATCGCAGATGCGGTTGAACGACTCACTCGTCCGCGTCTTGGCGGCGAGTTCCACATAGCGCTGCGTCAGCGCGGGCCAATCCAGCCCTTTGAGCGTGGGGTGATAGAAGCGATCGCCAAAGGTGCGGGCGGCTTCGAGAAACTTCTGCCGCTGCTGACCGGCGACATCGATCATGATCGGCGCATCGATCCCCATGGCGTCGGCCTTGCCGCCCTTGGTTGGCGCGGTGGACGCGGTGCCCGTGCGGATGAACGCGAGGCGTTCACCCGTGATCGACAT
>JAIEOW010000092.1 GCA_019750095.1 Phycisphaerales bacterium
GGCGGACGCGCACAGCGGCTGCGGCGGCGTGAGCATCACTTAACGGTCAGGCACCAAGCTCGCGCTCGCAGAGCGCGATCGCCTGTTCGATGTGGTCGGCGATGCGCGGGAGGTCCGACGTCGCGCTCCGGTGTTCGGCGGGGAGCCAGGATGCAAGCTCGCTCTGCAAGGCGGGATCAACGGGCAGATTTCTTGATGGCGTGAGCGCCAGAGCACGTTGGGCGACAGCGGAGAGCAGAAAGTCGATGAGCACGCCAGCCGAATCGCCAGCGGGGTTGCCAGCGACGCGAGCGACCGTGCTGGGGACGAGCACAAGGGTGCGCGGCGCTCGCTCGAAGTGTGGCGCGATGGGCCAGCCCTGAGCCTGACCCGCGAAGACATCGTCAGAGTCGGTGAGCCCGACGTGCAACTCGCCGGTAGCAACGGCGCGGGCGACGGCGGCGTTGCCATCCAGAAGCCGAGTGCCGGTGGCCTTCATGGCGCGGAGCCATGACACAAAGGACGCTTCGCCACGCTGGGCGAGTGCGGCGGCCATGTGCCCGCGGGTGGTGCCGAACTGCGGGCGGGCCATGCCGACGCGACCGGCAAAGCGCGGGGCCAGCAGATCATCGAGCGCGGTGGGCGCGTCGGACTCCTTGACGAGCTTGGTGTTGCTGACAAAGACTCGGGCGCGCGAGCCGAAGGCGTACCACTGAGGCGTGCCCAGGCCTTGCTTGAGATGCGCGGGCCAGCCGCCGGGCTGGGCGGTCTCGGCGGCGTTGCTGCGATATGGCGCGAGGACGCCGGCGCGGGCGAGGCGAATGGTGCCGAAGGGCTCGCTGGACCACCACACGTCGGCCCGCGGGCGCGACTTCTCGGCAAGAAGGCGGTTCACAAGACCGGTGGTCTTGGTCGCCTCGGTATCAAAGACCGGATCGACAGCAATACCCGAGGACTTGGTGAACAGCTCGAGGATCGGCAGGGCGTACTCGGCGTCGGCGGAGCAGTAGACAACGAGGCGGGCCTTGGTGTTCTGGTCGCGAGCACAGCCGAGCGCGCTCGCGGAGACAGCGATGACCGCGAGCTTGCAGAAGGATCGACGCGAGAGCGCGGCGTGGATGCCGAGATCGCCCGCGGTGTGATCGCGGGCGATGCGGGGCGCGTTCACTTCCCGGCGTCCTTCGCTGGCTCTGCGGGCTTGGTGGGGGCGGCGGGGGCGGCGTCTTTGGCCGGGGCGTTCTTGCCACCGGATTTCAGCGTGCCGAAGTAGTTCTTGATCGCGGCGTGATACTCGCGCGGGATGGTGTTGTTCTCGATGGCTTCGGTGGCGTTCTGCTCGGCCTTTTCGATGGCGCGGACCATTTCGGCGCGGCTTTCGCCGCGGATGCTGTCGCCTTCGACGAGCCGACGGCTGACGATCGGACCGTCGCCGATTTTGCCGATGGACTTGCGAGTCTCGGTGTCGAATGCTGACTTCTCGGCCTGCTGCGAGCCGCCCTGGCCGATGCCCGGGCCGCCGCGCGAGCCGTCGCCGCGATTCTCGCTCCAACCTTCGGACCATGGCTGGTTGCCCTGGCCTTGGCCCTGCCCCTGGCCCATGCCTTCACCGGGTTGGTCACCTTCGCCCTCGCCGGCCTGGTCGCCCTGCCCCTCGCCCTTGCCCATCTCGCCCATCTGGCTCTCGCACTCGCTCATGGCGGCCTCGGCGAGCTGCATCTCCTGGTTGAGTTGTTCCATCTGGCTCATCTGCTCGGACATCTGCGATGCGGCCTGATCCATGGCCTGCTGGTCGCCGCTCTTGGCGGCTTCGGACATCTGCGAGGCGGCCTGGCTGAGCGCGTCCATTGCGCTCTGGGCGGCGGCGCTGGACTGGGCCATTTCCTGGAGCTGCTGCTTCTGCTCCTGGGTCAGGTTCTGGGCCTGCTCCATCGCCTGCTTGAGCGCGGCGGGATCGGCGGCCTTGGAGGGGTCGAGCCCCGCTTCCTTCAGCGCTTTCTCGAGCGACTCCTTGTTCTTGGCCATCTCTTCCAGCTGTTTGGCCATCGCATCGAGTTGTTCAGAAAGCTCCTGCTTCTTCTCGTCGCTGAGAGCGCCCGCGCCCATCTGCTCCTTGATCTTCTCGATCTCTTTCTGGGCCTGTTGAAAGTTGCCCTGAGCCATGCTCTTGGCGAGTTCGCTGGTCTCGCCCGGCGGGGTGCGGAGTTGCTTGAGCTTGTTCTTGATCGCGTCGAGCTTCTGACCCTTTTCGCCCTCGCGCAACTGCTCGAGGCGTTCCTGAAGCTTGGTCAGGTTCTTGATGGCCTCGCGCTTCACGTCTTCAGGCGTGCGCGGCGTCGGGGTTTCGGGCTGAGGAACTTCGGACTTCTCTTTCTCGAGTCCGAGCTTGTCCATCATGTCTTCGATCTTCTTCGTCGCTTCGATCGCCTCGGCCTTCGCAGTCACAACCTGGGCCTGGCGTGTGTCCTCGGCGAGCTTGCGGGCGTTCCACCCAAGCACGTCCATCTTGGGCAGCGCGATCCACAGCACGACCATTGCGAGCGCCATGGTGAGCGGGACGGGCCAGAAGCGCGGGGGCTGGATGGGCACCGCCTGGCTTACGTTCACGCCGCGGGCGTTGCGCGTGGCCTGTTCGACGGCGGCGCGGGCCCACGGATCATCCTGCATCGGGGCGACGCTGAGCGCAGTGGAAAGCGATTCTTTCAGATTCGCACCTTCATCAACGCGGCGGGCGACAGCGTCTTTGCTGGGGCGGGCGACGATCGCGTAGATCAGGCCGCCGAGCAGCGCGGCACCGGCGCAGCCGTAAGCGATCTCGCGCCAGGGGAACGCGAGGCCGAAGACCTGCTGCACGACGTATGCGAGCATCGCCGCGCCAAGGAGGACGGCAATCAGGAACACGACTCCGCGGAGAAAGTTGGCGAAGCCAAGCCGCCACGACGCCGCGGAGATGACGCGTTGAATTTCTTGCATCGACAAGCCCTCCCGACGCACGGCTTCTGGCCGTGCCACCACCCATCCCGATTCGGCAACCCCAAGTCGCCAAGGGGTGATACCAGTGTATTCGGAGCTTGGAGGCACTCCGTTCGGGATTTTGCCAAGGAATCTGTTCGGGGCGGTTGGC
>JAIEOW010000184.1 GCA_019750095.1 Phycisphaerales bacterium
GGTGACGGCTCGCTTGGCGAAGGTGTTGGGTTCGTTGGCCACGGGGACAAAGACGGCCGGGCCGCCCTCCACGGTCTGGATCGCCTCGTCGGGGACCGCGACCATCGGTGCCGGGTCCGTGCCGCCCGGCATGGATGCCACGATCTCGGCCTGCGCGAACATGCCGGGGCGGAGCATGAGTCCGTTCTCGAGCGATGCGGGCACTTCGATACGCACTTGGGCGGTGCGGGTGGTCGGGTCCACCAGCGGGGCAATGAACGCAACCACGCCCTCAAACTTCGGGGCGGCCACACCTTCGCTCTCGCCCGTCGCCGAGCCGATGGTGATCCACGCCCTGGCCCCGACGGCGATGCCCGCGAGTTCGGCCTCGGGCACATCGGCCAGCACCCAGAGCAGACGCGTGTCGGCAAGGATCATCAAGGCCTCGCGGTCGGGGCCGACGAGTTCGCCCAGGGTGACTTCGCGTTGCACGACCTGCCCATCGATCGCGGCCTTGATCGCGTGACGCGGCGCGATCTCGCTCGTGCTCGCGAGGGTGGCGACCTCGTCCTGCTTCATTCCAAGGAGGTGCAACCGGTTCTCGGAAGCCATCGCGGCGGCCTCGGCGGCCTTGACGTTGGCGATGGCGGCCTTGTGCTCGGCCTCGCGGCGCTGCACCTCGGTGAGCGAGATGCCCTGCGACTGCTCGTACAGCCCCTTGGCCCGCTCCCACGCGATCTTGCTGAGTTCGACGGCTGGCCCAGCGGTCAGCACCGCAGTTTTCTTCTGGAGGTAGTCCGCCTGGGCCTCGCCGAGTTCGGGGCTTTCGATGATCACCAGTTCCTGCCCGGCCTTGACCATGTCGCCCAATCGAACTTTCACTTCGACCGCGCGGCCCCGCAGCGGCGAGCCCACGTGCGCCATGGCCTCGGTGTTGAACGCGACGCGAGCGGGAGTCACCACTGTCGGCTTCAGCACCCAGAGTTGTGCGGACTCTGCTTTCACGCCGTAGCGTTCGACGGCTTCGGCGGTGAGCTTGACCTCGTCGGTGTGCTCCTCTTTCCCACCGCTTTCAGAGCCGTGGTCGTGGCCCGCGTGCTCATCGGCCTTGGCGGGCGTCTTCGCGCCGTGATCGTGACCATCCCCCTCGGCGTGCTTCTTGCAACCGGTCAAGACGACCAGCATCACGACGGCGGCGGCGATCGCTGGAGAATGGAAGCGAGTCAGTACTCCGTGGTTCATCTTCATGGTCCTCATAGGTGTTCTCGGGATCTGGCTTTGGGTCTCGTCGGTGGTGTTTGCAGGTGGCTGGCGTTAGCGGTTCGGGGACGCTGGTAGGGCTGAGAGCGGCGAAGCACTCGCGCTCCCACTCGCCGGAGCGGGTTGCGATGCTGTGGGCGACGAGGGTGAAGTCAGGAGCGGCACGGCCACCCCCGGCCCGCCCACCGCACGCTGGAGACGGACGAACGCGGTTGCGGCCTGCCTCTCAACCTCGATCGCTTTCGCCTGGGTCAGTCGAAGGTCCTGCTCAGCGAGGAAGAGTGCGGTCACATCGCTCTGGCCGGCGCGGTAGGCGTCTTCCGCAAGCGTGCGGCGTTGCTGCTGGAGCGGGATCAACTCACCGCGGATGCGGGCGAGGTTCGCGTTGCTGGCGGTCATCGTCTGATACGCGACGCGAACATCCTCAACGATCTTGCGCCGGGCAAGCGTCAGTTCGTGCCTCGCCTCAAGCTGCTCGGCCGTCACCCGTGCTCGCTTGGCCTGACCCATGTCGAAGATGGGCAACGGCGTTGACACAGACGGACCTGCAAACCACTTGTCGTCCCGCTGAGCATCGACGCCGACGCTTGCGCCCTCCCACGGCAGCAGGCGAACGATCGCTTCATCATCGCCCAGCGCCCGAAGCTTCCAGGCAATGGCCTGGATCTCAGGACGGTGCAGGAGCGCCGAATCGACCCAACGGGACTCGGGCTGAAGGTCGGTGCCCGGCGCGGTCCACGCATCCAGCGTCCAAGAGGCAGCCGAAGAGGGTTCTCCGATCAGGCGCGCGAGCCGCAGCCGTTCTTCTTGCTCGGAGAGGACGGATTGATCGATCTCCACTTGCAGTTCCACACGCTGCGCCTGAAGGGTGGCCAGGTCGCTGCGCGTCCCCTCGCCCGCGTCGAGCCTGGACTTGGCAACCGCCGCCAGGCGCTCCAGAAGCACCATCCGATCACGCAGCAGCGGCACGAGCTCCGCCGCGGCCTGAGCCGTCGCGTACCGCTCCTGCACCTCGCTGGCAACGTCGATCGCCACAGTCACCGCCTCGGCGGCGGCCTGCCGGAGCCGATTGTCGGCGGCGCTGGCGCGGCGGGGGATCTGCAGTGCCTGGACAAAGTCCTGTGCCAGCGACGCCTCGATCTGCGGCTTTCCCGGCCCCCATCGGAGCACGACATTCAGTACAGGGTTCGGAAGCAGTCTCGATTGATCCGCGTCCGCGAGCGCGATGCGCACTCGCGCCATCGCGGCCTGAAGTCCGGGGTCGGTGGTGACGGCTCTCTTGAGAGCCTCGGCCAACGTGAGGGTGCCGCCTGGCGCACCTGGCTCGTCGAGCGGGCCGCCGTCGGGGCCGACGGCGATGGACTCGATTGGAGTGGAGAGTCCCGCAGCCTCGGCGGCGCTCTGAGCAGCGTCTACGTCCGCCCTTGGAGTAGACTGGCAGCCGGTGTTGAGCGATGCAGCGATGATCAACGCCAGCGCGGCCCCGATCGGGCGGTGAAACGATGCGTTGACGTGGGTGCTTCTTGGGTTCATGGTGGACCTTGGTTGCGGGAATGCTGGGCCGGGATGTCCCGTGACCGACGGTGTCCACCACGAGCACAGAATCAGGTCGATTCCGCGAGTGGCCCGACGGCCCGGGTCCGAGAGCACAGGTTGTTGAGATATCCGCGCTGTCCGCGGAGGGTGGTCGTCACGTCGCGCAGCGACCATGCGGGTCCATGCGCAATGACAACACGATCACCTCGGCCGATGAAGCGGCGAAAGGTGATCGGGCCAGCTCACAACTAAACGATGAGGATGACCGAGCGCAAACGCGCAAGCGAGTCGGGAGGACGATCGCGATCGACCTCAGGGTGGCGCGGGCTCACCGGCTGGTAGGTCGTGAATGACCAGTGGTCCCAGAGAATCGCCACGAGAGCCGCCGCGAAGACTGGCTCCAAAGACACACTCGATGGAATCAACTTGGCTGCCGCCGCTTGCGAG
>JAIEOW010000122.1 GCA_019750095.1 Phycisphaerales bacterium
TTCGCGGAGTTGCTCGAGCAGGCGATCCGGCGCTACCAGAATCGTTCGATCGAGGCGGCTCAGGTCATCGAGGAGCTGATCGAGTTGGCCCGGGAGTTGCGCGAGGCCGACAAGCGGGGCGAGGCCCTCGGGCTAACGACCGACGAACTGGCGTTCTATGACGCGCTCGAAGTCAGCGACTCGGCCGTAAAAATGCTGGGAGAGCCCACGCTCCAGCAGATTGCTCGCGAGTTGGTTCTGTCGGTACGAGCAAACACGAGCATCGACTGGACGATCAAGGAGTCCGTCCGTGCGAAGCTAAGGGTCATCGTCAAACGCATCCTGCGGAAGTACGGATATCCGCCCAAAAAGCAGGAAAAAGCAACCCAAACAGTTCTGGAGCAGGCAGAGTTGCTACTCGCAGATCTGTCGGAAAGGCCGAGAAGGTAGCGCAACAGCTCCACGGATGCGGCAGATAGGTCATAGCGAGGACTCTCGCCATGACGCATCGAATGCCCGAGCCACCCGCCGCAGCTTCGCTGGATCACCTCTCACCCGCCCCAGTCGCCATAAACCTGTTGGCAACCGCGCTGGTTCGACTCATTTCTGTGGAATCGCTGCGATCCGCCAGCACCGGCGAGCATCCAGATTCTCCCCCCGAGAGCCTTGAACCGGCGGAGCATGGTGCAGTCAGTGTCCCCGCGGGTGAACGCGCCAGTGGCAAGCAAGAGAGCCTCGGCGTGCTTCGCCGCGATACGGAGACTCGGCAATGACGGCACAGGCAACACCATCGACGCTCGAGGAGCGGTTGGCCGCGTTGGAATCGCTGACGGTGGCCCAGCTCCGGGAACGCTACAAACAGGTCTTCGGCGAGGATTCCCGGTCGGGCAATCGCCAATGGCTGTATCGCCGCGTGGCTTGGCGAATGCAGGCGCTGGCGGAGGGTGATCTCTCCGAGCGAGCGCGGAAGCGGGCCGCGGAGCTGGCCCGAGACGCGGACGTACGAGTGCGGGCCCCGAGCGTGCCAACGTCGCCGCCAAGGGTGGCAACGTCGCGGCGGTTCGCGGTGACCGGAACGCTCGACAAAGTCGCCGACCGACGGCTTCCCCCGCCCGGAACTGTGCTCTGCCGCACGTTCAAGGGCGAGGAGCACAGAGTCACGATTCTCACCGAGGGCTTTGAGTACGGGGGACGGACGTTTCGTTCCCTCACCGCCGTCGCCACCGCCATCACCGGGTCGCACTGGAATGGATTCCTGTTCTTCGGCCTCGCGGCCAAGGAGTGAAGCATGGCTCGTCGCACGAGCGCGAACAACAGCTCTCCGACCTCCCGGGCGGGCAAGGTCATCCGCTGCGCGATCTACACCCGCAAGAGCACCGAGGAGGGGCTCGATCAGGAGTACAACACGCTCGACGCCCAGCGCGACGGCGCGGTGGCGTTCATCGCTAGCCAGAAGGCGGAGGGCTGGGTGTGCATCCCCGACAAGTATGACGACGGCGGGTTCACCGGCGGCAACATCGACCGACCGGCCCTCAAGCGTCTCATGGCCGACATCGAGCAGGGGCAGATCGACTGCGTGGTGGTGTACAAGGTCGATCGCCTGAGCCGCTCGCTGCTGGACTTTGCCCGGCTCATGGAACTGTTCGAGCGGAAGGGCGTCTCGTTCGTGAGCGTCACCCAGCAGTTCAACACGACCCACTCGATGGGCCGGTTGACGCTGAACATCCTGCTCTCGTTTGCGCAGTTCGAGCGGGAGATCATCTCCGAGCGCACCCGGGACAAGATCGCCGCGGCGCGAAGGAGCGGGCGGTACGCGCTCGGCAAGCCCATTCTGGGATACGACTATGTCCCGGCTCCTCCGCCGTTCACCGGGCGGAAGTTGGTGCCGAATCAGACCGAGGCTTCGCTCATCCGCGAGATGTTCGAGATGTATCTCCGCGTCAAGAGCCTCATCCGAGTCGCGGACGCTTGCAATCAACGGGGAGTGCGAACCAAGGCTTGGACCACGTCTTCGGGAAAGGCCGTCGGTGGGCGGATGTTCGACAAGAGCATCATCTCCAGAATCCTCAGAAATCCCCTGTACATCGGCAAGGTCCCTCACCACGCGAACATTTACGACGGCGAGCACGAGGCGATCGTGAGCGAGGATCTGTTCAGCCGCGTGCAGGCGCAGCTGAAGCTTGGGGCGACCGAGGGCGGGTCGCTGGTCCGAGGTTCCTGTACGGCGCTCTTGCGCGGCATGGTCCGCTGCGTTGCCTGCGACGCCGCGATGACGGCGACGACGGCGAGTCGGCCAACGGCAGGGGGTAAACGGGTGTACAGGTACTACGTCTGCTCCAGCGCAGGTAAGCGGGGGCGGTCTACCTGCCCGTGTCCTTCGCTGCCGGGCCAGCAGTTGGAGCGGTTCGTGATTGAGCAGTTCAAGGCCGTGCTCAAGCAAGACGGGATCATCGACAGCGTCGTCGGCCGGGCCGTGGAGATCATCCGCGCGGCGGCGGAAGAACGAATTGCCGAGCGCGACGGGATCCAGCGACAGCTTGATGATCGTGCGGCAACGCTTCCCAGCCCCGCCCAGAACAGAGGAATCCAGCGGCTCAAGGCCGCGCTCGTCGCCGTGGATCGTCAGATCGCCGCCGACCGGGAACGTCTGGTGGACGAGGACGAGCTCGCTGGCGCGGTGGAGTCCTTCGACCAGGTCTGGGGGATGCTCACCGTCGATGAGCAACGCCAGATCATCGTCTCGATGGTGGAGAGCGTGTCGTACGACGCGGCCACGAGTTCGGTAACGGTGCTGTTCAAGGACCACATCGAAGCCAATCGGGAGATCGCAGCATGAAAAGCCCGACAGGCAATCCTCGATCAATCACCGCGCAGGTAGATTTCGGAGGCGGGCGGCGGGGAAAGGCCAAGCCCCCGGCAGCCGCCGGTCCCGAGCCCCTCGGACGGGTGCCCCGGGTCGCCCGGCTGATGGCTCTGGCGATCAAGTTCGACGGGCTGCTTCGATCCGGCGCGGTGGCCGACCAGGCCGAACTGGCGGAACTGGCTCACGTTACCCGGGCACGCGTAACCCAGATCATGAACTTGCTGCATCTCGCGCCGGATATTCAGGAGGAGCTTCTCTGTTTGCCGCTGGCTTACGAGGGTCGCGACTTGCTGGGAGAGCATCATCTGAGATCGGTCGCAGCCCTGGTTCTATGGCGGGATCAGCGCTCCCGATTCTCATCGCTGCTGAAAAGAAGTCACAGATATGACTCAAGGCAGTATTGCGATTTGACGAATGGAATCTCTGAACAATCGCGCAACCGCGGCGCGTGAATGATCGTACCGGATGTGGGTCCGCGTGGGCCGCATGG
>JAIEOW010000191.1 GCA_019750095.1 Phycisphaerales bacterium
ACGGGGTCAAAGTCCACGAACCACGACCGGAACACCCCGCGCGCCAGGTCCTCCAGCGTCCGGTTCATCCGCCGATTCAACTCGATCTTGTCATCCAGCCCCCCCAGCACCCGCGCGATGGCGCGTTGCTCGGAGAGAGGGGGGAGGTCGAACCGGAACGCCTCGATGCGCGTCGGCGCGGTGTGAACGATCTTCGTCCCGCTCGACGACGCGACGAGTTCCGTGTTGAAGTCCTTCCACAAGAACAACCAGTACAGATAGTCCAGCGAGACGCGCTTGGGCTGCTTGACCACAACCTTGCCCAAGCGCTGGTTGTGCAAGTAGCGGCGTCCGTCATTGGGAACGCGGGCCGGGATGCCGAGGATTTCGCCGCCCGATGTCTGACACGTCATCACGAGCAACACGTCGCCGGGCGAGAGGTCGTAGTCGGCTGGGTACTCGCCCAGATATTCCTTCACGTTCGTCGAGTCGAAACGGAAGCCGCCGGTGTACTGAAAGTTGCCGACCGCGACGACGATCGGGCGGCCCGTCAAATCCTCGCTGAACAGGTCGCTCTTGAATGGCCAGCCGTGCTTGATGCCGACCAGGTCGCCGAGCCGCACGGATTCCCATGAGTGTTCACCCACGTCGCACCCCCGATCCGCCCGCGTGCAGGTCCGCTGATGCCAGAGGGGCGTGCCGCCCCTCCGGCACCTCCCCGGCTGAGAAGAGACGATCACCCGCGCGGGCGTGTCCGTGCCTCCCGACCCCGGAGGGGTCAAGGGCTGTAGCCACGGGTGGAGTGAGCGAGTCTTCGAGCGAACGCAACCCGTGGAAATCGTCGATCAATATCTCTCCTGCCCCGGAGGGGCAGAGGAAGCGTGCATCAACGGATTCGGCCGTGCTGATCCGAGAACTCCGCCGCCCCGCCGGGGCGGAGAGCGCGTGCCCCGCCCCTGTCCACGGGTTGCGCTCGGGCCTTCGGCCCTGCGCTCCACCCGTGGCTACATCCCTGCGCCCCGCTGGGGCGAAGAACCAGAACCCACGCCGCTCCCCCGATCCGCCCACGTGCAGGTCCGCTGATGCCAGAGGGGCGTGCCGCCCCTCCGGCACCTCCCCGGCTCGGAACAGAAGATCACCCGCGCGGCACAGCGCGCTGATGACAGAGGGGCGGGCCGCTGGGGGGGCCTCCGGCACCTCCCCGGCGGAGGCATGAACTCTGCCCGGGAGGATCGGGCCGACTGTGCCAAGCCGCCGGACCTCCCGTACAATGCCCGCATGTCTGCGCCGCTCCTGCAATCCGAGGCCGATTCGCTTCGCACGATGCCAAAGCGCTTGACCAAGGCCGCACGCGCCGAGTTCGGGATGCCAGCGGCGGGTGAAGGATTGACGTTCGCGCTCGAATCGATCGACGGGCGGACGGCGTTCCTGATCGACGCGAACCGGCGCGGCAAGATCAAGCTGACCAAGTGCACGTACTTGGAGCGATACAGGGTCGTTGATGTCCTGGCGAGGCTCGACATCGACGGGCCGCCGCACACCAACCCCACGGCCACAAACCCGCCGCTTCCGATTCTTGCGCCGTACAACGGCCTGACCGTGCCGTGCCCGCATTATCACTTCTTCGTCGAGGGATATGAGGACCGATGGGCGGTGCCCGCGAGCGTCGTCGGCTTCAACCAGACCGCCGACCTTGTGCTGGCGCTCCGCGAGTTCATGACTCATTGCGGCGTGCAGGAAGTGCCGACAATTCAGTATCCGATGCAGTAACCCATGAGCAAGAGCATCAAATCCCTGATCGACGAGTACACCCGCTGGCTGCGGGACGGTATCTCCGTGGCTCAGGTGGGCGATGCGTACGAGGTCACGACGCCGTTCCTCGACCGGCACAACGACCACATCCAGATTTACGTCCGTCAGGAGGCCAACCGAACGCTGCTGTCGGACGACGGCTATGTCATCTCCGATCTTCGCCAGAGCGGTTGCACCCTGGACTCCGAGCACCGCAAGCGTCTGCTCGCGTCGGTCTTGAACGGGTTTGGCGTGCACCGCGACGGCGACGAACTTTTGGCCGTGTCGCACAACGGCGACTTCCCCCAGCGCAAACACGCGCTCATTCAGGCGATGCTCGCGGTGGGCGATCTCTTCGCCACGGCTCAGAGCCACGTCAAGAGCCTGTTCTTGGAGGATGTCGCGGCCTATTTGGAGAGCATCGGGGCCTCGGCGTTCCCAGACTTCCAGTTGGTCGGCAAGAGCGGCTTCCAGCACAAGTTCGATTTCGCGCTCCCGAAGTCTGCGAAGGCTCCCGAGCGGTTGATCCGGGCCGTGAACCGGCCCAACAAAGACACGGCATTGCTCGTCATTGCGGCATGGAACGACGTTCGGGCCAGCCGCGCGGCGGACTCGCAGATGTACACGATGCTCAACGACTCGGAGAACAAGGTACCCGGCGAGGTGGTTGATGCCTTGAAGCAGTACGACATTGTCGCCGTGCCGTGGAGCCAGCGGATGGATCACAAGTTGCAGTTGGCGGCTTAGCACAGGCCGTCCGCTTTGGCCGGTAAGAGCCCCGCCGCCCCAGCGCGCTGCGCCGGGTCTCTGTGGGCTGTCCAAACCCGCCCGAGCGCCGTGGGTTCCCTCCCGGCGCGCCGCCACGGGACCTTCCGGCTCACTCGGACGACCGTCCGACTCATCCGGACGACGCGACAACTGACTCGGACGACGCGACAACTCACCCGGACGACCCGCCAGCCCGCCCGGACGACCCGCCAGGCGACCCGTCAGGCCCGCCGACTGACTTGGCGGCTCCGCCGGGTGGTCCGGACGACGCGACAACTGCCTTGTCGCGTCCGCCAAGTGACCTGTCGCGTGGCGGGGACGGTCCCCGCGAGGCACAATCTGCGCGGCGGGTGGCAGCGGCAGGTATCCGGAAATCCCGGATAACTGCCCGGGGGCCGGCGCGAACCATCCGGAAATACCGGATAGTTCGATTCCGGCCCGCGCGAACTGTTCGGAAATCCCGAAGCGTTGCCCGCCGGTCCAACCTGTAAGTATTCCTAACAAGTTCATTTGGCCGTGGCTCCCATCGCGCTTGCCACCTCGGCCAGACTCGCCCGGATCTGCTTCTCCAGCGCCGCCGACTGCTTGAACTGCTCATCCAGCGTCGCGCACAGGTGCGGGAAGCGGTCCTCGAACGGCTCATCGGGGTCATCGCTCTCGGCCGCGCCGACGTAGCGGCCTGGCGTCAGCGCGTAGTTGTGCTCCCGGATCTCGTCGATCATCGCGGCTTTGCAGAAGCCCGCAACCTCGTCGGGCGTGCCCTTTCGCTTGAACTCGCGGTAGACGGATGCGATCTTCTCGACCTCTTCCGCCGACAGTTGCTTCTGCTTGCG
>JAIEOW010000172.1 GCA_019750095.1 Phycisphaerales bacterium
AGCGCGTCGATGAGCGTGGCCCCCGATGCCAACAACATCCCGCCGGGCACGGCCGTCCACGGCTGGCTCGCCATCGGAGGCGAGCGTGTCGAGGGCGGCTGGCGATACCCCGCCCCCCCAAGCGCAACGCCCAGGGTGAGCGGATCGGCACGCTCACGCGCTGGGACGCCCCGGCAGAGGGCTGCCCTCGCTACACCACCGCCTGACAGATCGCTCGTCGCGTCCGCCGATCGAATTGTCGCGTCCGCCAACCCGCCCGTCGCACGCGACGGCTGGCCTGTCGCGTCTACCGATTCGCTTGTCGCACGCGATATTCGAGTTGTCGGGTCCGCCGACTGAAGTGTCGCGGCTGACGGGCCGATGATCGCGTCTGCCCCCCCGCATGTCGCGTCGCGCGTGCGGCGGACGGAGCCGAAGATACTCACCACAGAGGTCACAGAGCACACAGAGGAAGGCAGGGAATCGGGTTCGGATCGGATCGGAACACCGCCGATCATCTTTCTTCTCTGTGATCTCTGTGTTCTCTGTGGCGAACCTGTCTTTGTCTTGTATTTGGAGACTCTCACATGGCCCGCTCAGGCGAACACTACATGCCCCGGCCCGATGGCGATTTCGCGGCGTGGGCGAATCACTACTACGACGCCGTGGAG
Source organism: Phycisphaerales bacterium (assembly GCA_019750095.1). Classification (GTDB taxonomy): domain Bacteria; phylum Planctomycetota; class Phycisphaerae; order Phycisphaerales; family UBA1924; genus UBA4658. The sequence goes on from JAIEOW010000172.1 coordinate 651, forward strand.
AAGTGGTACAGCGTGCAGGGGTTCGACCCCAACGAGTTGAAGGCGCTCAAGGAAGCCCTCAGCGCGTGGGCGGCGGCATATCCGGCCCACGTCGCGGCCCAACAGCGGGCCGAAGGCGCGCGGCAGGCCAAGGACGCGGCCCGCGCGGCGCTGGAGAAGGAAGTCCGGCCCGTGACCAACTTCGTGCAGGGGTACCCCAAGACGACCAACGCCGACCGCGCCGAGATGGGGATCACGGTGCGGGACACATCGCCGACGCCAGCGCCCGCGCCGTCGTCGCGCCCGCTCGCGCTGGTCGATGGGCGCCAGCGGCTCACGCACCAACTGCGGCTGGTGGATGAGTCCACGCCGACCCGCCGCGCCCGGCCCAAGGGCGTGCAGCGCGCCGAGGTCTACGTCGCGCTCACGCCGCCGGGCCAGCCGGCACCCGCGAACCCGAGCGACTACCGCTACATCGGCAGCGTCACGCGCGGCGAGACGACGCTGAGCTTTGATTCGGACAAGGGCGGCATGCAGGCCCACTACCTCTCGCGCTGGGTGAGCACGAGCGGGGCGACGGGGCCGTGGAGCGACACGGCCAGCGCGACGGTGGCGGCGTAGGTAGTGGGCTTGACATCATGAAACCATATGGTATAATAAACCATATGGTACTTGATCGTTCCCCGAGGCTTGACCTTGTCTTCCACGCCCTGGCCCACCCGGCCCGGCGTTCGATCATCCGGCAACTCTCGGGCGGGCAGCTCAATCTGAGCGAACTCGCCTCGCCCCTGAAGATGACCTTCCCCGCCGCCACCAAGCACGTGCGCGTGCTCGAACGGGCCAAGCTTGTGCGGCGCCGGCGGGCTGGGCGGGAGTACCTCTGCCGCTTGCATGCCGACCCGCTAAAGGACGCGGCGGACTGGACCGAGCAGTTCCGCAAGAACTGGGAAGCGCGCTTTAAAGCACTGGACGAACTCCTCGAAGAGATGAAGTCTGAGGAGCAGTCGCGTTCTCGCCGCCCCTCCCGCTGAGTGTGTCACCTGCCGTTCCACGCCTCCGTTCATAAGTCACAAGGACCGCACCATGAACCCCGTACCGCCCAAAGGCCTGCACGTCTCGACTCCCACCGACACCACCATCGTCCTCTCCCGCGCGTTCAACGCCCCGCGCCGGTTGGTCTGGGAAGCCATGACCACCCCGGACAGGATGCGCCATTGGATGCTCCAGCCCCCGGGCTGGACATTGACCATCTGCGAGTGCGAGGCTCGCGTGGCCGGGTCATTGAGGGTGGTGTCAAAGAACGAGGAGGCCGATCCGGCCATGTCGCTGCTTGGCGTCTTCACTGAGGTGGTCTTGCACGAGCGGATGGTGCATACCGAGATGATGCTGCTGGGCAACGGGCAGCCCATCGGCTCGCTGGTGGAGACGCACGTGTTCGCGGAGAAGAACGGCGTCACCTCGATGCGCATCACGCAGGTGTACGCCTCGAAGGAGGCCCGCGACGGCGCGGTAGCGTCCGGCGCTTCGGAAGGAATGGAAGCCTGCTACAGGCAACTCGACGAGCTGCTCGCACAGCGCGCGTAAGACGCACGGCGTTCCAGAGCATGAGCAGCGGAAAGCCAACACCAAGGAGCCATGATGACGACGAAGAAGGCCACCGCAAAATCCTCTTCGGCCAAGGTCAAAGCCCAAGTTCCCGCCAGCACCCAGACCACAGCGGAACGACGGTCGGCGGAGGCGCAGGTCCGTGCGGGTATCGCCACGTTTGCGCCCGCGCATCTGCAACTCGTCAGCGCCATGCGGCGGTTGCTGCAAAAGCGTCTGCCTACCGCTCATGAAGTGGTGTATGAGTATCACGACTGCTTCGTCATCAGCCTTTCGCCCAGCGAACGAGGGTACGAGGGCGTTCTTGCGATCCGCGGAAGCAAGGACGGCGTTCGGCTCTATTTCAATCGCGGCAAGGGGTTGCCGGATCCTGAGAGGTTGTTGCAGGGGTCCGGCGGCCAGGCACGCTGGATTCACGTGGAGGGCGCGTCGACACTCGCGCATCCGGCGGTCGTGGGCCTTATCGACGAGGCTATCGCTCGCAGTCCCGTGCCGTTCGCTGGCGCTGGCGGGGGAACAGTGGTCGATCGAGCGCCATCGCAGCGTCGACGGCGTCGCCCCGCCTGAAGCGAGGGCGTGCTCGGGGCCGAGGTGTGGGTGAAACTGGTGGATGCGGACACGCCCGCGCCGACCGACCCCGCCGCGCTCACTTTTCTGACCATGACGACCCGCCCAAGTTTCCGCGCCGAGTTCAAGGCGGGCGAAGGCGGCAAAACCGCCGTCTCCATGGCCCGCTGGGTCAACACGCGCGGCGAAAAGGGGTCGTGGTCTGAGATCACGACGGCGACGGTGGCCTCACAGCCGCCCTCCGATCGGCAGCCTCATCCCGCCACACATTGCACAACCACTTGCACACGCGCTTGCACACGCGAGCGTCCGCCCGGGTCATTCCCTGTCATCATCCGGCCGTCGGCCATGAACCGTCCGCCCCCGCCCGCCTCGCCAGATCTCCCGGATTCTGCGGGGTTTGTCAACGAAAAGCCGCCGGTGTCATCGTGTGACATCGGCGGCAGACAAAGCGGGCGAGGAGGATCGAACTCCCGACATTCAGCTTGGGAAGCTGAGATGTTGTTGGGGTTCTTGGGCGTTGCGCTCAGCTGAGGGGCTTGGGCTGGGCGTGTTCGTCGGTGAAGGCGTCGCAGACCAGGCGCGTGGTCGT
>JAIEOW010000083.1 GCA_019750095.1 Phycisphaerales bacterium
TTCTACGAACTCGGTCGGACATGCGCGCTCGAAGGGTCAGATGATCGCGAACGCGGAGAGTTCGGAGGGTCGGAGAGGCAGGTGGCCCGACCTCGCGCAGTATGAGCCAATCGTGATGAATAGTGCCACAACCTCGCTGCTTTGAGCGAGGTTGTGCGGCCTTGCGAGTAGATGCATCGGCTCCACGACGGAGGACCCGCGTGTGTCGTGCACACGCTGGGTCCTTATATGATTATCCGTCGGCCTCAACCGGCCAATCGCCGCTTCAAGCCGACCAAGCCGTGCTCCATATCGGCCACGCGGCACTCCGAAGTGGTCACACTTTGTTCCAAAGATGCCACGCTTTGCTCCAAAGTGGTCACGCTTTGCTCCAAAGCTGTCATGCTTTGTTCCAAAGTGGTCACACTTTGCTCCAAAGTGGTCACACTTTCGACCAAAGTGGTCATGCTTTGGAGCATCGTTGGTCCACTCGGACCTGCGATCCTTGCGCTCCATCGCCTCGATCCCGCGTGCCGCCGCGTGAGGGCCGGATTTCTACGGACGTCAGCCACACCAGCATCGCCGCGGCCAGCTTCACCCATGGCGATCTACGCCGTGCGCGACGGCCTCTACCCTTTCGGCCATGCCTGCCGCCACCACCGCGAACTCTGCATCGGAAGGTCTCGCGACGCAGATCGCGCTGAGCGATGAGTCGGTGCCGGCGCTCTGCCTGCCGGGGTCGTCTGCTCCGCTGCTCCGTGTCGACGGGTTGCACGCGCACTTTCCCATGAAGTCCGGCTTCTTGCAGCGCACCACCGGGTGGGTTCGGGCGGTCGATGGGGTGACGCTCGAGCTTGCTCGCGGCGAGACGCTCGGGCTTGTCGGCGAGTCCGGGTGTGGCAAGACCACCATCGGTCGCGCGATTCTCCGGCTTCTTCCCGCGACCTCGGGCCGCGTGGTGTTCGATGGTCAGGATGTTCTCGCGGCACGCGCTGGTGCGCTCAAGCAGCTTCGGCGGCGGATGCAGATCGTGTTTCAGGATCCCGCGGGGTCGCTGAATCCGCGGATGCGGATCCTGAGCATCATCGGCGAGCCGCTCCGCGTGCATGGGCTTGTCGCGTCCGCGGATGAGCTTCGCGCACGCGTGGAGTCGCTGCTGGTGCGTTGCGGCATGCCCAGGACCGCCGCCGATCGGTATCCCCATGAGTTCTCCGGCGGCCAGCGTCAACGCATCTGCATCGCCCGCGCCCTGGCCCTTGATCCGCACTTCATCGTCTGCGACGAGCCGACCAGCGCGCTCGATGTCTCGATCCAGGCGCAGATTCTGAATCTGCTCAAGGATCTGCAGCGGGATCTCGGGCTGAGTCTGCTGTTCATCAGCCACAACATGGCAGTGATCCAGCACATGTGCGACCGGATCGCCGTGATGCACAAGGGAAAGATCGTGGAGACCGGTCCGAAGCGGGCGATCATCGATGCGCCGCGTCACGAATACACGCGGGCGCTGCTGCGGGCCGTGCCCATTGCCCGGCCGCCCGCGGCGCGCGGCGTCGATTCAGCACGTTGATTCGCCACGCTCGCGGCGAGAGCACAGACGCATCGTTATCGCGTGCCGATCTCGCTCGACTCCGCACGCCGCAGCCAGTGCACGAGGCATGCCGAGTCGGCCGTGTTGGAAATGCCATCGCCATTGAGATCCTGCGGCGAGGCCAGCAGGGCGTACAAATCATCGGCGTCGATCCGCCCATCGCCGTTCACGTCGACGGGGCACAGTTCCCGCGTTGGATATGGCCTCGCCAGCACAGTATCGATGAACCCGGGCTGGATCACCTCGGCAAGTCCAAGCACGCCCATCGACACATCTGGAAGCCCCGCGCTGTTGGGTACGAACGTGCTTCCCGCGTCGGTCGAGCGGCGGTACAGGATGCTCGCCCCGGTTCGGAACGTCTGTCGTGCGCCCTTGCGATACGCCGCGTATGCGCCCACGGCTTCCGGTGTGTCGCCGAAGCACGCAAAGGCCATCAAGGCCGTGAACGTGCTGACATTGCCGGGCCGGTTCACCAGCGTGTCGGCGTTGTATCCCGAGGGCGAAGTTCCCGCGGAGAACACGGTTGAATACAGCGTGGCGTTGTCATCCGTCCATGCCGCGTTGGACCAGCGGATGTTCTCGATCTGCGTGCGCCACCCCTGTGGCGAGACGCTCGCGCGAAAAGGCGCGCTCAGGAGCGCGGGATAGATGCTCAAGAATGCCGGATCAAACTGCCCGAAGTTCGCCGAAGTGATCGGCCTGCCCACAAGAAACGACGCCGTCGGCCATGTGCCGCGATTGAACCACGCGGTGCTCACGTTCTGCGCGAAGCTGCCGCCATACACCCCGGCCTGCTCGGCGAAGAGGATCCCCTCATGAAACGGCCGCGCCCACGAGGTGGTGTCCGGTCCGCTCACGCCGCTGATCAGCCCCTTGAACGCAAGCGCCTGCGTGCCGGACTGAAAGTAGACATCCCAGTTGCGCGTGCGGAAGATGATCCGCGACGCCGCCCGGGCGATGACGGGATCATCCTTGAAATAGTCCATCGCTCGCGCCGCCGCGACGACGATCTTCATCGTGCTCAGCGTCGCATATTCATCGGGCCACCCGCCCCCTTTGGTGTTGCCCGTCAGCGGGTCAAGCCAGTGCTTGTAGATGCCGTCGACCGATCGCACGGGGCGGATGCCATCGGACGCGAGCCCGGCGTATCGCACCAGCACGTTGCGGACATCCGCCTGAGCGTTCGCATCGGCGTTGATCGCGTGGTGGGGCAGCAGCGTCAGGATCACCCACGCCGCACCGTCGGGCGTTGCCGGGTGAAAGCGGGGGAGTGACGGCACGGTGTCGGCATCGATCACCCAGCCCGCGGGCTCGCCATCGGGCGAGATCAGGCCTCGTGCAAACACGACATTCTGCAGCAGTTCGTCGCGCATCCACGCGTCGAAACCCAGTCGCGTGTCGGCGGTGTCTCGAAGCATCACGCCATCTTCATCCGCGCCGATCAGCAGGCGGCCATCCGCCGTGAAGGTCATCGCGTGCCAGAATGTGCTCGCGCTCGTGTATGCAGAAGGGGTCAGACCCGTGTTCGTCGCGGCGAGTGAAGCCGGGATCCAACCGATCGAGCCATTTCCACTTCCGCCCGTGCCTCGCAGCACATACAGCCCACGCTGCGACCCTGCGCCGAAGTGATCTCCCCACGCCAGTGCCCGCGCATCGCTGATCGTGCTGATGGTCGTGAAGGTTGGCGTGCCCGTGATGGTGGGGGGAATCGTCGCCCGGTGCAGTCCCGCGTCGTTGGCGAGATAGATCGTCGCGCCATCACGATCAATCGCGATGCCATGCACCGGCCCCGCGCTCGCGCCGCCCGGCAGGGTCCAAGTGGCCGCCGGTGTGCTTCCGCCCGTGCTGGC
>JAIEOW010000154.1 GCA_019750095.1 Phycisphaerales bacterium
GTGCGCAGTGCCGTGACCTGCGCCGCCGTCAAGCCAATCTCAGCGGCCGACTCCTGCCAGCGGGTGAGGCGGGTTTCGAGGAACTGGATGACGTCGATATCTTTATCCGGAAGCGTGGCCATGCCTGAGTCTCCAAGGGCAACGGCGTTCGTGCCGTGGCCGGGGGGGGGGGCGGGTTCAAGCCATCCGGCCGCACCATGCGGGAGAACGCTTGACTGCCAGAGGCATCGGTGGCAGACTGAGGTGACTTCAGGGAGACTGTGATGTTTGTAACGATACTCCGCGATTGTTCGGCTTCGATTCGCAAAGCGATCGGTGCACGTTCGCACGCAGCCGCCGTAACCGCGCCGAACCTGCGCGAATACCCGCCCACAGAAGGTCCGAATCACGCGCAGGGTGGAGCAAACGCGGCCGGGGATGGAGCATCCTCGCTCGGGAATGAAATTGGCGCGACTGCGAAAACAGTTTTCCCGCTCGCCTTCAGAGCCAGCCCGGCCGGGAATGGAGCATTGCCGTTCGCGAATGGAACGAGCGCGAGCGGGAATGGTGTAAGCACGGGCGGAGTTGGAGTGAGCGCGGGCAAGTCGTGTCTGGGTAACACCCGGATTGAGGGCCGTAGGTTCAAGGGTTGTCAACATTCATCGAATCAGAACATTATCGAGCGTGCATCATTGCGGACTGCTGGTACATTACTGGCATGAAGAACTCATCCGTCATTCGTCATGGCCTTTCTATTATTTTGCTCGGTGCATCACTTGTGCTTTGCGGATGCCCGACAAACCAACCAGGTACCTCGCCAAATCCGAACATCTTCCTTCCTCCGGACGGGGCGCAGTTTCCTAATCGAGACACACAAACCCCGATAAAGACCGTTCCAAAGATTCCTGGGCCTGGAAACTATGAGTTTTATCCTTCGCCGTATGACGGGTACGTTTGGATGTACGACACCGAAACTGGGAAGTGGATGCTGGTCAAGAAAAGTCGGCTAAACGAACTTGGTCTCCTCGACGACGCCACCGCGACTGACATCGTCGCCTACGTGGACCAGTACACGACGACCAACGCGCTCCCGCCGAACTTCGAGGTTTCGGCTGAGGATCACTTGAGCAACACCGGCCTCTCTGGTTCTGGGCCGTACAACAACGTCACGGGAATTGTTGCGGGTGGTGACTTTGATCTCGTCGCCATGTCGGGCACGCTGGACGTTCGATTCCCGCTTCGGTCAGACATGAATCTTCGGCTCATTCCGGACTATGATCTCCGACATGAGATCTACTGTGTTCCGGGCAAAGACTCTGAGGACCCGAGCTTCTGGACCGTGCGAGTCACCGGCGATGCCGTTGAAGTGGCGGCGTTCCTTGCCGATCAGGGCTTCACGTCCGTGTCCTTGCCATTCACCGTGGCGGAATACCTGAATGGCATCTTTTATGTCACCGTCAACGAAGACCGCGAGGTTATCCTCGGTGAAGATGTGATCTTCACTCTTCCCGAGCTGCTGCCGCTTCCATGATACGGAACGCACTTTCAGACCGCTGGTGTCGACTTGTAGCGGCATCTAGTTCGCGTGCACTGGTTGTCTGTTTGCTCCTGCTTCTCCAGTGCGGTGGTGGTTGCACGTCAAGGCATCATGGGCTTTGGAGCGTTGCGCCGATTCCATCGAGCTTGGTGGATGATCTTGCTCGGATTCCGGTGGTCTTCGCGGGTGCACGCCGGGAGAGGAGGGGGGGGGAGGATGGGAGGGTGGATCGCGTCTCCGGCGGCACGGCAATCCGATGGCCGTGCGGATCGGAATATGCTCAGCACGATTGCTATATCACGGCGTCGCACGTGTTGCCCGAGGGGGCAGCGATGCTTTCAGTCAACTACGGTTCCCCGACGGTCCTGCACCGCGACGTGGCAACGGTCGATGGCGACTGGGAGGACGGCTGGTGCGTGGTCTCCACCCCGACCACATTGATTGCCGGCGAGTCGCCCGATGTTCTCCCCGCTTGGGCACCCACGCTCCCGCTCCACCTCGACCAGCCCGTCTACGTGGTCGCAACTTGGGAGGCCGGAAACGAGAAGATCCGCGCCGCCAGCCAGCTTCCGCCGCCAGAATCGCTCATCGTGAGCGCCCGTGTGTCGCGATCTCTGGATCATCCCAGCGGCGCGTTCGTCGCTCTCAAAGTTGATCCGACCTTCTCGATGCAAGGACTCTCGGGTGGGGCGTGTGTCGTCTGGGATCATGACGCCCGCGACCTCAAGATCGTGGGCATCCTTCTGGGTTCGCTGGCTACGCGCGAAGCCATCATGGTGCGGCCCGTGCCCCTCAACCAGACCGGTACAACGCGTCTCGAACTGCTCCCGCCCCGTCACGACCCGATCGAGGCACTCTTCCGAGAGCCGCAGCGCGAGCAATGAAGATCGTCAGCGAGGCATCAATGCACTTCCCGGGTGGTGAGGGGCCGCGGAAGACGAGCGTGCCACCCGATTCCCGATTCCCGATTCCCGCCTCCCGCCTCCCCTCCGTGTGCCTCTGTGCTCCTCCGTGTTTCAAGTGTCTTGGTCCGCACTTCAAGGCACCCACTCGGAGAGTGGGGGTACCCAGACTGCTACCCGTTTCGCTCATGCCGCAACTGGCCGCACGCGGCGGCGATATCTCGCCCGCGGCTGGCGCGGATGTGCGTGTTCACGTGCTTGGCCCTGAGAATGTCCTGAAACACCCGCACGGCGTCGTCGTCCGGGCGATCGAACGGCATGCCCTTCACCTCGTTGTAGCGGATCAGGTTCACATTCGCGCGGATGGTCTTGGCGAGTTCGGCCAGCTCTCGCGCGTGCTCGGGGCGGTCGTTCACGCCGCCTAAGAGGATGTACTCCAGCGTGATCTCGCGGCCGGTCTTGGCGAACCACGCCTGGCAGGCTTCGAGCAGCTCCGGGATGTTGGTGTACTCGGCCCAGGGGATCAGCGTGCTGCGCAGCTCGTCGTTGGGGGCGTGCAAGGAGAGCGCGAGCGTGACGGGGAGTTCCAGTTCGCGGGCGAGCTTCTCGATCGCGTGCGGCAGGCCGACGGTCGAGATCGTGATCTTCCGCGCGCTGATGCCCAGGCCCGCGGGCGGGAGCGTGGCGAGGCGGCGCACCGCGGCCATGACGGCTTGAAAGTTGCTGAGCGGCTCGCCCATGCCCATGAAGACGACGTTGCTGATGCGATCGACCTCGGGCAGGCGGCCCAGTCGCCAGACCTGTTCGATGATGCGGCCCGCGGAGAGATTGCCATCAAGCCCGCCGATGCCGGAGGCACAGAACTTGCACCCGACGGGGCAGCCGATCTGGGAGCTGATGCACGCCGTGCGGCGGTCGTCGGCGGGGATCATGACGCACTCGGTCTGCCGGGTGCTGTGGCCCCCCCCCCCCCCCCCGCGCCCCGCCCCGCAAGCAGACTAGTAT
>JAIEOW010000107.1 GCA_019750095.1 Phycisphaerales bacterium
TCTTCTTTCCAGAGGATCGGGATGCCGCCCATGGGCGTGCTGGCCAAGACCGTCTCGTCGGCCGCGAGCTCGCAGGTCGTGTCGGACTCGTTGGTGATGAACACCCGAGCCACCGTCACGCCCGTGAGCACGCAGCGCCCGAGCTTGTTGGGCTTGATGGGCTGGAGTGCGACAACGAACGCTGGACCGGCGGTTTCCTCCGTGGCAATGTCGCCCGTCAGCGGCGTGCGGCTCTGGAATGTCCGTTCCTGGTCGTCCTCGCCGGGCTCGACGAGCACGCCGGTGATCGCCAGTGCGTGGTACGGCTCGATCTCGTCGCTGGAGTCGTTGCGCACCAGCACGATGCCGCGCTGTGCCGATTCGACGAGCGGGCCGGCGACGGCCTCGCCGCGTCCCTGACGCCGGCGCAGGTCAACCGCCGCATCGACGAACGCGTTGTACGCGCCCGCGGGGAGGCGGAGTGGATCACCGGATCGGACTTTGCGAAGGTCGTCAGGCATGGTTGAAGGGACTCAGATCCCCAGTGCTCCAAAGTTGGCGTCGTCGTACACACGCTCGACATAGGCGGCGATGGGTTTCTTGATGATCGCGCCGGACCCGGTGTCCTCCGCGTCGGCGTAGCGGACCCAGAGGTACTCCCACCCCTTCTTGTTGATGCCCGTGATGGAGCCCACCGAGAGCCCAGTTTCATTGGGGCTGGCGGCGAACCGGAAGGTGATCTCCCAGTCGTCGTCGGGTCCGTCCCCGCGCTTCGAGCCGCTTGCACCGAGGAACAGCACCTCGCCGGGAGCAAAGCCCTTGAACCCGCCAGCATTCGTCTTGCCCGTGCAACTGAAGATCGCGCCCTTGTACGCCCCGGTCACTTGCGCATCGCTGAAGTAGTGCGTCTCGGAGAACTGGTACACGGGCACGGTGATGTCCACGCCGTCAACGCCGTCGGCGGTCACGCCGATCGCGCCGCCGAAGTCCGGCGCGGTCGATCCGGATGCCGCCCGCGACTGCACCGTGTCTTTGCTCTGGGTGATGTGCTGGGTGCCACCGCCGGTCTCAAAGTTGAACGACGCCTCGCTGGGCGTGGGATTTCCGCCGCTGTCGCTGGACCCGTAACGGACGGTGACGTCCCACAGTTGCGGCCCGAGCGGTTCGATCTGCACGTTCTGGCGGGCCAGCCCGTCGTAGGTCGCGGGGGAGCCGGTCTGCGCCGCGTTGCGGGCCACGAGATCATCCGCGGTGCCGCGCACGATGTAGCCGAGCTCAGCAGACGACTGCGAGACCTGATTCGCCTTGGTGGAGCGGCGGCTCTCGAACTTCTCAAAGACCTCAACCGGCACGAGCGAAGACCTCCTTTCTTGGGGTGGGGATCAGGCGAACCGCATTCCGTTGTCCACGCTGGCATCCAGCAGGCGCTTGGTGTTCTTGGCCGTCGCCTCCGTGGCGGTGGCCGTGCGCTCGGCGGCATCGCCACCGGTGCCGAGGCCCGAGACGGCCGCGGAACTGAACGTGCCCGTGACGCTGATGCCCTTGCCGATGGCAGCGCCGAGGCCCGACAGCCGGTCCTCGAAGTCCGCCAACAGATCCCGCTGGGGGCGACCGGGTCCGTTCTCGGCGTCGGAGGCCTCGCGCTTCTTGCGGGCCTCTTCGATCGCGGCGTCGAGCTTCTGCTTCGCGGCGTCGAGTGCGGCCTGGGACTCTGCGAGCCCCGCGGCCGTGTCCTTGCGCAGGGCTTCCTGCGCATTCTCAAAGTCCTGCCCGATGCCCGCGAGTGTCGCCTCGTGCATCGCGGCGGCGTCGCGGCGCTGGGCCTCCCGTTCCTTGTCGCGTGCAGTTACCGACTGCTGGGCGGCGTTCTCCAGTTCGACGAGCCGGGATTCGAGCTGCTGATCGACCGCCTTCTTCGCGGCTTCGACATCGAGCCCGTCATCGAACAGCCCCTGAATCTCCAGCATTCGCTTGGCGACCCACGACGAAGCTTCCTCCCAGATCATCTGGAAGCCGGTGGCGAAGTTGGTCCAGGTCTTGGAGAGGAAGGCGGTGGTCTCGATCCACGCGACCTCGAGAGCGTGGAAGACGATCTCCGCGGCGGCAAGCGCCCCGTACCACATCGAGTAGGCCGTGGAGACGAAGAACTCCTTCGCGCCCAGCCACGCCTTGTTGAGCACCGCGACGCCTTGCTGCCAGATGACCTTCAGCGACAGCCACAGAATCTCGGCGGCCAATGCGATGTCGCCAGCGGCGAGGGCGTCGGAGATGCCGCCGACCACCTTGCCGACCCAGTCACGCAGCTCGGTGAACTTCTCAGCCAGCCACGACAGGGCCTCTCCGCCCGCGCCAGTGACCACCAGCAGCGTGCCGCCAAGCGCCACGATCGCGGCGATGGTCAGGCCCACCGGTGTGAGCACAGCGCCGATCGCGGCCCCGATCACGCTGAATGCCGCGCCAATACCGCCGATGACGGCGGCCACGATGCCGAGCGCCGCGCCAATCCCGGAGATGATGTAGCCCAGGCCGACGATGGCAATCCCCGCGACGGCGACCGCCGCCGCGACCTTGAGCGCCCAGACCACCGTCTCCTTGTTCGCCTTCACCCACGCCGTGGCGCTCACGACGATGCGTGTGATCCGCTCGGTCAGATCCTTGATCGTCGGTGCGAGCGCCCCGCCAATCGTGAACACACCCTGCTTGAGGACCGTCCAGAGCGTGCCCAGCGCGTCATTGAGTTCCGCGGCATCGCGGGCGGTCTCGGTGCTCACCGTGAGCCCGAGCTTGCGGGCCTGCTCCTGCATCTCGTTGATGCCCGCGGCTCCGTCGGCCATGAGCGGCAGGAGCTTGGTTCCCGCCTTGCCGAAGAGCTCCATCGCCATCGCGGCCCGGGCGGCGGGGTCCTGGATGCGGGAGATCCCGTCGGCCAGCAGCTTGAACTGCTCGTCGGGCGAGAGCTTGGCGAGGTCCTGCACCGTCAGCCCCAGCCGCGCGAGTGCCTCGTTTGCACCCTTGGACCCTTGTGACGCCTCCGTGAGCGTCTTCTGCATAACGCGGAGGCCGTTCTCCAGCGTCTCCATGTCCGTGCCCGAGAGGTCGGCGGCGTAACCGAGCTCCGACAGGGCCTCAACGCTCACGCCCGTGCGGGCGCTCATCTTGTCGAGCGCATCGCCTGAGTCGCTGAACACCTTCGCGGTGCCGAGCAGCGCGGTGATCGCCGCGACACCGATGCCTGCCATCTTGGTGCCGATGGACCGCAGCCCCGCGCCGAAGGCTTCGAGCTTCTTCTGGGCTGCCTTGAGCCCGGCGGACATCTTGTCGCTGACGCCCAGCTCAATGAAGGCTCGCCCGGCTCGGATGCCCCGCGTATCGGCCACGTTCAGTCACCCTTTCTTGATCGAGTTCCGCCACAAGAGCGGCAGGTTTGGCCGCTCCTTCTCCAGCGCCGGGGCCATGTACGGCCGCGGCGCGATCTTGACCTTCTGCGAGGTGAGCTTGCCGCC
>JAIEOW010000124.1 GCA_019750095.1 Phycisphaerales bacterium
GGGCAGCAGCGGGATGAGCAGTGCCAACTGGCTGAAAGGCTGGGTCGCGCCGAGCTGCGTCGCGGGCGCTGCGCCCGCAGCGGCCGGAGCACCAGCGCTGAGCACGCCGGCGCACAGGCCGTTCAACCACTCGAGCTGCGACAGGGTGTCAATCACGGAAACCTTTCAGGACGGGGAAGGCACTGGGCATTGGGCATCGGGCACTGGGGGCGGCAATCGGATCAAAGGCACTTGGTGAATCGCGGCGGTCTCTCTGACATTTCACGTCTCAAGTCTCACGTCTTCCCACTCGCGACTTCGTCATCCCCGGAGTTCAGTCCAGCGGGTGCCGTCGAGCGTTTCTTTGCGGCGGAAGAGCAGGATGACCAGGCCCAGCGCCAGGGCCGCTTCCGCGGCGGCGACGGTGAGCACGAAGATCACGAAGGTCTCGCCGGAGTGGTTCAGGTGGAAGCGGCCGAAGGCGATGAGGGCGATCCCCGCCGCTTGGAACATCAGCTCCGTACAGAGGAACATGATGATCAGGTTGCGGCGCGTCATGAAGCCGATCAGGCCGATGACGAACATCGCCCCGGACACCGCCAGATAGTGGTAGAGCGTCACGCCGGACATCAACTCCGGCGCTGGGCCCTGGGCCAGCACGGGCATGAGCATGTGGTTCATCGGCTGGTCCCCCCCATACCCCCAACTCCAACGGTGTTGGAATCCGTCTCGCCGCTGGCCTCATTGGGCGCGACGAACGGTGCCTGCTCGCCAAGGTGCGGGCCAAGGTCGCTGAACTCGCGGAGCTTCGCGGCCACCTCGGCGCGAGCCGCGTCGTCCATGTCAACCTTCTTGCGGCCCAGGACGGTCGCGCCGATCATCGCCATCAGCAGGATCACGCCAGCGATCTCGATCGCGCCGGGATGCCCATCGATCAGATCGAACGCGACACCCTCGGTGTTCGTCAGGTAGAGATCCTCGGGCCATTGAGCCCGCGTCAGGATGCGAAGCTCGCCCTTGTCGTTGGTCAACACAAGCCAGCCGGCGCCGGCTTCGCTGGTGCCGGTGGTCGAGCTGATCGCGTACGCGGGCTCGCCCAGGTGGTTGCGGGGCATGATTGAGGGCCACTGGTCGGCCTTGATCACGTTCGCCGCGGCGAGCGTGTCGCGAACTTTGTCCGAGGACATCGCGAGCTTCTCGCCCGCGAGCAGCACCGGCTTGCCGTCGGGCAGTTTGGCCTCGCGAAGGACCTTCTCAACCTTCTTGGGCATGACCGCCAGCGGCTTCTCGCCGGTCATCTTCGCTGCGTTGGGCGTCAACCCCGCGGAGCCGACCGCCAGCGCGGTGGTCAAGCCACCCAGCAACACAAAGCCCGCCAGGGTCGCGATGATCGGCTCACGCGAGACGCGGTCGTACTCATTCAGCGCGCCGACCGCATCGCCGGTGGGGCCTTCGGTGGCGAGCATGATCACGAAGAGGTACGTAATCAGGATTGCGCCGGCATAGACGATCACCAAGGCGAATGCCAGGAACTCCGCCGAGAGGATCAGATAGAGCCCGCACGAAGCGAGGATCGTGAGCACAAAGTACAGCGCGGCGTAGACCGGTCGGGCGTGCGTGATCACGCGCATCGCGGCGCCGAGGGCGATAAACGAAAAGACGTAAAAGTGAATATTTGGGATTTCGTTCGGGTACTTGAGCCCGAGACCGATGAAGAGCGCACCCAAGGCGATCGCGCCCACCAAGGCGCCGAGGACGAACGGGCTCACACGCTTGCGAGGAAGGGCCAGTGCGACCCCGAGCCCGCCAAGCGCACACGCTCCGTACAAAAGGATCGGACTGACGAGCAGATCCACCAGTGCGCTCCCGAGTGCCCCAACCCCCCGACGACCGATCCCACACGCTCACCAACCAACGCCACGGCAGACGGGCCGCGGCGCGCGGTCGGTGAGGTCGGGAGGATAGAGCATGTGGTGGGATGGTTCAACCGGCGCGGGCGAACGGGATAACCGGTCCCCCGAAGGGCGAGGCATCTCCACGCACCGAGCACCGCGCAGCACCGGGCGACGGTCGAAGGATGTCTGGCGACGCTCCAGAGCCCGTATCCCGGGGGGCGCGCTCGCGTCGCGGGTTAGTTCGCAAGTTCAAGGGTAACTCTCATTGTTGGCAAGATGTTATATACTCCCGAATCCATTGACAGAGACGCCCGCATTCGTCATACTCTCCGAAGCGTCTACGAAACGTTCGCCGCTCCAATCGCAAAGGTGACCTCATATGCACAACCACCCCCACCCCGCGAGCCAATCGAGCCCGCATGTAGCCCGACTGCGGCGAATGATCCCGACATTCGCCGCGTTCGCCATATGCGCCTTGACCGGTGCGAGCGCTGTCGCCGATTCTCTGCGGCCTTCGATGCTGAAGTTGAAGTTGAGTCGTGGCGCTTCGTTCCGGTCGTACGAGTGGAAGCCGGACTGCCTGACACGGTCCATAGCGTCTTGGCCTTGCGAAATGACCCGGATCCGACATCGCTGGCGATCCAAGCTGTGTGGTATGTTCGCGACGAATCAGATGGATGCGAGTGGAGCGCGAAGACGTGGGAAGCCGCGACCGTGCAAGACGCGGTGTACGCAGTGAAGATGAATCTTGACATCGACGAATCCTTCGACAAATACTGGGGCGTGCAGTTGGTCGGTGAGGGCATTCCGGCTGGGGGATCGCGGCCGGAAGTCGGCTATGCGAACGGTTTTTATGTGACAGACCCGCTCGGAGTCTGGGTGAACACGCTGCCTGATCGGGACCAGACCGTTCAAATGCTGGACGCGTTGGGATATCCGGTGGCTGACAACCCCGTGGAACGAACGTTCGAGAGCGGCGAAGGCAAGGCTTCCGCATTTCTGAACACGATGACGGCGATCGTTAACTTTGCTGCGGCACAGCCGACGCCACCGTCGCCGAGCCACCCGATCCCAGAGATTCCGACCCCGGTTCCGTCGAACTGGCCAGGGTTTCCGCCCGGTACCGTGATTCCGGCGGCACCATCGTGGTGGTGCCCGGCTTGGTTCTATGACGGATGCTTCAAAGTTCGTTTTGGGTGGGGCGAGTGGGTGGCTGGTGACTGGGAGTTCAAAAACTTCTATGAACTGACCCAACGGTGTATATGGGTGCGAAGGGTCTGCCGATCGCAGCAAGTCGTCGAGATGTGCGTGGCGACAAACGGCACGATCTCGGTGAGGCGATCGGGCTACGAACAAGAGTGCTGGACTGAGGAGAGCTATACACAGAAACCCGCAAACGCTGATTGCCCCGCGACGTTCCCAGACAGCGACCGTCCGTATTGGCCGACGCGTCCGAGGGATTCCGAGCCACTGCGCGTGCTCCCAATCGTTTGGCCATAGAGATGGCAGCAACGTGAATCTCACACCACGACTTTCGGGTCTTGCGGCGCTCGCCAGACGGGTCACTCCTCGGCTTTGTTGCTGGCTTGTCGTTGGAATCACCGCGTCATGGTTGATCGCCACGGCGCATGCTCTTGTGCTGCCGTGGATTCCAGCCGTGGAAGGGCGGCCAGTGTTTCGGAAGAACGGCGTTGTACTACCTGCAGGGCTCGAGAAATCCGGCACGATCCACAAGATCTGGTCCGGTGACGACGAGATGACAAGCTTCGCGTCGGTCGTGACGCGGCTCATCGGACAGGAAGGTCAAGCCACCGCAGGCGAGCGCTACGGAGTTCCCAGTCTTGCATG
>JAIEOW010000008.1 GCA_019750095.1 Phycisphaerales bacterium
GCACCGCTCGCCCCGCCAGAAAGAAATCCGCCGCCGCAAAGCTCAGCCCCCCGCACAGCCCATAGTGCTCCGGAGCACCCAGCCGCACATCCAGCCCCCCAAGCGGAATCGGCGAAGGCGACCCATGAAAACTGTTCGCAAATCGAAACCCATGCACCGACGGCAAAAAACCATCAACGCTCCGCGGCGGCCCCGCCGACCCGAACATCAACACCGCCGCAATCAGAGCACTCACCGCATGCATAACCCCACCATTCCAGAATCAGATCGAGAGAGAACCACGCTCGTCCGAATCCCGATCCCCGAAACCCCTCACCCCACCACGTCCGGCAACGACTCCATCCCCTCCGTCAGCACCCGCGGCCCCTTTTCCGTGATCAGCACATCGTGCTCATAGTGCACCGTCATCGATCGATCCGCCGAAAACACCGGCCACGACTTCGCCGACTCGCTCGTCTCTCCCGTTCCGATCGCCAGCATCGGCTCCACCGCAACCAGAATCCCCGGAAAGCACCGCAGCATCGCATCGGGCCACTCACTCGTGCTCACCGGTACCACATTCGAAACAAACGGCGCCTCGTGCAGTTTCCGACCATACCCGTGCCCGCCAAGGCCGCGAATCAGGTGAAATCCACACTCCCGTTCCACATGTCCCTGCACCGCCTGCGCCCAGTGGATGAACATGTTCCCGGGCCGAAGCTCCAGCACGCCGCGCCGAAGCGACTCCTTCCCGCAGTCCATCAGCCGCTTGACCTCGGGCTTCTGCGACTTGAACGCATACGTCCAGCCCGCGTCACCGATCCACCCCTTGTGGGTCACCCCGATATCCACCTTCAGCACATCGCCCTCAACCAGCGGCTTCGTGTAATACCCCGCCGTCCCGTGCACCACGCACTCGTTCAAGCTCAGACACGCGTGACTCGGAAACGGCGGCTTGCCCATCCCCCGATACCCCTTGAAGCACGAAGCACACTTCAAGTCCGCCAGCGTCCTCGCGATGAACGTATCGATCTGCCCCAGCGTCTGCCCCACACGCAAAAAGTCCGCAACGCGCCTGTGCGCCTCCACAACGCACTGCGCCGCGGCATACGCCAGATCCGCCTCAGCCGGAGATATCTGCGGGGGTTTCGACATCGATCTCAAGGATAGCGCAAGCCCGCTCCGCGATCACTCCAGCCAATCCTCATCCTTCAACCGCTGCGGCACATACTCCTCGGTCACGTACGAGATGTCCTTGGTGATCAACGCTTCAACTTCCATTTTGAAGCCGTTCTTCAGCATGTGTTCAATCTCACGCTGCCAGACCTTGTGCCCCTCAAACCACGGATATGCAGCGATCTCCTTCGCACGCTTCACGTCGTTGTCCGACAGATCGATCTTCACCGCGTCCGAAAGCTCGCACTCGTCATAGTCCTTCGCCCGAATCCCCAGAAACTTCGCTCCGGGAATCGCCAGCCGCGAACTCTCAAACGCCAGCGAGATCGACCCCTGCTTGATCACGCTGTAGATGTAGTGCCCCCACGGGTCGCAATCCAGCAGGCAGATGATCGGCAGCTTCAGCTCATGGCTCAACCGCTGCAACAACCGCCGACACCCCCGCGGCGGCTGTCCAGCGCCATGCGTCAGGATGCAGTTGTTCTTCTCCCAGAACCGATCCTCGTTGAACCGATTCCACACCGTCCCCTTTTCCACATGCAGCACAAAGTCCGCTTCGCACTTCTTGAACTGGATGATGTCCGGTTCCACGATGCTCGGCATCGCATACCCCCCCGAACCCATCCGCCGACAGTCGATCTCGTCCCCCTTGTCCACCACCGTGATGTTCCCCACCATCGCCCCGCGATTCTCGGCAAACACGTGCAGCTCTTCGCGCAGCGACCCGAGCGTCACCTCCAGATCCTCCAGGATCGGATCGCTCTCCCCCTGCTCGTCAAACGTGTTCTCCTTCGTCCCCGCCACCGTGTGCTTGGCCTTGTAGAACACACCACGAAGACTCGACGTCTTGTCTGCCTCGATCAGATCCTTGATCGTGCTCGTGTGCAGCATCGTCTGCATGAACTGCTTGGCCTGGTTCAGGTTGAACAGCTCGCGCTCGGCCACCGCGTCGCCCATCTCCAAGATCCCACGCTTCTTGTTCCAGATCGTGTTGCTCTTGGTGCGCGTCGGAATATCCAGCTTCGGCTCCTTCCCGCCGAGCGCCTTCTTCGCCACATCGTCGGCAAGGTCCACAAGCTTCCCCAGCGTCCGCTTGTCACGCTCGGACAGCTTCGCACGGGGCTTGGTTTCTCGGGTCTTCTGTACAGACGCAGATTTCTTGGCCATGGGGCACTCCGTTGCCGTTGCGGACAACCGAGTGTAGTGGCTCACGCCCCAACAGGCCAAGCCCCCACGCGCCCTTCTTCTTCACCCGTTCAGGCCGCCTTCCGACGCTTCCGCGTCCGCGGTGCCGTCCCGCCAGCTGCGCCCGCTGCCGCCTTCGCCGGCTGAGCCGCTCGGCACAGCCGCTCCGTCAGGTTCCGCATCAGCGTCATCCCATCCGCATCATGCGCAAACCGCTTCGTCGCCTCCAGATCCTCCATCAAGTCATCCCGCAGATACGTCATCGTGTTCTCCGCCGCCGTCGCATACATCAGCGTCACCCCTGCCGCGATCCGGCCCAGCGTCATCGCGTCCGGTTGCCCCAGATCGCTCTCGCTCATCACATACACCATCGGGTCCGTCGCACACCGCTGATTCAACCCGCGAATCTCGCGGCACGCCTTCGCAAAAGTCTCCATCGCCGCGTCGTCCTGCCCCGCCGCCACCTGGATCGCCCCCAGCCGCAGCATCGCCTCCGGCTCATGCCCCACCATCTCCACCATCCGCTCCGCAAGCTCCAGCCGCTCGCCCCCTTGCGCATGCGTCCCGCGCGTCGCCATCTGCGCCATCAACAGCCGCGCCGCCATCGCCCGCGGCTTGCCGTTCTGCCCACTGTGCCGCATCGTCGACAACGTGTCGGCAAGATGATCCATCGCCGCATCCAATACGCCCGAGAAGTTCGCCAGAGTCACCCGCCCACCCAGCGCCGCACGAGCGCCCGATCCGCCCGCCACCCGCGACGGCGATCGTCCCATCACCGCGCACGCCGCCGTGATCGCCGCGATCAGCTCGCACATCCCCGTATCACCAAACTCCACCTCGCCCAGCTCCACCCGCGCCGTGTCCAGCCGAATCGGAAAGCACGACGAATACCCAATCGCCCCCGGCCGCGTCCAATCCTCCACCGCCGACGGCTGCGCATCGGTCTCCGGCACGAACAGATAGAACTCTCCATCCGAAGTACGCCGCAGCAGCGCATCAAACTTCCGCGCATCCTCCGCGGCGTCCTTGACCAGCCCCGCACTCGCCCGCACCACATCAATCTCCGCCCCGCCCGGCTTCCACACGCCAACCGCCGACACCATCGCCGCATACTCCGCATCGGTCGCGTCCACGCCGATTGTCACCGTGTGCGACGCCGCCCCGCGCACGATCCGTGCCGTGGCACGCTGCAACGTTCCGCCAACCCGCGCGAGGCCAAGCCCCGCCTGCCGCGCCGCCGACTCCGCCACATCCTCATTCAACACAAACCGCGTCCGCGCCGAAGGCATCCCCGCCATGATTCTCTCGGGCGATCGCGCCGAAGCGGTTGCGCCTGTCGCGCGTGAACTGGGATTAACCGCCCAGACCGGCATGAGTCCGCAGGACAAGCTCGCGGCCATCGCGCGCCATGCAGGAAAGGGCCGGATGGTGCTG
>JAIEOW010000057.1 GCA_019750095.1 Phycisphaerales bacterium
GACATGGAGACGCTGGAGAACGGCCTCCGCGTTATGCAGAAGACGCTCACGGAGGCGTCACAAGGGTCCAAGGGTGCGAACGAAGCCCTCGCACGGCTCGGGCTGACGGTGCAGGACCTGGCCAAGCTCTCACCGGATGAGCAGTTCAAGCTGCTGGCCGACCGGATCTCCCAGATCCAAGACCCGGCGCTACGGGCCGCGATGGCGATGGAGCTCTTCGGCAAGGCCGGGACCAAGCTCCTGCCGCTTATGGCCGACGGCGCTGCGGGCATCAATGAGATGCAGGAACAGGCCCGCAAGCTGGGACTGACCGTGAGCACTGAGACAGCACGCGATGCTGCGGAACTCAACGACGCGCTGGGCACGCTCTGGAAGGTCCTCAAGCAGGGTGTGTTCACCATCGGCGGGGCGCTCGCACCCACGATCAAGGACTTGACGGAGCGGATCACGCGAATCGTCGTCAGCGCCACGGCGTGGGTGAAAGCGAACAAAGAGACTGTGGTCTGGGCGCTCAAGGTTGCGGCAGCGGTCGCCGTTGCGGGGATCGCCATCGTCGGGCTCGGGTACATCATCTCCGGCATCGGAGCGGCACTCGGCATCGTGGCCGCCGTCATCGGCGGGATCGGCACGGCGTTCAGCCTGATCGGGGCCGCCATCGGCGCGATTCTGACGCCAGTTGGCCTGACGATCGCCGCGATCGTGGCGTTGGGCGGCACGCTACTGGTCGTCACCGGCACGGGCGGCGAGGCGCTGTCGTGGCTCGCGGAGAAGTTCACCGAGCTGCGAGACTGGGTCGGGAAGGTGGTCGGCGGCATCTCCGACGCCCTCGCCGCCGGCGACATCGCACTCGCAGCCGAGATCCTGTGGCTGTCGCTCAAGGTCATCTGGCAGCAGGGCGTCGCGGCGCTGAACAAGGCTTGGCTCGGGGCGAAGGAGTTCTTCGTCTCGACCGCGTACTCCATGTGGTACGGCGCGCTCGCCGCAGCCGAGATCGTCTTCCACGCACTCGAGGTTGCGTGGATCGAGACCACCGCCTTCCTGTCAAAGACCTGGACGAACTTCGCCACCGGCTTCCAGATGATCTGGGAGGAAGCATCGTCGTGGGTCGCCAAGCGAATGCTGGAGATTCAGGGGCTGTTCGATGACGGACTCGATGTCGAAGCCGCGAAGAAGGCGGTCGATCAGCAGCTCGAATCCCGGCTCGTCGAACTGGAGAACGCCGCCCAGCAGTCGGTAACCGCACGCGACAAGGAACGGGAGGCTCAGCGCCGGGACGCCGCCGCGATGCACGAAGCAACGCTCGCGGGCATCGGCCAGGACTTCGAGACCGCGCAGGAAGCCCTGCGCAAGGACACGGCCGCAGGACTCGCCGAGTCGCAGGCCGCGTTGGACGCCGCCAAACAGAAACTCGCCGCCGCGATCGAGGAGGCCCGCAAGAAACGCGAGGCCGCAGACGCCGAGAAGGGACCAGGTCGCCCGCAGAGGGATCTGATGGCCGACTTCGAGGACCGGCTCTCGGGACTCGGCGCGGCCATCGGCAAGGGCATCAGCGTCACGGGCACGTTCAGTTCCGCGGCCGTCTCGGGCCTTGGCACCGGTGGCGATTCCGCCGAGCGCACGGCCACCGCCACGGAGGCGACGGCCAAGAACACCAAGCGTCTGTTGGATGCCAGCGTGGACAACGGACTGCGGTTCGCCTGATCCCCACCCCAAGAAAGGAGGTCTTCACTCGTGCCGGTCGAGGTCTTTGAGAAGTTCGAGAGCCGCCGCTCCACCAAGGCGAATCAGGTCTCGCAGTCGTCTGCGGAGCTCGGCTACATCGTGCGCGGCACGCCGGATGACCTCGTGGCCCGCAACGCGGCGCAGACTGGCTCCCCGGCGACCTACGACGGGCTGGCCCGGCAGAACGTGCAGATCGAGCCGCTCGGGCCGCAACTGTGGGACGTGACCGTCCGGTACGGGTCCAGCGAGAGCGGTGGGAACCCCACGCCCAGCGAGGCGTCGTTCAACTTCGAGACCGCCCCCCCACGCGGCGGCACGCAGCACATCACACAGAGCAAGGACACGGCCACCGTCCACACGAAAAAGAAAACGCCCCCGGTGAGTCCGAGGGCGCTCCAAGTCACTTGGCAATTCGGCGTCGATCAGGCGGCGATGGTGGCCTGAGCCTGCTCGCCCCACGGCCCGCGTTCGCCGGTCGGCGACACCCACCGCATCCACACGTAGTTGGTCTTACCGCCGTCGGCGGAATCGAAGTTCATCACGTACGGCGCGTTGGTATCGACCGCGACGAAGCGCAGGTCCGCCTCACCCGTCGGCGGCGTGGTGCCGACCTTGTTCCAGATTTCAACGCCCAGCGCACCGGCGGGCTTGGCCTTGCGGGTCGGCGTGGCCGAGTCCACGAAACGCAACACCTGCTGCAAGCGATTCCCGCACTCGATGGAGCAGATGGGCGCGGTGGTCGGCGGGCCGATGGGGCTGGGGGCCTGAGCAACCGTGATGCCCAGCGACGCCTTCTCGGCATCGCTGACCACGGCGGACGCCTGCAAGCGGCGCACGAGGGGCCGAATCGCGGCGACACCCCCCCTCTACGCGGCGCGGGCCTCGTCCTTGGTCTGCTTGGCGGCCTTGGCCGCGTTGACGGCGGCGATGTGGGCGGTGAACCCGTTCTGCCACGGCGTCTGCGCCGCGGTGATCGGGGTCATGTCGGCGGCGACCAACCCCAGCGCGGCGAGATTCGCGTTGGCGTAGGTCACAAAGTTGGATTGCCAAGCCTGAAACGACGCATCGGGGCCAGGAATGTAGTCAGCCATGTTTGTTTCTACCTTCTACTGGATTCGGCGGCTCGCACAGGGAAACGTCCAACCGCTACCCGAGCCGTCAATCGGCACGCGGCGGACGCTCCCGTTTTTGTCGGCCAGTAATTCGCGCGACTTGAACGTGATACCCTTCGCTTATTGAAGGAAAGGGCCGCCGAAAGCCGGGCTGGACAGACCCGAACGCAATCCGTATACTTGGCACATGGCCAAGCGGAAGAAGCAGACAGCCCGAAGCAGGACGCGAAAGGGCCACATGCCGCCAGCCAGAATCAACGCCGACAAACCACACCTCTGGAAAGCCGATGTCGCGGCCTCGGTTGACCAGTTCAACCAGTGGTTCATGGAGTTCGCGCCGCAGGCGTTCCGCTCGACTCGCGTCAAGACCACCGAACACGTCAAGGCCGCGCTCGTCGCCACACGCGATCTTCGCAATCTCGACGCGGCCACACTCCGAGCCAACCCCAGCGCGCTCCCGACGCTCCGCATGTGTACCGCGCCGCCGCTCGCGGTGGACCGTTTGGTCGGGCTTGCCAGCGCGAGCAAGTCGCTCATCGGCAGCATGGAGGAAGGCAAACTCGCGGCCCGCATGAAGGCGGAACTGCTGGACGAGAACTTGGGCAAAGTCTGCCGCGTGCTGACGAAGCTCTTGGACCGTGATATCTTCCCTTGGCTGGACGCGGGCAAAGACCCGACCGACCACGAACGCGACAGAGCATCCACGATCGTTGCCGACCGGCTGTGCAGCGCCGTGGCCAACCCGATCGTCCGCAACGCTCAGGAGCAACGCCAACTCGCCCTCGTCGGCGCTTGGCTAGATGCGCGGGGCTACCGGAAGCAGTCCCATCCCGGTGGGAAGCCGCTCGCGGAGATGGAAGCGGGCACGTATTCGTTCCGCATGAACTTGGGCGTCGGCAAGGCCGTCAAGGTCAACATCCCCATCGACGTTGTGATCCAGCCAAAGAAGTTGCGGAAGGACCGCTTGCCCGTGCTGATCGAAGCCAAGTCGGCGGGCGACTTCACCAA
>JAIEOW010000089.1 GCA_019750095.1 Phycisphaerales bacterium
CGGCAAAGAAGATGTTCAGGTCGGGCGGGGGCGTGGTGAGCGGCGTGGCACCCTGAACGGGGCGTGGGTGTGAACGGGGTAGATACTTGGCCTGGTGGCTGATTGGTCGTTGGGGGCGTGGGGGTGTGGAGCTCTGGTGTGAGCCGAGATCGGCACGGGTCTGAAGACTGCTCTGTAGAGAGCCTGGTCTTAACCGCGGCGATGCTCACCTGCACCCCTCCGGGGTGCACAGTTCGTTTCGTGTTTACCGGGGGTTTCGTCGCAAAGCCTCCTCAACCCCCCCCACCCCCGATTGGGATAGAGACCTGCCACTGGCGGCCACGACGGGTGGCCGCTTCGATGTGGGGTCGTCTCTTACCTCAATCGAAGGGAGCAGGTCTCATGTCAAGCGTACCGGTCTTTGTCGGTCTGGACTACCACTCGGGGAGCATCCAGGTCTGCGTCGTCGACGCGGCGGGGAAGGTGCTGGTCAACGCCAAGCGTGCGTCCACGGTCTTGGATGTGGCTTCCATCATCGAGCCTTTGGGGGGTGTCCAGCGTGTGGCGATCGAGGCCTGCAGCGGGGCCGCGGACTTTGGCGATCACTTGTCTCGGCACACGGGCTGGCGGGTCGTGCTCTCGCACACGGGGATGGTGGCGCGGATGCGGTCGTCGATCGACAAGACGGATCGCACCGATGCGCGGGTGCTCGCGGACCTGTGCCGCACGGGGTACCTGCCGGAGGTGTGGCTGGCGCCCGAGCCGATCCGGGAGCTGCGCACGCTGGTGCGTCGTCGCCATCAGCTGACCGACGGGCTGCGCCAGACCAAGCAAAGAATCAAGGCCCTCTTACGGGAGAAGAGGCTGGTGCCGCCGCCGGAGACTGGTGCGCGCTGGACGAAGCGGTACCGACGCTGGCTGGAGACGGTGCAAGTCTCGCTTACCACGCGGATGGTGATCAACGACCTGCTGGGGTCGCTGGACGCCGAGAGTGCGCGGCGTGCGCGGCTGGACGGGGCGCTGAGGCTCATCGGCGAGGGCGACCGTCTGATCCGGAAGCTGCTGGGGATCAAGGGCGTTGGCATCGTGACGGCGTGCACGCTGCGTGCGGTGGTCGGGCGGTTTGATCGCTTCAGGAACGCCAAGCAGTTCGCGCGGTACTGCGGGCTGACGCCGCGGAACGTGTCGAGCGGGGAAAGGACGGGCGACTCGGGGCTGGTGCGTGCTGCAGACCCCGGGCTCAAGTCGATGCTGGTGCAGGTGGCGCACCGGGCGGCACGCTTCGAGGCCAAGTGGTGCACGATGCTGGAGGGGATGCTCGAACGCGGCAAGCCCAAGTGCGTGGCGATCGTGGCGGTGGCCAACCGCTGGGCCAGGTGCGTCTGGCACGAGATGAAGGTGCTGGGCGAGCCGGGACTGGAGGGGCTGGCGCTGAAGGCGGCGTAGACGGACCGGAAGGAGTTCAACCACGGAGCCTCTGCCGAGGGCAGGGTCGTGAGGAGAAGCCAGAACGCTTGACGGCGAAGCGCGGCGAGCTCGGCATAGCCATGGGCAGCGATGCCCTTCCCCCGATGGGGCAGCCCGCTTCGTTGTCTTCGAATGCCACCACCATGGGCAGGCCCGCAACGGCCAAGCTCGGATAGACGATTGAGCGTCCTGGCCCTCCGCACAGCCCTTGACTTTCGGGGATTCTCTATAGACGGCTATGAACTATCAGCCCTTCGGGCTGGAATACAGGGAATCTACAGAGCAGTCTCCAGAGCCGTGTCTTGCAGTGCAAGCGTCTTCAACTCCACCACCGTACCGGCGACTATTCACACTGCCCGCTTCGCCGCGCCCTCGCGGCCGGAAATGATCCGCGTGCCCCATTCCTCCTGAAGCTTCCGCAGTGCGTCAACGTGCGCCCGCAGGTCGTTACCATGACGTTCTTCAACCAGACGCCGCGCACGACGAACCTCGTCGATCAACGGGTCCGTGGTGCGCACGAACGGATCCGCCGACCTCTCGCGTTCAGGATCGGGCGTCTTGGTGCTCATGCGTCCTCCCAGAAATAGTTATCCGGCGTCACAATCGCAGGCGTCAACAGACCCATCCGGGCGCAAACTACCCGTAGATGCGCAGCTTTGCTCGGGTTCGCCAAGGCTGAACGTTCCAACTCAGCACGCAGTCGATGCTTCGCACGCAGCAAACCGCCACATGCAGCGCATCCCCCGCCGCAGGACGCGGCATCACCAGCTCACGCACCAACACCTCCGCCACGCCGCGCACATCGTCATCGATATCCAGCAGAGGCATCCCGCGAATGAGACTAAGCGCCTCGGCCCCGCGCCGGAAACCGCCGCTCGATAACTCGGCGATCACCTCTGCTGAAATGCTGACCTCATGCCGATCCCGCTGCGTGTTCCACCACCGCGTGCTCACCTCGCGCCGGTACGCGCTCGCAACGTCCTCGCGGTCCGTTACGCACGCGCTCACAAAGCTGGTTTCAAGGTACACCCGGGCCATCCGCCGATTCTACCGCCGGAGACCGGCTCGCGGGATAGTCACCTCACGCCCCGGCGAAAAGGATCCGCTTGATCGCCCAGCGCACCCGCCCCATCTGCCGGCCTGTGTCCGCGCTGACACGCAGGCTCTGCACCGCCGAGAGCGCGTGTCACCCAGCCCGGTCTCGAAGACGCCGTCCCACGACTGGTCCAGGTCGCTCAAGACCCGGCCCGCCGTGATGATCGGGCGGTCAGGACGCAGACCCGTCACGAGCTGGTAGCCAATCTCGAATACCGACTGAACCTCGCGACGCTCCACCTCGGCCCGGGGCATCGACGCGGCGCTCTGTGTGAGCAGCCGAACCACGCCGTAGAGCTCGATCACCAGGCTTCCCCGGCGATCCACATGCACTTCGTTCATCGCGATCGGCCCGTGGCACAGCACCTGCTCATGGGCATACTGCACCGCGCCCAAAAGCTGCTGCATCGCCCGCTTCGCTTCCTCGACGGGCATGAACCCGCCCTTTCGGCGGAGCAGAACATCCAAAGGAAGGATCCCATCGCTATCCCCTGTATAGGGGGTTACTGCGAACGGACGGCCTTTCGTATCCAAGGCCGCCGCTTCGATCCGCAAGATGTGCGAGTGTTCCAGAGCAGCCGCCTGCTGAACGGCATGCAGCATCGTCAGCGGGGTCAGCACCGGCTGTACCGGGCTGTCATCAACGGGGTTGGTGCTGCTGGTGAGCCGAAGCCGGTGAACCAGATGGCTGGTGTTATCACGCTCATCTAGCGCGAGCCAACGGTTCCCCAGAACCCCGGCCGACAGCCGGCGGGTGAGGATGTATGGCCCCAAGCGTGGTCGGTCTATCAGCTCAACCATTCCATTGTCCTCGCGACGGCACAGTTCCCGGCGAACAGGGACCATCGGTCCGAGAAGCCCTACGACTGCAAGCATCGTGCCTACAGGCCAACCGGCGGATAGGGTGCATCCATGCCCCTCGTCCAAACCCCGGCGGTGGCCAGCATACGCGCGCTGACCCCCCATCGGCCACTGTCATGGGCCTTGGGCAAAGCCTGACGATGGCCGATAACCCGTGATTAGGGGGCGTCTGTAACGGCTGGGCGATTCCCATGCAATACCCCGGGGTCGGGTGCGTTCTTGATCTGGCCATCCTGGCGATCCCAAAGACGTGGGCTCGTGGTCAAGTACGAATACTCATTGAGGAGAGAGAGATGAAGAACTTCTGCGCGTTGTCCATCGCGGCGACTTTTGCCACGATTCTCTGCGGCACAACTCACGCTTCGGTCATCAGCGGCGCGGGCAGCACCGCGATCATCCCCGCTCCCCCATCTGTTCTGCTCGGCGCGATCGAGTCGGACACCCAGGCCTGG
>JAIEOW010000141.1 GCA_019750095.1 Phycisphaerales bacterium
GAGCCCATCGTGAGCAACCCACGCTGCACCAACGCCCAACCCCCCACCCCCCCCACCCCCCCCGCCCGACTCGCCGTGATGCTCTCGGGCTCGGGGCGAACGCTTTTGAACCTGATCGACGCGATCGCCAAGGGCCGGCTGACTGCGAGCATCGTGCTTGTCATCGCTTCGCGCGAATGTCTCGGTGCCGAGCGAGCGCGTGCGGCCGGGCTCGATACTCACGTGATTCGGGGTGAGGTTCCCGCGAGTGATCTCGAGCGGCTACTTAACGCAACTCGCATCGATCTGGTGGCGTGCGCGGGGTATCTCAAGTACGTCCACGTGCCACCCGCGTTCGCCGGGCGCATCGTGAACATCCACCCATCCCTGCTCCCGAGGCACGGCGGACCCGGCATGTTTGGAGATCGCGTCCATGCCGCCGTGCTTGCTGCGGGGGATACACATTCCGGCTGCAGCGTTCACCTCGTCGATGAGGTCTACGACCACGGCCAGATTCTGCTCCAGCGCACCTGTCCGGTGCTGCCGACCGACGATGTGCACACGCTCGCGTCCCGCGTCTTTGAACAAGAGTGCATCGCATATCCCGAAGCGATCAATCACTTGATCCAGGCGCGTCACGCCTGAGCGACGGATCGAAACTCAAGCGTGCGCACCCGCGTCGCGAGCGAACGCCGCGTATCGGTTGTATGTCGGAAACACCATCGCAAAGATCAGCATGCACACCCCCGCGACCATCAGGCCGAGGGCGTTGCCGGTGAGAAACGTGGTCACCACGCCAAGCAAGGCCGGTCCTTCCGCGAGCGCACCGCGAAGCACGGTCATGGACTGGAACCTGTTTATCAACTCGGTGCGGGTCGGGATGTCACCAGACTCCGCCCGCGTCCGCAGCGGTCTGATGAAGCTCGCACGAATGAGAAGACCCGCAACCGGAGCAAACACCACGAGAGCGCCGGCGATCGAGAGGAACATCTGATCCTTCGGCCCCGAGAATCCGCCAGGAGGCAATTGCAGCTTCGGCCCCGTCAGCACGGTCATTGCCAGAAACGACCCAACACCCATGGCAAAGGCCATGATGATGATCTGTGGCACGCGCAGCAAACGCTGCACCTCGGGATCAGGGCCAACCCGGCCATCTCGCGGCTGGTATTCGTTCATGCACACAGAGTACCATGACCGGCGATGCCCAGTTCCACCGAACTCAGCCGATCAACACTCTCCCCACTCTGCGTCTATTGCGGAGCGGCCGACGGCAAACGCCCCGTCTACGCGCAAGCCGCCAAGGCGCTGGGTCGTGTCATGGCCGAACGCGGGATTGATCTGGTCTATGGCGGCGGCCGCGCCGGAATGATGGGCCACGTCGCCGACGCCGTGCTCGCCCACGGCGGAATCGTCACCGGCGTCATCACCCAGCAGCTCATGGATCGTGAGCTCGGGCATACCGGTGTGCAGACGCTGCACATCGTCGACACCATGCACCAGCGCAAGAAGATGATGGCCGACGTCGCCCGCGGCTTCGTTGCTCTGCCCGGGGGCGTGGGCACGCTCGACGAACTGTTCGAAATTCTCGCCTGGGCCCAGCTCGGCCTGCACGCCTGCCCCGTTGGTCTTCTGAACGTGGAGGGCTACTACGACCCGCTGGTCACGCTCATCGACCACATGGATGACGAGGGCTTCCTGCGTCCACAGACCAAGCAGGTGCTCCGCGTGGAACGCGAACCGGATGCATTGATTTCCGCGATGGAGAGCGTTCGAGTCTCGTCGTCTGCACACATCGGACGATGACCGGTCGCTTGCGCCCGAGAGCGCACACTCCCAAGCACCTCGCTTCAACCACCAGAGTCGAAGCGAGCCCAAGATTGCTCATCCCGGGTTTGGCCAAAGGGCCACCCGCTCAAGGGGTCGCCTTTTCCTCAGGCTCGATCAACTCCCGCGCCGCCTCGCGCAACACCTCGGCCAACGCTCGCTGACCGGCCGCCGAGAGATGCGCGTCATCTCGCGGCAAATACGCCGCGTCTGGCCCACCCGGCACGCTCCGCAACGCCGGCGCAAGCTGCCAGACCCGCACGCCCGCCTCGGCAACCCATGCCCCGATCACCGCATGCCCGGGCTCAAACCCCTTATCGAGTTCGGACCGGGAGGCGTGCAGAATCACACCCACCTTGATTCCGCGCGATCGAGCAAGTTCAACGAGCGATCGGAACGCGCCTTTCGACGAAGCGACATCCATCTCACGCTGACTTGCGCTCCGAGGGGGCGGAGCCGCCGCACTCCCGCGCAGGCGATGCAACGCCCGAACCAGGTAGTTGGTGACCAACTCTTCGACTGCAAGTGTTGGCGTGCGTGTGGGCCATTGCGGCCCGATCACCTCAAGCCCCGGCACATCGGCATCATCGCGTGAGTTCAGCACGATCAGCAGCACGTCAGCGTCGAACGTGCCGTGCTTTTTCACAAATCCCAGTTCGTTGATCGGCCCCCACGACCCTGCGGACATGTTCCCCACCACCACCGGCCGCTTCAGGTCCGCCTTCAGGAGTTCTCGGAGCTTTTCCGTGGCCAGATCCGCCTGATCGACGCGAGCACCGCCGTTGACGATGCTGTCGCCAAGCACCATGACGCGGAACTCATCGGGCGTGGACTTGCGTTCTGGAAACGCGTCCGATCGCATCGAGTACGCATTCACCCGAAAGCTGTTCCCAAACCGCGTATGGCTGCGCGATGGCACGTGCTCATACTCGACTGCAGTGTCGAGTCGATAGAGCGGCGGGTCACCCAGCCCGAGCACAAACCTCGCCCCAAGCTCGGCTGCGATCAGCCCGCCGATCAGCAAGCACGCCGCCCAGGTGAGCATCCGCTTTAATCGCTCGCGTCGACGCGATCGCGAAATCCGCCCGGACCCGCCCGCGGCGGGTTCTGGCGGCGCTGAGGGAGTTTTCGCCGAGGTTTCGGTCATGAGTTGTACCCCACCGCCCTCCGATTCACGATCGCTGACGAGGTGGGGAATCGCCCTTGAGGTGGATAGACTATGCGGTCTCTGCGGGCGTAACTCAATGGCAGAGTGCCAGCCTTCCATGCTGGATGTTGAGGGTTCGAGTCCCTTCGCCCGCTATCGTCTCTCGCCACCTGTCCTGGCTGGCGAGGGATCGCCTGCCTGCGCTGTACGAGCAGCGCACACGGCACACGTTGACGACGCCTGCGGACTTATCACCCGTGGGCGTCGTCGCTTTTGGTGTATGCTCTTGCTGTCGAACTGATACCTCGACCGCCGCGGAGCTGATGGCTCGACTCTGCAGCGCTCGCAGAGCCGCCAGGACCCGCACCATGATGCAGGATGCATCCAGCGCCACCGCGCACGCGCTGACACTTCGTCAGCTCGCAGATCTCCACCAGCAGCACGCCTCAAAGTACTACCGCCGGCGAGATGGTCGTCCAAGCGGAGAAGCAGACAACCTGCGTGCAGTGATGAAACGATTCGTCGCGTTCGCCGGCGAGGCCTCGCCGGCTTCGAAGATCAACCGACACCAAGTCCGAGCGTGGATGGACCAGCTCGCCGCGGAGAAGCTCGCACGCACGTACATCAACACGTGCCTGCGAAAACTGCGCACGATCACCAGGTGGGCCGCGGACCTGGACT
The DNA here is from genome assembly GCA_019750095.1 of Phycisphaerales bacterium. Taxonomy (GTDB): domain Bacteria; phylum Planctomycetota; class Phycisphaerae; order Phycisphaerales; family UBA1924; genus UBA4658. Next base: position 3,632 of record JAIEOW010000141.1, read on the forward strand.
ACGTCCCAACCTCGATCATCGAAGACCTCCGCCTGGTCAAATCGCTCCAGCCAGGGCGCTCAGCTGCTCGCGAAAGCGCAAAACCAAAGCCACCTCCGATCGACAACTTCACCCGAGTGATGCCCTTCCTGCCTGACTGGGCACGAGCAGTGTGTCAGCTTTCAATGCTGACAGCCGCCAGACCGAGCGAACTCCTCGAGCTCACCAACGCCGAAGTGCACATCGACGACTTGCCGCGTCTGACGCCAGCGCAGCACAAGAACGCGCACCGCGGACACAACCGAGTGATCCCACTGTGCCCAACGGCCGTCGGGATCGTGGATGCATTCTGGCGCCCACTCCTCCCCGTTGATTTCATCTTCCCATCGGACCGTTCCAAGCATGGCCATCGCACCATCAACGGGTACGAACAAGCCCTCAGGCGCGCTTGCCGACTCGCCGGCGTTCCACACCTGCGACCCTACGACGCCCGGAGACGCGTCGCGATCGAGACCCGATCAAAGCTCGGGCTCGATGCCGCCCA
>JAIEOW010000188.1 GCA_019750095.1 Phycisphaerales bacterium
GGGCCCGGCAGCAGCTCGGAGCGAGATGTGGATCAGTGAACGAGGAGGACATCCTGCCGGGCAGCCGCTCCGGCATCCCCGGGGCTACACGCGGCGTAGCGGGCCGCTACATTCGGCGTAGCGGCCTAGAAATCCCACGGGGGAACATCGACCGGCGCGTAGGTCATAACGGAGCCGCGGAGAATGGCTCCGTCGATGTGAGCGCCGGCGGTCGGATGCCACTTCTTGATGATGTCAATGGTGCGGTCGAGGGCATTGCGCACCCGATCTCGGAGGCGCTTCTGGTCGGTGCTTTCCACCTTCATGCGATTGCCGAAGCGGGCCGCTTTCAGCTCGACGAGCAACTTCGCCTTTTCATTCTCGGCGACACCTTTGGCGGTGGCGTCTTGCGACTTGTCTGCGGCGGCAATGTCCGCGTCCAGCTCGTTCAATCGCTGCCAATAGGCGCTAGCCGCCTTTTGATCGAAAGCGGCCTCGGACCGCGCCGACGGGATGTCCTTCATGTGCGGTCGGGCAATCGCGTAGAGCTCCGCCACCGTGAACCGCTTGTTCGGCGCGGAAAGAAGAGCATGGATATATACCATCCCCACGCTCAGCTCGAAGTGCTTGTCGATAGATTCGTACCACAGGACCCAACCTTGACCCTTCTGGACAAGTTGGTGCGTGGGCGGCGGCGGTTCGACCGCGCCGGAGACGGGTGGGGCGTTCGCCGCGGCGGTGTTGGGGTTCGGGTCGTGAACCAATCGGAGCGTGCAACTCTCGGGCAGCGTGCGCTTGACGATCTGGCTCATGTGCGCCTTGCCCGCAGTTTCGATGGCTCCGACGATCTGCTCCCCATGTCGCTTGTAGAGCTCGAAGATCCGCTTGGCCGCGTCATCGACCGGTAGATCAATGTGGGGCAATGCCCGAACCGCCTCTCCGTAGCGGTTGTAGAACGCCGTGATGTCCATCGCAGCCACCTGCTGGGCGGTCTCCAGGTACGACGCGAGCATGATGCGGGACTCACCCTCGTCCCGCGGGTCGGTCAACAGCTTGTGGCGGTACCGATCCTCCGGCTCAAACTGCCCCGCGCCGGCCGCGAGGACAGCGAAGCGACGGTCGATGCACTGTGAGCACACCCCGCAGTGAGGCTGGTCCTTGCGGTACTTTCGGGTGTGTGTGCAGCTGATGGAATAGTCGACCATCGCGCCGTGCCCGGCCTTGACGATGTCGGCCACGACGTCCGCCTTGGTCTTCCAGAGGAAGCGGTTCTCCACGCCGAACTGCGTGTTCGTGACAAGTGAGAAGAACTTGCGCATGCACGCCAGCACACGCGGGTGTGTCGTGCGCGTCGCCCGCGACCCTACCACCTGCGGAGACATGGGCAGGTTGAGGCTCACGACGCCATTCTCGTAGAAGCGGATCGCGTTCAGGTCCGCCATGCGTGCCACCGCGACGGCAAACGAGGCGTACAGAAACGAGCGGGCGCGCTGCGTGTACTCCTTTTCCGCCCGGTGCTCCTTGCTCGCACGCACGGTGATGAAGTGCGGACGGGGTCCACTGCTCGCGTTCGTGATCATGGACGTCAACGTGTGGTGCCGCTCCCGCATCGTTCCGGCCGAGGCGTGAGTGACCAGCAGTGCAGCCCGCTTGTCCCGCACGACCTCCTCGACAACACCGCCAAGCGAATCCAGACCGCCTGAAAAGAGCAACACTGACTCCGGAGGAGTCGGCTGCACGAGCTTGCCAAAGCTGAGGTATGAGTCGAGTGCTGGCGGGTTCTTGTACTGACTGAATGTGAACTCGTACTCGTCCTCCGAGAGAAAGCTGAGCAGTTCCATTAGGGCGTCGCCGACGGGAGCCGAGTTCCAGAGCGCGGGGACGCGAACGGGAATCTCAAAGCGCATCCGGCGTCGCCAGTTCGCGCCCATCGCTTCGACGTCGTCAGCTCCGCGACGGTTCATCTGGTCGGCCACATAGACGAATGCGGCGATCTCGACCAGGTCAACCAGCGCCGGCGCGATGTCCTGGTGGAACTGGCGACCGATGTCGTTGAGTTCGACTCGGACGTTCTTGCCGTGTCCGGCGGTGCGAAGCTTGGCTACGCCCGCCACGGTGCCGGGGTGTGACGAGGCGGCTTCGTTGCACGCGAACAGCATCTCGGGAGGGGTCACTTGTTACCCTCCTTGAGCTCGGCGACCATCTTCTTCATCGCTTGGTGGGCGAAGCCTTCGGCGAGCTTTCGGGTGATCCCTCCCGTGTCCTTGTTCTTCCAGTTCTGCTTGGACTGCCAATCCCCCGCGAACTTCTGCACGATGACGGACGCCTGACGGCAGTGCGTGTTCATTGCCTGGTCGAATGCGGCCTTGGCCGCGAGGTTGGCGAAGCGCTGGCCCTGGCCGACGTGGTTGGCACACTCCCGGCTTGCGTAGAACTGCAGCACCTTGTTAGTCAACTGCCCGAAGAACTGCTTACCCAGGTCACCGAAGTTCTTCTCCGTTCCCAGATCGCGGAATGCCCGCTGCACGTCCTGCGCGGTCGCGCCAAACAGCGACGACGCCCGCTGCGTCACGATCTGATTGGTCACCTCGACCGCAGCGGTCTGAGCCATCTCCCCCAGGTCCGTGCGGCCTCTGTTGTTGGGCATAGCCCGATCGACGTTCTGCGAAACGGCGCTGAGAATCGCCGGTAGACTCGGGTTGTCGGGGACGTTGAACCCACGGGCACGGAGCCCAGCGGCGAAGTCAGTCTCGCGTGCTGCCTGCGTCAACTGCGTGAGGGACCAGAACGCCTCGACGAGGCCGGGGTGGTGCGCCGAGGCCATGAGACCTGTTTCGGCTGCGCGAATGATCGCGTCGGCGATTTGGTCAGCGCCAGCGCCGGCGGCGATGAGGCCGATCACCTCTCGCCACTTGCGCGATCTCGGTAAGTGTCCTAATCGAGTATGTCCCATCTCGGTGGCCTCACGACCACGAGATCAGAGCACGCTGCTCCGCCTTCATTGGCAGGTCGTTGTTATTGGTATCGGCCGCCGAGCGTCATGTCTTCACGGGGGCCCGCCCATACACATGGCCGGTACCTACGTCCTGGTCTGATAATGCTCTCTCCAGAGATGCCGCTGAACCTTCCAGTCGACCTCCGCCGCGATGGGGCGAAGGTCGTGTTCGGTGATCGGATCGCGGCCCGCACGAACAGGCGGTAGATCGAGAATCGCTTCCTGAAGGTCCGGGGCCAAGTGGAGCAGGTTCATGATCTGGGTGACTCGGGCGCGGGTGACGTGGCCCACGGTGGCGAGATCGGCCTGTGTCGAGACGGTGCGATCCCGAACAAGGGCATCGAAGCGGATCGCCAACGCCATCAGCCTGGCCACGCGGGGAACGCGCCCCGGCAACGCCATTGGTGGCAAGCCCGCCTGCTCGGACGCCGCCCGACCGCGCCCGCCAACTACGAATCGTGCCGTCGTGGTGATCGACTGGTGCGCGGGTTGGCGTTCACGAGATTCGGTGTGAGTGTTCATGGCAGGGCTGGTTTATCCGAGGCTTCCGCTCCGGGTTGAAAGGTGATGGAGACGTTCTGCGACTGGCCGTCGTACTCGACGGTGGCGATCACGACGTGGAGGAACTCTGCTTGCTCGGCGAGGGTCATCGCGCCCCACACGCCGTCGAACGCCTCGACGGCCCCGACCACCTCGTCCTCGTCAATCAGGCGGTCGGCGTCGAGGTCAATCTGCCGAGCCAAGGCCGTCAGCGTCCGACGAACGCGCTCGACCTCCCGGAGTGTCGCTGGCGTCTGCTCCTCGCCTGACAGTCGTTCGAGCACGGTTTGCAACCGTGTCCGTTCCGCGACGCGGAGGTCCGCCGCCTCGCGCAACAGATCCAGCGCCCGGGCGACGACGGCACGCATCGACAAGTCATTGACGAGGACGGCCTTGACCTGCTCGATGACGAACGTTTCAAGAGCAGGTCCGGGCAGCGACGGCGCAGCGCAATGCTTCCGCCCGCGCTTCACCGCGTTGGAGCAGACGTAGTAGCGGTATCGGACGCGCGAGCCATCGGGCTTCTTCTTCGACGCACTGCTCGGGCACATGGCACACCCGCACCCCTTGCACCGTACCAACCCACCGAGCAGCGAGCCGGTCGAGTTCTTGACGCTCGCCCCGCCGCGCTCCGCTGCCAGCTTCAGTTGGTTCTGCACGCGACGGAAGAGA
>JAIEOW010000192.1 GCA_019750095.1 Phycisphaerales bacterium
TCAGCCTCGCCGCTGAGGCCGCGGGCTCGGCGAGCCCGAAGGTCTGCTGCCACTGGTCGTAGTTCAGGATCGGCGGCCTGTTCTCCAGCGTGAACGTGACGACGTCCCATTCGGGATGCAGCGTCTGCCACGCGTGCTTCCACGCGGTGAGCCGCTGACGGTCAGGGGAATCGGACAAGTCGGCCGTGTAGATGACCTTCGGGATCACGCTTTCACCTCCTCTTCGATGCCACTGCTCAATCCACTCTGCTGCCACTTGGCGGGCGGCACGCCCTCCATGCCGCCCTCTATGAACGACGACGCGCCCTCACCCAGCGCCACGGCTTGCTGGGCGCTGCCGGACCCCGAGCCTGAGCCGGGCGGGCCGGAACCGCTCTCGCTTCCGCTGCCGCTCGAGGAACCAGACGAACTGCCAGATCCCGACGAGCTTCCAGAACTCGACATGGACGAGCCGCTGGACTTACCGCTGCCGGAACCCGACCCGCTGCCGCTGGAGGAGCCTGATCCCGAGCCAGAACCGGAGCCCGAACCAGAGGCCGATCCCGACCCGGTCGCCTGCGTCGCGGGCATGTCGTTGTGGACCCACACGCCGTCAGCCAGGAACACGTTTAGGCCGGGCACATGCACCGCGACCGTGGTGACGCGATCGCCGGCGCGGCTGATCGTCTCGACGCGCTCTTCGCTGAGGTCGTGCCGCACGAGATAATCGCCGACGAGAACGAACTCCGCCGACACGAATCCGACCTCATCGCCGCGGCGCAGGAGCACCGGATGCTCGGGCGTGAGCCGCAGGCGACCGTTGATGGTGATGAACCCGTTGTGCGTTCCGACTTTGACGCTGGCCACAAAACCGGTGACGGGCGTGAGGACCGCCTCGGCTCGCTGACGCAGCCACTGGTACTGCGCCCGCCACGGTACATCGCGGTCGAGTCCCGCCACGTCGAGCGCCGCGATGCGATCGCCCGGCTTGAGACGCTCGATCGGCACGGTCTGGCCCGAGGCCAGCCGCACCGGCGTCCCGGCCAGCACGCAGTTGGACCCGGGTCCCGAGCCTCCGGGGCCAGATCCACCCGGCCCGCTTCCCCCAGGGCCCGACCCTCCCGGCCCCCCCACACCAGAACCGCCAGGGCCGGAGCCTCCGGGACCCGAGCCGCCCGGGCCGCTCCCGCCGCCACTGGATCCGCCCCCGCCCGACGACCCGCCCCCTGAACTGCCCCCTCCGGACGATCCTCCCGAGGAACCACCAGAGGACCCGCCCGAGGACATGCCGGAACTCGCGCCTGACGACATGCCGCTGGACGCCCCGGAACTCATGCCCGAGGACGCGCCCGACGAACTCATGCCAGAGGAACTGCCGCCGCCGGAACTGCTCATGCTGGACGTCATGCTCGAGCCTGAAGCGCTCGAAGACATGGAACTGGTCGTGTCGCTCGTTGGCGTGCTTCCCGATCCGCTCGATGACATTGGCCCGCTGCTCGATGGCGTGTGCGTCGTGCCCGGCGTGTTGCTGGTGAAAGCATCGGTGGTGTAGAACGTCAGCGTCGGCGTGCCGCCCCCCCACACCGGCCCGGTCGTGTAGATCACATCGCCCGTCGTCGAGTAACTCGGCGGCATGTTGGGGGGGCTCGGCGTGCTGGTGGGCGTCGACTACGTGCTGTACGACGAGTCGGGCGACTCCGACGGCGTCGAGTAGTTGCCCCCCCACATCGATCCGCCGCCCTGCGGCGCGCGGTCCGTCGCCCAGACCGGGATATCGGGATGTCACCGCGTCGAGCCTGCTGGTAGATCGTTGATCGTTTCGCCCGATGACCAATGCGCAAGGACCTACTTCGAGATAGAATGGGCGAAGTCAAAGGAGCAACAAATGAGCCAAGACATCGTGGAAAGCGCGTACGAACACTACTTGCAAACAACCCGGGATCCGCAAGCCGCAGCGTTGCTTTGCGTCGCCTCGGCCCTGATGGACATCGCGAAGTCCACCAAAGCCCTTACGGACGATTCGCTGGGACACGAGATTTGCATGGGGATTCGGCACGGATTGTTCGGGGCAAACGCTTCAAGTTCTCACACGATTGCCGAGGTTGCCGACAGCGTTGCCGAAGCGATCAAGCAACACGGCGAAGCAGAATGACCCGATGGTTGACCTGGTAACGCTCAACGGCGGGTTGCTGGCAAGCGAATCAAATGCCCCGCCTGACAGGTAGATTGTCGCGTCCGCCGATTGAGTTGTCGCGTTTGACGGCTGGCCCGTCGCGTGCGACGGTTCATCCGTCGCGTCCGCCGATTCGATTGTCGCGTGCGATTTCTCGTTTGTCGCGTCCGCCGACTGAAGTGTCGCGTCCGACGGGCCGATGATCGCGGCTGACGGCTGAATCGTCGCGTCGCGGGTTTTCTCTCCGGAGAGGCATGGTCGCGCGCCGCGAGGGATTCATCGGCGTTTGGAGGCTCGAACATGGCCCGCTCAGGCGAACACTACATGCCCCGGCCCGATGGCGATTTCTCGGCGTGGGCGAACCATTACTACGACGCGGTGGAGAAGTGGTGGTCGGTCAACGGGTTTGACGAGTCCGAGTTGAAGCCGCTCAAGGATGCCCTCGGCGCGTGGGCGGCGGCGTACCCCGCGCACGTCGCGGCCCAGCAGCGTGCCGAGGGAGCGCGGCAGGCCAAGGACGCGGCCCGCGCGGCGCTGGAGAAGGAAGTCCGGCCCGTGACCAACTTCGTGCAGGGCTACCCCAAGACGACCAACGCCGACCGCGCCGAGATGGGGATCACGGTGCGCGATACTTCACCATCGCCCGCGCCCGCGCCGTCGTCGCGCCCGCTCGCGCTGGTGGAGAGCGGGCAGCGGCTCACGCACCAACTGCGGCTGGTAGATGAGTCCACGCCGACCCGCCGCGCCCGGCCCAAGGGTGTCCAGCGCGCTGAGGTCTTCGTCGCGCTCACGCCGCCGGGCCAGCCCGCACCCGCGAACCCCGGCGACTACCGCTACATCGGCAGCGTCACGCGAGGTGAGACGACGCTGAGCTTCGAGTCGGATAAGGGCGGGATGCAGGCCCATTACCTCTCGCGCTGGGTGAGCACGAGCGGGGCGACCGGGCCGTGGAGCGAGACGGCGAGCGCGACGGTGGCGGCGTGACGGCCCGCCGGATTCCCTGCCAATGGATTGTCCGGGACCGGCGAGCCGAGGTGAGATCGGGCACCTTGCTCACCGGTATAATGAGCCGCCATGGTCACGTTCGTTCTCATTTCGTGCGCGTTCTTGGTTGTCGCGGTGATGACCATCAAGGCATGGTGGGGCGATGGACGCACCGATCTGCGTCGGTGCCCGCGCTGCTGGTACGACATGTCCGCGATCGACACGCTCAAGTGCCCCGAGTGCGGCCACGCGGCCAGACGTACGTCAGATATGTACCAGCGTCGCGCATCCAAGCGGCTGTTCCGCGCAGGGGTTGCCGGCATGTGCATGCTCGCACTCGCGGGTGTGTACCTTGTGATCCCGGGGCCGTGGACGAATAAGGTGCCGCGCCCGCTCATGCGGATCATCCTGAGCATCGCCGCGACGCCGCCCGCGCCGCCGAGCGCCGGGCCGGGTTCGGGGCTCCCCGTCCCCGTCGCGACCCTCAAGAGCTCGAAGCGTTCGTGGGACCGGCTCGTCTGGCAGCATCAGGCGTCGGTCGCTTTCCGCGCGTGGGACGATGCTGTGCATGGGACACAAGGGCCGATCACGCATGCCGAGCTCGCGCGGCTCGTGCCACTGGCCGATGAAGCCCACGCGCTCTTCGCCGAGACCGGCGGCCTGTTTGCGACCGAGGCGTGGGCCTACGACGGCGCGATCGAGCGGATGGTCGCGCGGCGAACGGCCGCGGCGGGCGATGCCGACCGCCTGCTCCGCGCGGAGTGGACACTGGCCGAACTCCAGTACATCGGCAGCGGCTATTCCTGGCGACCGGACTTTGCTCGCGTGCCCGATGCGATCATCCAGCAGGCGCTCGCCCACGCCGACGCGCGCGTGCGGCTGTTCGGGCTCGACCGCTTCGGCCGACGGGCGCATCAGGTCGTCATGGAGCCGGCGAGCCCCATGCCAATCGGGCGAGAGATCGTCGAGGCGATGGCGACGGGCGATGGGGATCCCGTTGTCCGCAAGCGAGCCGCAGACCTGGTCGTATACATGGATGGCTTCCTGCCGAAGAAGTAGCTTTGCCAGCCCCCCGCGCCGTCGTCGCGCCCGCTCGCGCTGGTGGAGAGCGGGCAGCGGCTCACGCACCAACTGCGGCTGGTGGATGAGTCCACGCCGACCCGCCGCGCCCGGCCCGCGGGCGTGCTCGGGGCCGAGGTGTGGGTGAAACTCGTGGA
>JAIEOW010000028.1 GCA_019750095.1 Phycisphaerales bacterium
TCCGCGTCGATCATCCGCTTCTTGATCGCTTCGCGCTGCTGCTTGGTCGTCAGGTGCCCGGCCTTGCTCCACGCCTCGGGGTCCTTGCCCAGGTCGCCGGTCATCACGACCTTGATCTCGGGGCATCCGGGCAACGCCCGCAGCGCGTCGTAGAGCCGCACGCAGTTCTCGCGAATCATGCAGACGACCATCGCCTTGCCCTTGAGCGTGGCCGTGCGGTCCTTGAAGTGCGCGAGCAGGTCCGCCGCGAGCTGCTCCACGCGTTCCTTCGAGCCCGCCGCTTTGGCCAGCGCCGCCCACTGGCCCTTCTTCCGTTCCAGATCGTCGATAGGCTCATCGCCGGTGATCTGGGCCAGCACCGCGTCCACATCCTTCTTGTTCAGATGGAGCTTGATCTGCCGCGGCTCGTAGAAGATCGGCACCGTCGCCTTGTCGTCCTGGCTCTGGCGGATGTCATAGACGTGGACCAGGTCGCCGAAGACCTCCACCGTGTCCGCCCCGCTGAAGGCGACCGGCGTGCCGGTGAACCCCAGCCGCCGCGCGTTGGGCAGCGCCGCCCCGAGCCAGCGTGCAAAGCCCTTGGTGAACCCGTATTGGCTCCGGTGCGCCTCATCGGCGATCACGATCACATTGTCTCGCGTCGAGAGCACCGGATGCTCGGCCTCGCCCTCACGCAGCGCGAACTTCTCGATCGTGGTGAAGATCACCTCGCCGCCCTGCGTCTGGAGCAGCCCGCGCAGGTCCTCGACGCTCTTGGCGTGCTTGACGTCGCCCACCAGCGAGCGGGCCGAAACGAACTGGTCGTGCAGTTGCTGGTCGAGGTCCGTCCGATCGACCTGAATCACGAAGGTCGGGTTGTTCAGCACGGCCTCCCGCCGCAGCATCCCCACCAGGAAGCACATCGACAAACTCTTCCCCGAGCCTGTGGTGTGCCAGATGACGCCGAGTCGTTTGTCCGCGCTCGCGGAAGCGACCGACTCCAGGATCTTCCTCGCCCCGATCCGCACCGCGAAGAACTGGTGATACTTCCCGCCCTTCTTGATGATCTTCCCGCCCGCCGCGCCCACCGTCTCGAAGACGATGAAGTCGCGGATGTACGCCAAGAGCCGGTCCTTGGGCAGCAGCCCCTCGACCAGCGTCTTCATGCTCCCCGTCGTTCCCCGCTCGACGCTCACCCCATCAATGCTCTTCCACGGCGCGTACCACTCTTCGCTGGCGGTCCACATGCCGTGCAGCGTGGTCACGCCGTCGGAGGCGATGCACAGCGCGTTGTGGTCAAAGAGTTGCGGGATCTCGTGGCGGTAGTGGCCGATCTGGTTGATCGCGTCCGCCACTGTGGGCTGGTCGTCGTACGGGTTTTTCAACTCAAACAGGACCAGCGGCAGCCCGTTCACGTACACGATCACATCCGGGCGGCGGTCGTTGCCAGTTCCGGCTCCGCCGGATTCCCGAACCCCGTGCACCGGGAGTTGGTTCACAACCATGAACTCGTTGTTCTCCGGCGTGTCCCAGTCCACGGCATAGATGTGCGCGATGCGTTTACCCGCGGGCTTCCCGTCTACCGCCGGTTCTTCGACCGCGATCTCCACGCCCCCGCGCAGCATGGCGTGCAGACCAGCGTTGCGGCGGAGCGTGTCCACCCCCTCGGGCCGGGCGAACTTGGCGATGGCGAGCTCGATGGCCGCCTCCGGCAGCCCATCGGGGCGTGTGATCGTCCGCCCGTACCGTCGCGTCAAGAACGCGCGCAGATGGTCCTTGAGCACCACCTCGGCCTCATCGCCGCCCCGCATCGCCAGCAGTTCCGACCCGTGGACATGGGTGTAGCCCAGGGCCTTGAGCCGCTCGATGGTGGTGTACTCGAACTCGGATTCAGACCCGTGCCAGCCCATCGGTCCCTCCTTTCAGCAAGGAGCGACCACAGCCCGCCGCCGAACTCAGCCGATCCACCCGCGCGATTGCAGATGGTTCCACGCCAGCCGGATGTGCTCGGCGCTCATCGCCTGCTGCTTGTGCGCGTTCCAGCCGTGCACCAGCCGCACCGCATCGTCCGCGCTCGCGGCCCGCTCCGCATCGTGCGTCGCCACATAATGGACCGACGACAGCAACTCCATCCCATACGGCGTCTCGAAGCCCTCGATCAACTCCGCTACCCGCGACAAGCGCTGCCGCGTGCCTTCCTCGCTTGCGAGAAACGACTCGGCTTCCTTCGCCGCCTCCGCGCCGAGCGTGATCTCCTTCTCCGGCGAGCGTTCCCCGTCGAACCCGTGCGTGTAGTGCCCTTCGAGCACTTCCAGCACCTTGTTCAAGTTGTCCGCGTACGGCCCGTACGGCGCTTTCTGGAACTTCAGCCGCAGCGGCTCGCCCGCCTCTTGCAGGAAGTAGGCCAGCTTCTGAATCTCCAGCAGCGTGATCGAGTACGCGAGGACCGAGTAGCGGTCGATCGCCGCCAGGAACAGCGCCCGCGCCCGCGTCAACTTCGGACGCTGCGTGTTCACCACCCGCTCCGCCGCCGCCGGCGCGCCTGCCGGCGCGAAGAGCAGCACCCGCACGCCCGGCAGCGCCGCGAAGGCCGCCTCGATCATCGGACGCACCTTGGCCCACGACAGCCCGCCGTTGCCGCACCCCAAGGGCGGCACCGCGATCGACTCGATCTTCAGCCGCTGAATCTCGGCCACCAGCGCCGCCAGCCCACTCTGGATGTCCTCGTACCGCGACTTCTTGTACCACTCCCGCTTGGTCGGGAAGTTGATGATGTACTTCGGCCCCGCGAGCGCCCCCGTCTCCCACACCTGCATCCGTCCAGGCACCACGTCGCCCCGCGTGCACGCCTTCTCGTACGCCTTGGCCATCTCCGGGTACGCCTGCTTGAACTGCAGTGCGATCCCCTTGCCCATCACGCCCTCGCAGTTGACGGTGTTCACCAGCGCTTCCGCGCCAGCCTGCAACAGGTTGCCTTGGGCGTTCTCGATCATCGCGGGCGGGCTCCATTCCCGTTTCCACAAGAACCGGGGCTAATAGTACCACGCGCCCCGAACGGAAACCGGCGGCCTGTGCCTTCCCGCCGCCAGAATCTGCTCCACCCGCGCCTTGGCCGCCTGATTGCACACGCCGATCGACTCGATGAGATTCCATGCCATGCTCCCGTGAACGAGAAACTCCGCCTGCTTCTTCTCTTGCCGGTCGGGGTGCTGCGCCGTGTTGTTCCACTGGGTCCCGCCGCAGATCGCCCAGTCCACCCGGTCCAGCCGCGCCAGATCGTCGTGAAACGACGCCACCGCCGCCAGCGAGTGCCGATCGGTGAACACGAACCCCAGCCCCGCTCGCGCCACCGCCTGCGCCGTACACACCATGTACGCGATGTTCGCCTGATCGACCTTCTCGACGTTGTACCCCGTGTGGATGCGGTACAGCATCGGCGAGCGCGGGCCAAGATAGAAGCCCACGTAATCGTTGATGACCCCGCGCGGCCCGCAGGGCACGGGCTTGTTCCCCCGCTGCGCCTGCACCTCCACCGCGTGGATGCCGCGCCACGGGTGGCCGTCGGCGGGCACGCGGCTGGGCGCGTGGATCATGCCCCGGGCCACGAGCGTGGCAAGGTTGTCGATGTGGACGATCCGATAGATCGGCGTCGGGTTCGGCACCCCAGCGGCGTTCGGGTTGGCGGGTGCTGGCGGCACTCAATCCCTCCCTTTCGCGCCCGCGTGAACCGTCCCCGCGCCCGGGCGAGCGGCCCGGCCCTGTGGTGTGGATGTCCCGGTGGATCGGAGCGCGTCATCCACGGCCCGGTCGGCCTCGCGCAAGCGAATCTCGCCCGAGAGCAGTTGCGGCAGGAGCGCATCGCGCAGCGCGGCGAGCGTGTCCGCCTGAATGCCGTTCTGGCCGATGATCTCGAACATCGGGTCTACGAAACCCGCGAACGCCGCGAGTACGTGATCCGGGGGGATGAGCACATGCTGTCGCTCGCAGAAGATAGTGAAGGCGAAATTCTTGATCCCGGTCGTTCCGTTTTCGTACTGAAGAAAGACGTCGTCCTCGTACAACCACCTGAGCCACAAATACGCATAAGTGGACAGGTTCGCCTTTGGCCGGAAGATCCGGCAGAAGTTGGAACACACCAGCGGGTGAGCCAGCTTGCCGAGCAAAGGCTTGCCGACCAGCACGGGCCGCCCCGTTGATTGCGTCGGGCTGCCTCCTGAAATCTCGACGACAAGATCGCCCGGCCTCAGCGCTCGCTTTTTCAGGCTCGACTGTTCGAGATAGCGGATCGGCATCTTCCCGCGACCGCCCGCCTGCAGGCTCGGAATGTCCGCGCCACGGATGCAGTACGCGGGCTGAAGTTCGCCTTCAGATGTGGAGTCTTTGCCCCAGTCACCGCCCAGCACAAACTCGGCAAGTTCGCCAGCGAGTGCCACCCTCCACCCCTCGGGGATGGGGCCGAGGGGGGAATCGGTGAGGCGTGTGGGCCAGGGGGCGTGTGGGGGGGCGGGGGCCGCGGGGGCCGAGC
>JAIEOW010000178.1 GCA_019750095.1 Phycisphaerales bacterium
GTCTACATGGCCCGCTGGGTCAACACACGCGGCGAAAAGGGGCCGTGGTCGGAGATCACGACGGCGACGGTGGCGGCTTAGCAACCCTCTCCTTTGCCTTTCCACTCGTCGTCATTTCTTCGACGCAATCCCGGCGGCGCGTCGCCATTGGTTGAGTTGACCGAGGTGGTACCCGAGGTGCGTGGTCATCAAGATACTGGCCACATCCCCGATGCACGACGCGTGGGGTTGGAACTTTTCCGGGGAGGGCCGTGGGAAGTACTCGGCGTGCTTGTCGGCAACAATGGCGGCGATGCGTTCGTGCCGCTCGCTGAACCTCGCCAACAGCTCGGCCTTGGTCGCATACGCGCCAGGATCGGCGACGGGTGCGCTGCCGTAGCCGAACTTCTCCAGTTCTGCATCGGCGTTGGGCACGCTCGGGTCGTCGAGCAGCGCCAGCACGAGTCCGGCATACGCGTTCAAGTGCGCGAGTGTCCAGGCTGGGTGGTTCACGAGGGTTCCCGGCTGCTCGGTCATGCGGGATTCGGGAATGTCTTCAACGCCCTGTCGAATGAACTGGTGAGCCATCCCGAAGATGCGCAGGGTCGTGCGGATCGGCTGGTAGGGTTGATGCGTGCTCATCAGAAATGCTACGCCGATCTCTCCGCGCATTTGCGGATCGGGGCCGAGGTGTGGGTGAAACTCGTGGATGCGGACCAGCCCGCGCCGACCGACCCCGCCGCGCTCACGTTCCTGACCATGACCACGAAACCGAGTTTTCGCGCCGAGTTCAAGGCGGGCGAAGGCGGCAAAACCGCCGTCTACATGGCCCGCTGGGTCAACACCCGCGGCGAAAAGGGGCCGTGGTCGGAGATCACGACGGCGACGGTGGCGGCGTAGCAAACCGCGTCTCGCCCAGTGTCCCACTATAATCCGCCATGCACATCAGACGGCTTGATATCCAGAACTTTCGCGCCATCGGCAAGCTCCCCATTCGATTCGAGGATGGCATGGGGCGCTTCCGCCCCATCACGGTCATCTCTGGCCCGAACGGCTGCGGCAAGACCTCTATTCTAGTTGCGATTGTGCAGGCATTGCGCGGCGCAATGCGCCTCCGAATTCCCGATCTCCAGTTTCCGAGCGACCTTGATCTGCACCGCGCTGAACTTTCGGGCATCCGCCCGGTCACAGCGACCGTTGAAATGGATTTGGAGTATGACCAGTCCGAGCTCCAAGCCATCAGGGGGGCGTTTCAGGCAACCGCCGGGGACCGGCAAAAGGCTGGCAAACGGCCACTGGATCCGCCGCCGCTTCCCGATGGGCGATTGACTGTGCAATGGCAGTACCCGCCCCGAGTTCTCCGGGACGGGTCCGATGCGTCAGTGTTTGACCTTCGCAGCAAGCCTGACTTCGGAGCCGTATGGCTGGCAGGGTTCAGCAACGTCTGGGGAGCGTGGAAGAACGGCGCACTTAACGACATCACCAAGACCTACCAAGTCGGCGGGCTCAGGCGGTTTCCGCAGGACCGCGAGGGTCGATGGGGCGTTGACTTCGAGGAGAACGACGAGCAGACATCGCCTCCGTACGTCGATGATCCTTTGGTTGCCACTCGCAATGGTGAGCCGGGAGAACACACGGTAGTGGACTCGCTCGAGAAGCTCTGGCGGTTTCGGTACGACGCCGGGCTTGCGGAAACGGACGATCGCCGGCAGTGGGAAGCCGTTTTGCAGAAGCGATTCGGCGACATCTGCACTCCCAAGTCCTACAAGGGCTTTCACGGCGACCATCCGCGATATGGAAAGAGCCCCATTCTCGCCGACGGGCCGCGCGAGTACCCTTACAGCCGCGCATCCGGTGGCGAGCGTGTCATCCTGGATTATCTCATCCAGCTCACGTTCCCTCACCCAGTGCGAAACAGCATCATTCTGATCGATGAGCCGGAACTGCACTTACACCCGCGTTGGATGCGGCAGTTGTTCCAGTTGTTTGCCCAATCGGCCAAGCACATCGAGCAGGGCGGCGACAACAACCAGTTTATCTTGACGACACACAGCCCGGAACTACGGCAGTTGGCGGCGGGACAGAACGCTCTCATTGATCTTGGCGACCTCGGCGGGGAGGGCGTCCATGCCGGTTGAACCCATCTTTCCCGACAAATACCCGCCCGGCACAAGCACGGGCGTTGTTGCGCTGCTTTGCGAGGGTCCCGTGGAGGGGTACGAAGCGGAGTTCCTCAGAGAGTGGTCTACGAAAGCCCCACCCAACGGCCGTCGCGTCGATGTTTGGGCGTGCGGAACTGGCGCGGGGGTCCGTGGGATGGCGGATTCACTGGGCCGAACCGTAAAGACGGCTGTTGTGCTGGACCGAGACTTTCACGATGAGGATTCGAGCAAAGCCGTTTACAAGGAATGGGCGACCGATGCGGAGAAAATGGGATGGAGCTTTCTCGGCGTCCGTATGTGGAACCGCAACGAGATCGAGAACTACTTCCTTGAAGAGGATGTTCTGCTTCCGGTGATGACCAAGGCGTTCGGCTGCGCCGACCAAGATGTGAAGAATGCGGTGGATTCGGCGCTGAAGCTCCTCGTGCCATTTCAGGCGTTGCAAGCGGCGTTTCAGAAGACCCGCGACCTCTGGTCGGATACGGATCCGGCTGTTCTGCTTCAGGCGGTCGACAAGACGCTGCCTTCGTACAAACCAGCTTGGACAGTCACCGGACTGACAGGGATTGATCCGGCGCGATTGGAGAAAGACCTGCCAGCCCGCTTGGTCAAGTGGCGCAGCGAAGTCTGCGACAAGGGCGGTCTACGTGAGCCTTGGAAGGGTAATGCTTTCTTGGCCGCGTACGCGGAAGCGGTGAAGAAATGGTCGGCGTTCTCTTACGCCTCGCCCGAGTGGCGGACGACGCTGGCTGGGAAGGAAGTTCTGAAACTGGTCCGCCAGCAGCTTTGCGCCGCCAAGGGCGGATGGTGGAGCGAAGACGAGACCAATAGGCAGCCTGTCGCTTGGAGCGCGATGAAGAACAACCGACTACGCGACAAGCATGACCGCGAGGTAGAGAACACCCTTCGTCCTGACTTCGTGGGTCGTTTGGTCGAACTCGTGGTCACGAATCCGACTGACACCAGATGGGCGGAGTTTGCAGAACTTTCGGCGATTCTCGCCGGGTGATTCAAGTTGCCTTGTCGCTTCGTCGATCTCGCTCGGAGTGTCCGCCGCGTGCCGATTGACGGCTTGGGTAGCGGCTGGACGCCCCAGCGCAGCGTGTGCGGGGCAGCACGAGCGAGCCGCCGAATCCATTGACGGAGACACTGAATCATGGCTGACTACATTCCTGGCCCCGATGCGTCGTTTCAGGCTTGGCAATCCAACTTTGTGACCTATGCCAACGCGAATCTCGCCGCGCTCGGGCTGGTCGCCGCCGACATGACGCCCGTCACGACGGCCCAGACAGGCTGGGCGACCGCGTTCCCGGCGCACGTCGCCGCCGTCAACGCGGCCAAGGCCGCCAAGCAGACCAAGGACGAGGCCCGCGCTGCGTATGTCGCCGCGATCCGTCCCCTCGTGCGCCGCTTGCAGGCGTCCAACGTGGTGAGCGATGCCGAGAAGGCGTCGCTGGGCATCACCGTCGCGCAGACCCCCGGCCCCATCGGCCCGCCGACCACCGCGCCCATCTGCTCCATCGAGTGCGGGAATCGCTTGCAGCAGGTGTTGCGTTTCGTGGACTCGGCCACGCCCACCCGCAAGGCCAAGCCCGCCGGCGCGCTGGGCGTCGAAATCTGGAACAAGGTCGGCACCACGCCGCCGACGGGCGAAGCGGACTTGCGCTTCGTCGCCGTGGACACCAACGCGCCGTACGTGATGAACTTCGACTCCGCCGACGGCGGCAAGACCAACTATGTGTGGATGCGTTGGGTCTCGCCGACGGGCGAGCGAGGGCCGTGGGGCGAGCAGGCGCAGGCGACGATTGCCGCCTGATCGACGCCGAATAGCCAAGTGACTTGGAGCGCCCGCCCGGAATGGCGGGCGTTTCTCGTTTTGGCGCGGCGGGTGACCGGCGTGGAGATCGTCGAGCAGCGCGGCAAGCGCATCGCCCCCCCTCCGCGCTATCGCATCCGCAGCGGCAAACTCCGCACCGCCGAGGTGTTGTGGGGGGGCACCGCCGGCGATGGCCGCGTCCGCATGCGTGGCACGACCAAGTCGTACATCGCCAAGTTCCGCGATGCGGCCGGGTACTGGATTGAGCGCCCGACCGGATGCTCCGACGAGACCGCCGCGCGGGCGGTGCTGGCGCAACTGGAACGCCGCGCCGAGTTGGTGAAGGCGGGCGTGTTGACCACAGAAGAGGACGCCGCGTCGCGGCACGGGGCCGAGTCGATCGAGACGAATCTGGACGCGTGGCGGGATCACCTGCGGCTCAAGGGCAGCACCGAGCACTGGTACACGCAGGCCCGTCGTCGCGTGGCCCGCGTCGCTACCGACCGGGGCGTGAAGCGTCTGCGAGACTTCACCGCCGCGACGGTCGAGCGCTGGCTTACCGATCAGGCCGAGAAGAGAATGTCTGCGGGCACGCGGAACGGCTACCGGCAAGCCTGCGTCACGTTCATCAACTGGTGCGTCCGCGCCGGACGGCTCACGCACAACCCGCTGCTGGCCGTCGCGGTGGCCGACCAGCGGGCCGAC
>JAIEOW010000132.1 GCA_019750095.1 Phycisphaerales bacterium
AGACCATGGTGCGGATGGTGGCATTTTGCGTGGGTAGTCCGCCGACGGAACGATCGTGATTGTGCATCTTCATACACGGGCACAACGTGGAACTTTGGTGTGTGCGCCCGGTACAACGTTCGGCGGCTTCTGGAGAACGGGTGTTCCCGGGAGGTCATACCATCATGGTTTCGACGGCATTCGGCGGTTATCAGCAGTGGACCAAGCGCGTGAACGCACAGGGGAATCAGCATGATCGCGGAGTGGCCTCGGTGCCGGGGCGTGGTGCGCTGCCGCGGGTGCACCTGGCGAGTCGATCGCCCAGAAGGCGTGAGTTGCTAACGCAGGCGGGGATTGCGCACGACGCGTCGCACCCGGGACTTGACGATGCGTTGTTGCAGCCGGGTGATGTGCCGCCGGCGGATTGGGCGATGGCGCTGGCGTATCTGAAAGCGGCGACGGCGGTGAAGAACGCTGGCGTGAAGGGCGGGAGCGGCGTGATTGCTGCGCCCGTGGTGCTGGGGGCCGACACGGTGATCGTGCATCATGGTCGGATGATCGGAACACCCACGAGTGCGGCCGAGGCGGGGCAGATGCTCCGTGATATGCGTGATGACGAACATGAAGTGATCACCGGGATCGCGCTGGTGTGCCCGGAGACCGGGCGTCGTGATCTGGCGGCGGACGGAGCACGTGTCGCGCTTGGATCGATCTCGGATCAGCAGATCGACGAGTATGTGGCGACGGGTGCTTGGGCGGGCAAGGCGGGGGGGTACAACCTCAGCGAGCGGCTGGGGGCGGGGTGGCCGATCCGGTTTCACGGAGATTCGGGGACGATCATGGGGCTGCCGGTGGGGCTGGTCGTGGATCGGCTTGCGCGGTTTGGGTCGCCGACCTGATCGCGCGGCGGCGAGTGTCGATATCATGAGCCGTCATGATGCTCGGAGACGCCATGCTTCCCGGGTGGGTGGTGATACCGCTTGCGCTGCTCACCATGCTGGGCGTGGCGGGGCATGTGCTGAGCGTGCATGCGTCCGACATGCCATTGCAGAGGCGTCGGTTGCGGATCGCGGCGGGGATGTTGATGCTGGTGCTGACGGGGCTGCTGGCGTATGCACTTGGCGTGGCAGAGGTGGTGGTCGACCCGCGAACTCAGCCGGGAGCGGCGCGGCAGTTTGTGATCATCTGGCTGGCGATCGTGGGGCTGCTGGCGATCGTGGTGATGCTTGCGATCGTGGATGCTTGGGAAACGACGCGGTCTGGATGGGTCGAGCATCGACGGCTGCGGGCGAAGATGCGGTCGGAGTCTCGATCTGGTTCGGATGGCGGGGCTGGTGGTGGGGGTCGTGGGGGGGGCGGGGGGAGTTCGCGTGGGTGAGCCGAAGCAACGCGCGGGGCCTCTGCCGCTGATCGGGCGGGTGATCGAACCCGTGTACCGGATGGGGATCGGTTATCGCAACCGGCGATTTGATCGCGGCATTAGGGTGGAGCGTGCGGGGGTGCCGGTGATCAGCGTGGGGAATCTCTCGGTTGGAGGGACGGGGAAGACGCCGATGGTGATGCACGTGCTGGGCGTGCTGCTGCGAAGCGGGAGACAGCCGTGCGTGGCGATGCGCGGGTATGTGGCGCGTGGGCATGGCGACCAGACGCCGGATGAGACCGATGCGTATCGGCGCGCGTTTCCGGCTGAGGCGGTGCCGATTGTGGCCCGGGCGGATCGGATCGTCGGCGTGCGCGAGTTGCTGCAACGCGATGGAGCGCGGGAGGATTGCGTGGTGCTGGATGACGGATTTCAGCATCGGCAGATTGCGAGGGAGCTGGACATCGTCTTGGTTGACGCGACGCCGGGGCGATCGGTGTTTGGTGATCGGCTGCTGCCGGCGGGGTGGTTGCGCGAGCCGGTGGGATCCTTGAAGCGGGCGTCGTGCGTGGTGCTGACGCACGCGGAACTGGCGAGTGAAGCGCATCTGGGTGAACTGAGGGCGCAGATCGAGCGCGTGCATGGGCGTGGGCCGATCGGTGTGACCCGGCATCTGTGGATCGCGCTGAAGCGATCGACGGCGTCGGCGGGTGGCGACGACGCGATGCTGCCGCTGGAGAGGCTGCAAGGCCAGCGGGTGCTTGGATGCTGCGCCATCGGGCATCCGGAGGCTTTTTTGCGGTCGCTGCGGATGGTGGCGGGAGCGCCGGAACTGGTGAAGGAGATTGTGCTGCCGGATCATGATCCCTACGCGCCTGAGACGCTTGATCGCCTTCGGCGGGAAGCCGAGAAGCACCGGGCCGAGTGGATCGTGGTGACGGACAAGGACTGGTCAAAGCTGCGCAGCGTGAGCGGGGATCGGTGGCCTTGTCCGGTGGTTCGCCCGGATCTTGCCCTGGTGTTTGATTCTGGGCGGGAAGAGCTGGAGCGAGCCGTGCTCGGGGCGGTGAGCGGTGCGCGAGGGGCATAAACTCTCGCCAGCTCATGAGCAAACTGCTTGAACACCTGGCACGCTGGAAGCCGTTCACGGCGGTCGTCGTCGGCGATCTGATGCTCGACCAGCTTGTGTATGGCAACGCCGACCGGCTGAGCCCCGAAGCCCCCGTTCCCGTTTTGCACGTCAAGCGGAGCGAGGATCGGCCGGGCGGGGCAGCAAACGTGTGCCTCGATTTGCTGGCGATGCGGGCGCGGGTGCATGCGGTGGGTGTGACTGGGGATGATCGCGAGGCGGATCTGCTGCGGTCGGCCCTTGTGGCGGCTGGCGTGGGGGCCGAGGCGCTGGTGACCGATCCATCGCGCCCGACGACGGTAAAGCGGTCGCTCATCGGGCTGGCGCAGCACCGCCACCCGCAGAAGATGTTCCGGGTGGATTATGAATCTCGTGAGCCGCTGACGCGGGAGATTGAAGATGAGCTGATCTCTCGGGCCACGGCACTGATCGCCTCGGCGGATGTGGTGTGCATCGAGGATTACAACAAGGGTGTGTGCAGCGAGCGCGTCTGCCAGGGCGTGATCTCGGCGGCAAAGAAGCGCGGCGTGCCGGTGCTGGTGGATCCGGCGGCGATCGAGGATTATGCGCGGTATCGCGGGTGCTCGACGGTGACGCCCAATCGGCATGAGGCCGCGATGGCGACGGGGATGGATGTCTCCGGCGATACCGCGCCTGAGCAGTTTGCCGACGTCGCGCAGACGCTCATGAACGCGCTGGAGCTCGAGGCGGCGGTGATCACGCTGGATCGGCACGGGGCGTTGCTGCTGGAGCGCGGCAAGATTCCCAAGAGCGTGCCGACGGTGGCGCGGAATGTGTATGACGTGACGGGTGCGGGGGACATGGTGCTCGCCGCGCTCGCTGGGGCGCGGGCCAATGGGATCGGGTGGGCCGATGCCGTGCGATTCGCCAACGCGGCGGCGGGGCTGGAGGTCGAGGTCTTCGGGGTGGTGCCGATGCCGATCGAGAAGATTCATCGTGAGGTGATGCGGCTGGAGGGCGACCACGACGGTTCGGGGCTCACCGGCAAGGTGCGGACGCTGGTACAACTGCTGGTGGAGGTGGCGGCGCATCGGAACGACGGCGAGCGGATCGTGTTCACCAACGGGTGCTTCGATGTGCTGCACGCGGGGCACTTGTCGCTCTTGAGGAGAGCCGCGGATGAGGGTGATTTTCTCATCGTCGCGGTGAACTCGGATGATTCGGTGCGGCGATTGAAGGGCAAGAAGGACCCGACGCGCCCGATCAACAACGAGAACGACCGGGCGGAACTTCTTGGCGGGCTGGAATGTGTGAACGCGGTGATCGTGTTCGATGACGACACGCCCGAGCGATTGATCCGTGCCATCAGGCCCGATGTGCTGGTCAAGGGCGCGGAGTATCGGATTGAACAGGTGCCGGGGGCGTCGTTCGTTCAGGAGTCGGGCGGGCGCGTGGTGCTGCTGGAGATGGTCCAGGGCAAGAGCACTACGGCGATCGTGACCCGAGCGCGCCAGGGGTGAGCGCGTGATCACTGCCGGGGCGCACAGATCGCACGGAATGCATATTGGCGGCGAGATTCGGGGTGCTTGACAACTCGTCTGGCGTCTGTGGTCAGCACCGCGATCTCTTGCACTCCGGCCTGGCGCAGCGCGGCTTGCCATTGCTTCAGCGTGTAGGTGCGAAGGGGGTACTTCGATCGGATGTCTTCCTCGCGACCCGGCGAACTGACGCTGATCACACTCATCGCGAGCTCTCGGCGAGCGGCGGGGCCGCCTCGGGCAATGGCGGCGGAGTCGGGAGGAATGAACTCGATGAGTTGGCGGACGGTGGTGCGGCCGCGATTGGCGTGCCAGATCTGCTCGATTGATTCTTCGCCCTGGTCGTTCAACAGGCCGATGCCGACGAGATAGACGCCGCCGGGCTTGAGCAGGGCGACCGTGGAACGCAGGTGCATGGCCAGGTCGCGATCGGATTTCAGATGGCGGACGGAGTTGTCTGGGCAGAAGGCGAGGTCGAACTGGCCGGGTTTGGATGGGTCAACGCCGATCGCCTCGGGCATATCTCGCATGTCGCCGATGTGAAAACGCATGCGCCTGGCGAGGCCGCGATCGACGGCACACGCACGGGCAAACTGCACCATACCGGGATCGAGATCAACGCCCGTGCAGGCGTGTCCGAGCTTGGCCATGGCGAGAATGAACCGGCCGGTGCCGGAGGCGGGTTCGAGGATGCGGGCGAGCTTCTGCCTTGGTGGGGGCAACACGGCCCTGGCGATGCGGAGGATGGCCCGAGCTGAGGC
>JAIEOW010000101.1 GCA_019750095.1 Phycisphaerales bacterium
GTCGCTCCGGCGGCGGCTACGGCGGCGGCGGTGGTGGTGGCGGCGGCGGTCGCTCGGGCTGGTAAGCCCTGGCGTTTCGCTCTCGCAATCTCTACAAGACAACTCAACCCCGGTTCGGCTTGCCGAACCGGGGTTGTGCTTTTTGAGCCACGCTTCGCTTTTGTACGCGCAGAGAAAAGGGAGCCCGAGAGGGGCTCCCTTTTTGCAGTTGAGAGAAGCGAGAGTGGTGAGGATCAGTTGCGACGACGACGACCGGCGACCAGACCACCGAGGGCGAGAAGGGCGGCGGTGCCGGGGGCGGGGATGATGTCCACGCCGCGGAAGGTGGTGTTCTGGGCCGAGGTGTCGAGCAGGTTGAACTGCGCGCCCGAGGCCAGCGTGGTGCCGGTGATCAGGTCGGAGAAGGAGACGAGGGAGTTCACACCAGCAAGGCCCAGCGCGGTGGAGTTGAAGTTGGTGGTGATGGCGAAGAGAGAGACGGAGCCATCGGCCTGAACCTGGCCGGTGAGGCCGCGGATGCCGACGGTCAGGGCGGTGGTGCTGGCGTTGGCGTCCTCATTCAGGAGGTTGAGGGACCAGAGGCGGGACCAAGTGCCGGCGTTGTTGACCCACTTCTGCAGGCCGCCCACGCCGCCGACCGTGGTGCGGTCATCGGCGACATAGAGGGTGTTGGCGTCGGCGAAGAAGTAGTCAAAGGGGCTGGCCGAGGCATCGGTGAAGCCGGCGGGGGTCGAGATCGTCTGGCCGGAGGTGGTGGGGAGGCCCGAGCCGACGACGTTCGGAGCGCGGAAAGCGCCCGAGCCAGAGGAGACATAGAGCTGGCCGTTGACGATGTCCACGTTGCGGACGTTGGTCGCGGTGGTGGAGAGCTGGGTGCTGGCCTGAGCGACGGCGGTGTTGTGGAGGGCGTAGCGAACGCCAGCGTTTGCGGCCGTGGTCGCGGTGCCGCCGATCCAGTACTGCGAGCCGTCGAGGGAGACGACGGAGCGGATGTTGTCGCCGGAGTAGGCGGGATCAGCGAGCCGGGTGTACTCGATGGCGCCGGTCTGGACGTCAAGGCGGCCGATGGTGCGGTTGATCGCGCTGGAGGCGGAGGAGGTCACACCCGCCGTGCCGAGCGCGGCGTCATAGCCAGCGATGGTGATGTAGCGGTTGTCGGCGGAGTTGCGGATGTAGCTGGAGCTGGTGGCGGTGCCGGAGGAGACCAGCCGGGTGCCGGTGGAGCCATCGTTGAAGTAGTAGGTCTGGTTGAGGGTCGCGCCGCTCACGGAGGCGGAGTAATCGCGGATCGAGGTAGTGAGGCCGTTGTTGTTCAGGGCGACCGTCGGCGCCTGGCCGTTGGACAAGCGACCGATCTGGGACACGGCGAGGTTGCCGACGAAGGCCTGGCCGAAGGCAGAGCCGGCCGTCATGGCGATGGCTGCGACGGCAAACGAGGACAGAATTGCAGTACGGGACATCTCTTCTCTCTCCTAAAAACACTGTGAAGGCGGCCCCGTCCGTGTGGTGGAGCAATGCCGCCGATGATCACGCCACAACAACGCTGGCGTAAGGGGGAAGGATGGCGGGGTGGAGCGAGATGTTCAATCGCACGATGGTGTGCTTTGCGCTAAGACTGCGCGGGAGTGATCGCGCGTGTGAAGTTGGGGAAGTGTGAAGATTTCTTTGTGCTCTGGAGAGTGGAGCGAGCGGGTCGCTTTCGATCTGAAGCCGAAGGCCCCGGCGATCGCAGGACAGGAGGTTGATCGGTGCTGGGTTTGACTCGGCGGGGTCCGGTAATCTGGGGAGGCAGCACGCTGGCCAGGATTCGATCGGGAAGCCGCGCGCCGCGATGCCGACTTTTTGCGCAGGATTCACATGCAAGGGGCGTAAAGGAAAGGGGGAGTACGATGTATTCACCAGGAGAATCACGCATGCGACGGAATCTCGGCCGGTTGTTCTTGGCGATGGCGCTGGCGTCTTCGGTGATGGGCATGGCGGGGGCTGGGTTGGCGCGGTCGGATGCGGGATCGCCCAACATCCCGGTGGTGATCCCTGAAGAGACGGTCCGGACCGTGGACGTCGATGGTCGGCTGGTGCGGCTGTCGATGTACGTCGTTCGAACGATTCCCGGTGCTCCGAACCCTGATGGCAACTTTCCGACGACGACGGTTCGTGTCACGATGAGCATTCAGGATGGTGCGTTGCTGCCGACGGGCCTGAAAGTCGCTGGCGTGCGTTTCGAAAAGCTCCGCGGAATCAAGCGGCTGTTCTTCACTCCGGTGACGGAGATTCAGGCGACGGTCAACGGGTTTGAGTTGGATGCCAAGGAGTACACCGGCGACCTCTCCGAGCGATCACAGGTGCGATTTCTGAAACCGACGATTCGGCTGGAGATCGGCAGCCGCGTGATCCGTGTGCCGATGGGAACGCTTCCGGTGCAGTCACTTCCACTGCCATGAGCGGGAACTCAGCGGCGTGCTGAAGCCATTTTAAGAAGACCGGCCAGATGCGAGGCCGCGTGACGGTTGCGCACCCAGTTGATGGGAAACGCGAGCGCCGTGCAGGCCATGGTTGCGCCGCGGAGTGTTGGGTACATCCACCCTCGGGCGTTGGGCGGGTTCAGGCGCCCCTTGTCGATTTCGGACTGAAGCACGCGGGCGACAACGCGGCCAAGCGTCTGGGGCATTTCGTCTGGACTGATAAGCTGCGAGTGCCAGGCGGCGGGATCCACGAGTTTGGAGAGCAGGGCGGCGGTGGCGAGATGATCGGCCGCCGAGGTGCGTGGCGGCATGTACGCGTCGATGCACCGAGTGCTCTCGGCGAACGGAATCGTTGGGCCGCAGTGCAATCGCAGTGCCAGCGGCGGGGCCTTGTTCGGATCCTCGACGGGCCAGGACATGAACGCCTCGCGAATCGAGAACGTCGGGAGCGCGGTATTCGGAATCCAATGCGTGTTGATCACGACATACAGCCCGTCAACCGGGGTCGTGAGATACTCGATCACCACGAGCATGCTTGCAGAGTCCACGCCGGTGATCACCCAACGCCCGACACTGGTGCAGCCAAGGTCAAGGTATGGCCGCGCATGTCCATCGAGCAGGGAGTTGAAGCGATCACGCAGCGGCGTCTCACTGAGGCGAAAGACGCGAACATCGCGTGATCTCCCGGTGGTGAGCCAGACGAACGGAATCAAGATCGTGAACGCGAGCGGTGCGATGGCCAGCGGACGCGTCGCCGCAACCACAAAGAGGATCATCCAGCCCACGAGCCCCAGCAGATACCACGCCATCAAGCTGGGTGGCAGAAGCGTCAGGATGCCGAGCAACGTGGTGACGATGAGACCGAAAAAAACGAGCGAGAGCCATCGCCGATCGTCGCTGGGGCTTCGGCCCCACTGCTCGGCCGGCGCATCCCTCGGCGGAGCCGGAGCAACAGGAACGGGGGCAGACGTCGGCGGAACGCGTGAAGTGGGTGGATGCGACGGCGAATCGTGGTCCATCTGAGAACCAAGTCTATTGCGATTCGGGGAAGGCGCGCCCGGCTGGCCACTCAACGGTTCGCATGGATGATTTCAAGCTTGGGATCTATGCGCTTCGGCAAGAAGGTGGTAGATTGTTGGCGTCCATCGAAGGAGGACGCCCATGCGTGCACGAAGTGTGATGGCGAATCGTGGTGGTTGGATCCTGAATATCGCTGCGCTGAGCATGTCAGCGGGTGAAGTGCTGGGCGATGTGCAGTTTCAGGTGAATGCCGCGCCGCCTGCGGTGGGGTTTACGCATGCGCCGCCGAGCATTGGCATGGTGTGGGGCGGGTCGGGCGTCGGGGGAAATGTGCATGACGCGATGGTGTTTTCGTGGCCGGACACATTCTTGTCCGCAGTGGCGGTGCCGTTCTGCGATCGGACGTGTGGGACATCGAGCAACTTTGAGGTCTTTGGCGGGGGCGCGTCGTTGGCGACGCGGCTGTATTTGCGCCGATTTGATGCGGCGGGCGTTGCGATTGATCCGACGGACCTGACGCTGGCGACGAGTGTGGCGGTTCGTAACGGGCTCTTTGAGACGCCTTCGATTGGCGTGCGACCAGTGAACGCGGGACCTGGGCGGGAGAATCCGTTTCGGGTGGCATGGTGGGATCAGTGGTCTTGGCAGTTTGCGGGGCCGTTGCCATGCGGGATGATCTCGTGCGAGACGCAGCCGGTGGGGTGGTGGACGTTGCGGTATACGAACTTTCTCGATGCGCTGCCGAGTGCTGGGTCGGCGGATTTCCTTTCGCCTGCGTGGTGCCATGGGCACCGGGCGAGCGTGGCGTTTGGGCCGACGACCGATCTTGTGGCATGGCGGGATGTGACAGGCGCGTGCTCGCAGATTCTCGCTGGATTTGGTGGGCAGTACGCGGTTCCGCCGACGGTTCCTGGTTCGATCGTGATTCGCGCTGGTCAGGCGGACACGCAGATGGATCGCCCCTGTGCGGCGTGGAGCATGAACGGTTCGTTCGTCGTGGTGTGGCGTGAAGACGAGTTCTTCAGTTCCAGCGTGCGCGGGCGGCGGGTGTTTGCTGACGGATCGCTGGGCCAGGTGTTTGATGTGGCGAACTTCAGGGTCGCGCCGAACTCGGCACCCGCGGTGAGCATGTTTGATGATGGGTCGTTTGTGGTGCAGTATGTCGGGTTTGACAATGGCGATCCGCCGCGGGAGCCGCTGCTAGTGACGGTGTTTGATGCTCAGGAGCCGCCGAACGCGGTGGTGAGCGAGATCGAGGTGGAGCCAGAGTTTCGGTCGTACACGAACCACACGATCACGACGCGCGGGCCGTCGTGGCCGGAGCCGTTCACGGGCGTGCC
>JAIEOW010000116.1 GCA_019750095.1 Phycisphaerales bacterium
GATCGGTCGGCACACCGAGCACGGGCATTTCATTTGGCGCGGGGATCAGCGCGGTGGGAGCGAGGTCCACGTCGCCGCCGGTGGTCTGGGCGGCGCGCTGGGTGAGTTGGCGCATGCTGATCTGATCGCACGAGCCGTCAGCGAGGCCGACCCAGGTCTGGGCGCGCGGGTTGTTCCAAGCGACGCCGACGCCGGCGTTGACCTGCTGGGCGAAATCGGCGCGGAGCCAGATGATGACCTTGGCTGCGGGACTCGCGACGCTTGCGGTGGTCTGGGATTCCAATAGCGCGGGGCGCATCGACGGCCGCGAGCCGGGAAACCGCGAGGCCGTGGACCAGAACGTCGGCGAGTAGAGGTACGACGATGGAAAGAGCGAGGCCGGATTGTGCTTGAAGTCGGCGCTCGATCGGGCGACGCCCTGCAGCGTGCCATCGCCGGGGGAGAGTTGCTCCTCGCGAAAGCGTGATCCGCCGTGATAGTCGGCGAGGAACGAGTACCAGTAGTACGCGAAGAAATCCGTGTGCCAGCGATCATCGCCCGCGACGAAACGCCAGAAGATCGACCGATCGCCGACAGAGACCGCGTCGGCCCACCCCGCACCATTGGATGATGCCGGATCACGATCGGCAAAGGGCGTGAGATACGTGTCCTTGTTGTCGTTGGTGTAGACGGCCATCACCTGATTGAGCGACCGCATGTTGACCGCACCGACGGTGGCCCGCGCCTGACGCCGCGAGCCGGCGAGGGCGGGAAGGAGAATCGCCATCAGCGTGGCGATGATGGCGATGACGACGAGGAGTTCGACGAGGGTGAAGGCCTTGCGCATGGAAGAACCTAAATATTCACCCATCAGAGCAGGGGACGAGGTAGATACTCGATTGGACGCATCGAGACGCGGCCTGCTCTGGAATGCCGAGTATTGACAGCGATCGAGCCGAGGTGCCTCTTCCTCGTTGTAGCGACGATGCTCGTCCATCTGATGCACATACGCAAGGGCAACGATTGGTGTTGCAAGCGCTGTCAGGTCGCCGACCCAAAGGTCACTCTCGAAGGAGGCGTGCAGAGTTGGTCAATGATTCGAGCTCGCCCCGCAGCCTCCGCTCGGCGAAACGGACGTACGACGGCTCAATTTCTACGCCCACGCTGTTTCGACCAGCATTGGCGGCAGCGAGCATGGTCGTTCCAGTACCGACGAATGGATCCAGCACAAGATCACCTGCGAAACTGAACATCCGCACCAGCCGACTCGCGAGCTCCAACGGGTAAGGTGCCGGATGGTCCTTGGTGGAAGCACCGTTGAGACGCCAGACCTGCTGATTCCACTCGCGATGATCCTCGGCGGGGATGACGCTCAGCAGCCGAGCTTCGGGCGACGGCTTGCGATAGCCCCCGGGCTTCCGCTGCATGAGGATGAACTCGACGTCGTTCTTGATCACTGCGTTTGGTTCGTACGGTTTGCCCAGCAATCCCCCACCGCCTTCGACTTCATATTTCGCGTTGGCGATCTTGTACCAGAGCACCGTCGCCAGATTGTCGAACCCGATGGCCCGACAGGACTCTTGAATCGAAGCGTGCAAAGGGACAACGGCGTGTCGGCCGTGTAGTTTTCGAGAAAGGCAAACGTCTCCGACTACGACGATGAGACGCCCGCCAGGAACCAACACGCGCCAGCACTGCCGCCACACGCGCGAGAGTTCGTGCACAAACTCGGCATAGTCTGAAACGTCCCCGAGCTGACCATCACTGCCAACATACTCCTTGAGCGTCCAGTACGGCGGCGAGGTGACCACGAGGTGCACCGATGAGTCCGCAAGGAAATCTAAGCGTCGTGCATCCCCTTTAACCAGCCGATGCGTTGTTGGAAGGCGACTGGCGAGCGCGATGAGATTCCGGGCCGTCCGAACGTCTTTGGCGATTCGAGGGATCGCGGTCTTCAGCACGCGATCGGAAAGCTCGCCCTTGGCAATTTCGCGTAGCTCGGGAGCGAGCGATTCAAAATGACTGGCGTTCACATTCATCAAGCGGCTCCGTCAATTCCGGGATTTCGAACTCGGACCTCTTGAGCAAGTTGATCGAACATCGCCGCAAACTGCTCCTCACCACTTACGATGCGGGGACCGGTGGAGAAGTCTACAACGATTACCGCATGGGCTTCAAACGTGCCCGGCGACCAATACGGCGCGCGTCGTCCGGACAGACGCCTCAGCCGATCGCTCAGCGTGCTGGCCCATTGTTGACCCAGCTTCTTGTCGACCTCGCCACACCCAGTCGCATCGATCACGACGACGTATCCGGTCACGATTTCCGGCGAGTACAACTGGATGTTCGTCGTCTCCCCCATGAGGTCATCGATGCGATTGGGCACCGTACCTCCCAGATTCTTGAGAATCGACTTGAGAGAGATTACGAGCCTGTACTTGCCTGCCCACTTCCACGCCACGTCCCAGTCTTTCGGCCGACCGCCGCCATCGATGGTGATCTCAAGCTCTGCCCCCGTGAGCCCGCTCTTGGCCAGTTGTTCAACGCAACAGACTCCAAGCGCGGAGAGCCGCTTTGTCGACGTGGTCTTCTTCTCGGCCACAGCCAATCTGTATAAGTCTTCAATCGCACCTTGGAGATTCATAGTTCACTGCCCAAACAGATTCTTCTCCCCAAACATCCCCTTCTCCTCAAAGTACGCCAGCGCCTCCGGCACGCTCTTGAAGATCTTCGTCGCCGTCTCGGTGATGAACGGCGAGGGGTTCTTCTTGGGCTTCCAGACCACGTACACCTCTTTGGTGTGCTCCCAGGCGTGCTGCAGCTCGCGCTCGACGCCGCTGGAGAGGCCGGGGATGTCCTTGCCGCCGACGCCGGGGAGTTCGGGCACCAGCGAGACGATCATGTCGGATTGATCGATGAGCTTGAAGTCGCGCATGTAGATCTGGCCGTCGATGTCGCCGGCGATGTCGAGGACCTCGCGCACGCGGACGCGCAGAGGTTTTTCACCCTCGGTCCTGCTCCCGCCGAACGTGTGCGGCGAGACATCGAGCCACTCATCGACCTTGCCCTCTTTGGCCTTCGCTACGGCTCGGTCCAGCAGCAGCTTCTCATCCACATCACCCGGATCGAAGGTGATGAAGTGGTCAGCCAGTGCCGCTCGGAATGAATCGATCTCCGCCAGCACTTCCGGCATGTCCACCACGTGGCTCATCGGAAAGCTCGGATACACCTTCTTCATCTGCGGGCGGCACGTCAGCCGGAACATCGTCTTCACCGTCGGCACGTGTCGCCCGCGGCTGACGATGTAGAACTTGCTCCCCGGGATCGCCTGGCTGAGCAGCTCGGTCGCGAGAATCTCTTCCTCGCGCCAGACCATGCAGTCCTTCAGCGTCGCGTCGATGTCAAAGTCGCGGTGCAGGCGGTGGTGCACCACTTCGATGTTGTCCACGAGGCAGATGAACACATCCGGGTTCAACGCGGCGACCTGATCAAAGTCGAACGCGGCGAACAACCCGTGCCGCCAGCGAAACGTCGCGTGCGTGTTCACGATCAGGTTTTTGGTCGACGTCGATTCCGAGATCACGTCCTTGAACGCGGCCCTGCGGAGCGAGTTCAACCGGCTGATGGGCAGATCAAGGATGCGGCCCGGGCGCACGTCCTTGCCCTCGGCGTACATCATGTCGCCGATGTTGTAGATCTGAATGTCCTCGCCCTGCTGGCCCGCAAAGTCGGCCACGGCCTTGAGGTACTGCTTCTTGTCCATCCCGATCTGGCCGGTGACGATGGCTCGCATGCGTGAACGCTCCGAAGACCCCCCGCAACACCCCCGACTCTAGGAGTTCAACGCGAAGAACTCGAAGCGCGCGAAGCCCATGCCTGATTTTCAAGCCGGATTCGCCTGTTTCGACAGGTTGCTTCCCGCGGGCAGGCCGCTGGGCCGTACGACCCGCGCCTTTCTTCGAGACCATCGCGATCTTCGCGTTCGACTTCCTGAAACTCAGAATCCGCGCTTCACAGTTCGACCATCTGCATGTCCGGCTCCTGAGCCGTCTCAGGCACGGGCAAATGCACATCGGTCACGAACACGCCGAGGCCGTCAATCCGGGCCATCTCGGCCCGAATATCCGCCGCGTTATAGACGCGATCGAGCGCCATCATCACGCGAGAGGCATCGGGCACCTGACCGGCCTTGTTCGGGTTCATGACCAACGTCTCGGACTCCATTGGCGCGAGCTTGCCGGCGATGGCGGCCATCAGGTCGAGGGCGAGCTGTCCCTCCGCCGTGCTCGCCTCCATCGGAGGAATGGCCTGCTCAAAGGCCTGGATCATGTTGCGGGCGTTCTCAAAGGTGCCGGCCTTCTCGATCCACGTGCAGCTCGGAAGCACGACATCCGCCGCGTCGCTGAGCGTGGAGGACAGCGTGTCGAGCAGGATGACCAACGCCCGATTGGCACCCGAGCCGCGCACGCCGTCAAGCAGCTCCTGCGGCGCCCACGCGCTCGGATAGTTGCCGGTAATGATCGCCGCGCCGAGTCGACCGGCCTTCATGCTCGAAGCAAAGTCCTGCCACGAGCCCAAGTGCGCTTTGTTGCCGCGGGCGGCGACGAGGGACTTGAGCACGCGCTCCACGCCGCGAGCGTTGGGCGCTTTCTCGGCGTAGATCGTGTATCCATCGCTCTTGCCCGGCGGATAGGTCCGATCCTGACCCACGCGAGGCACCGGACCGACACACAGCTCGGCACGCTCATCGATGCTGAGCACCAGCGTGGCGAGCAGGAACGCATCCTCGCACGAGAGCATCGGGCTGACCATGACGCCCAGACGCTTGCCTGAACCCTGCGCTTCCTTCAAGATGCGCGCGCACTCGAGATACGCGCGATTCCAATCGCTATCGATCTGCAGGCCGAACTGCTTGCGCTTCGGCAATCGCAGGCGATTGTCGGCGTGGACGTGCTTCCAGCC
>JAIEOW010000023.1 GCA_019750095.1 Phycisphaerales bacterium
CGACCGAAGCCCCTGTGCCACCGACCAATGACGCCGGCGGCGTTGAGCCGGTTCGCCAACAGCCCGCGTTGAACCGCCCGGCACGACCTGCCACGACGACCGAGGCCCGGCGACGGCGGTATCAGAAGTGGCTCTTCTGACGGGTGGTGCATCAGAACGGTCAGGGGCTCGTTCGACCGAAGAAAGCTTGCACAAGGAGCGTCGCAACGATTGCGAGCAGGAAGAAGAAACTCGCCCGGTATCGCCGTCTCCGCTGGTCGAAGATGTTTCGCGGGGGCTGGACCGTCGGCGGCAACCATTTTCCGGGGGTCATACGTCCCACCGCATAGCACAGCATCGAGCTAGAAGCCAAGGCCAAAGGAGACCTTTTGGCCCTTCGTTGTGTTGCCCGGTATCCAGCACGAGGTCGGGCCTTACGACCGATACAACAATCATCAAAATGAATTCGCATAATATAATCGAGATTATCAGACCTTCGGCCGAGGGCGATCCAAGCCTGGAATGTTGCCGTGTTGGTGATCTAAGACGGCCTTCGGACGACGGCTGCATTACCTATCTTCACATCACGCCCGGTGGACTTGAGTTGAGTCGGCGTCGCCGCGGTCGATCCGACTACAACTAAGCCTCACTCGCGCTGCGGTGGCCCTCGCTCCGGGTTCATCATGACTGCCATCCGACAGAGCCTCGCCTCCGTGATCGTGCCCTGTCGGGCGCAGCTCGAGTTCACGCGCCTCTGCGTCGACGCGCTGCTCCCGCACACGTCCGACCCGTGGGAGCTGGTCGCCGTCGACGACGGCTCCGCGGACGATACCGCCGCCTACCTGGCCGGCCTGCGGGAGAGTTGCCGCGTGCCTGTGGCGGTCGTCACGCATGCCGATCCCTGTGGCTTCCCGGTCGCCTGCAACGCCGTCTTGGCCGCCGCGCGCGGGCAGTATTTGGTGCTGCTCAACAACGACGCTGTCGTTACCGACGGCTGGCTCGACCAGCACATCGCGCTTGTCGAGGCCGACCCCAAGATTGCCATGACCGGCCCGATGTCCAACTACGCCTCGCCGCCGCAGTTCGTGCCGAACGTGCCTTACCGTAACCTCGACGAGATGCACCGCTTCGCCGATGAGTGGCGCCGTCAACATCTCGGCCAGTGGTTTACGTGCGAGGAGCTGTCCGGCTTTTGCCCGCTGATCAAACGGACTGTCTTTAAGCAACTCAGCGTGCCACACGAGCGCTTCGACACGGGGTTGTTCGACGACACCGAGATCTGCTTGCGAGCCCGCAAGGCGGGTTACGAACTGGCCGTCGCCTTCGATTGTTTCGTCCATCACGGCGGTGGTCGCACGATTGCGTCCATCGGGATCGATGCTGATGCATCGCCCAGAGCCAACAGCACTCGGTTTGCCGAAAAGTGGGGACAGGAGGTACGCGCGGGGCGCTCGCCCGTCTACATCAACGCTCGGTCGCCAGCGATCGCGGCGAAACTGGATCCCGTTCCGGTGCTGCCACGCATACGCACTAGCCTGACGATGATCGTCAAAAACGAGGAAGGCAACCTCCAGGCATGCCTGGAGTCGGTGCGTGGGCTATTCGATGAAATCATCGTGCTTGATACGGGCTCAACCGATCGGACCGTCGAGATCGCGCGCTCCTTCGGCGCGCGTGTCTTCGACTTCGTATGGGTGAACGACTTCGCCGCCGCGCGCAACGCCGCGCTTGCGCGTGCCACCGGAGATTACGCCTTCTGGCTCGATGCCGACGACGTTTTGGAGCCGGACCAATACGCCCGATTGCAGAGTCTGTTTGATCACTTGCGCCCGGGCGATGAGGCGGCCTATGTGGTGCGGTGCGCTTGTGATCCCGACCAACTGGGGGGAGGAGGTCAGACCGTCGTTGATCACGTGCGTCTGTTCCCGGTCCGCGAGGATGTGCGCTGGACCTATCGGGTGCACGAGCAAATCCTACCCTCGTTGCGACGCGCAGGCATTCCGGACCGCTGGACCGACATTGTCATTCGTCACACGGGCTACACGAATGCCGAACTCCGTGCTCGTAAACTGGAACGCGACGAAGCGATCCTGTTGGGCGAGCTTGAGGAATGGGCGGAGGAGCCGTTTACACTCTTCAACCTGGGCTCGATTGCTATCGAGCGCCAGGACTGGCCGGCCGCGCTCGATTTCTTGCGACGGAGCCTGAAAGCCTCCAGTCCGACCGACTCGATCACGCGGAAACTTTATGCCCTGATCGCTCGCGCCCACCAGGGGCTGAACGACGTCGATGCGGCGCTTGCGGTTTGCGCGGAAGGGCTGGCGTGTGACGAGGACGACGTAGAATTGATCTTCCGCAAGGCGATGCTACATCGTCAGCGTGGAGGACTGGCCGAGGCGGAACAGTGCTGGCGGGCGATCCTTCGGTTGCAACGTCCGAACAAGTTCTCAAGCGTGGATATGGGAATCTATGGGCATCTCACGCGGCGCAATCTGGCGATCCTTGCCGAGCTGCGTGGCGATGTGTCTGAAGCCCTCGCACAATGGCGCGAAGTGTTGCGCGAGTGTGCCGCCGACACCGAAGCCACGGCCCATATAGGACGACTGAGCACGGGCAATCCAGGATAAGCGACCGTGACGACGCCGCTGCGCATCCTCTTCGCTTCGACGCATTGCTACGCGGACCCATCCAGCGGCGCGGCGATTTGCACGCGTGACGTGCTTGAATTGCTGACGCAGGCTGGGCACGATTGTCGCGTCCTCACGACCGGCGTGCTCGACTACGAACGCGAGACTCCCGTAGAGGAGGTGCTCCGCGGGCTCGCAGTTCCCGTGCGTAAGGCCGGGGCGCGGCTCACCA
Organism: Phycisphaerales bacterium; assembly: GCA_019750095.1. Taxonomy (GTDB): domain Bacteria; phylum Planctomycetota; class Phycisphaerae; order Phycisphaerales; family UBA1924; genus UBA4658. The sequence continues at coordinate 2,839 of JAIEOW010000023.1, forward strand.
CGGGCGCGGTTGCGGAGGTGATCGACTTCTCGCTTGCGGGCGTCCGGGTCACGTTGCTTCCCACGCGCTCCAGTCGGGCCGATCGCGCGCCCGATCGGGACGAGGGCACCATCTGGCTTGATCTCGGCGAGCAGGTCCTCGATCGCTTCAGGCCCCACCTCGTGCTCACTTACGGCGGTCATCCCGCGGGCTTGGACTTTTTACGGAGGACGCGTGCCCGAGGCATCGCCACTGTGTTTCATCTGCACAACTTCGCCTACACCGACCGCCGCACGTTCGAGCATGTGTCCGCCGTCGTCACGCCGTCGGAATATGCGAAACGCTTTTACCGCACCTGCGTTGGGGTGGATTCCACGGTCATCCCCGACCCGCTGCGCCACGAACGCGTGGTTTCCATTGATGCGGATTCGAAGTATGTCACGTTCGTGAATCCGCAGCCGGCGAAGGGGATAACGGTATTGGCGCGGATCGCGTGCGAGCTGCAGCGACGCCGGCCTGAGATCCCGCTGTTGGTGGTCGAGGGCCGCGGCGGGTCGGAATGGCTCTCGCGCCTGCCCGTGGATCTCTCGCATTTGGAGAACCTCAACCGCATGGCGAACACGCCGGAGCCCAAAGACTTTTGGAGCGTGACGCGGGTTGCACTCATGCCAAGCCTGTGGCGCGAGACCCTGGGGCGTGTCGCGATGGAAGCGTGTGCCAACGGCGTGCCGATGCTCGCGAGCGACCGCGGGGCGTTGCCGGAGACGTTGGGCGACGCCGGTTTCGTGTTTCATGTTCCCTTACATTACACGCCAGAGAACGCCGCGTTGCCGACGCCGCGAGAGGTCGCGCCCTGGGTCGCGGTGATCGAAAAACTATGGGATGACCCGACCTTCGAAGCCTCGCACCGTGAGCGAGCACTTTCCGAAGCACGGCGCTGGGAACCTTCCGTCGTCGAGCGGCAGTACGCGGAATTTTTCGGCGGACTCGCGTGCCGCTGAAGGCACCAAGAATTGGCCGCAACCCCCTTGCCGCCTTGGAGTAAGTGCGTGGATGATACCATGCTGTCGCGATTTTCCTACTTTTTATCGGGTCACATCTTCGATTTGATGCGTCGGATGTCCGGGTTGGTTCTCGCAAATCAAGGAAGCAACATGTGATTCGATCCGGTGTGGCCGGGTGACCGCTGCGGTAAGTCGTGCCTCTGAGAAGAACCCCCGGCGGTGGTATTCGACGAATTCCCCTCTCGGTCTTGCTTTCATCTCTTCCGCAGAACCCAACACAAGATCGCCATTTCCTCCCGCGCCGTCCTCGGGCGAAACACCAGAGTGCGCCCCTCGGTCGTGCCATTGGAAGTTGCATATATCAGGACTTATGGACATGGGTCGTCGCGAATCGTTCACCGAACGCCGCCGGAATCTCCTCTCCCTCAAGGTGGCTTCGTTGGATGCGCTCGAGCCCAGGGGATCGATCGGCGACCTCTCGAGCCCCATGGGCTTGGCCTACCAGGCGATCGCGGGAGCGGGACTGCTCCAGAGCCTGAATCAATGGAGGCGTTCCCCCGACGCCCAAGTCTTGCCCGTGACGGCCGCCAGGGCAGTCGTAACTGGCAACAATGAAGGTCGTCCGGCGGCAACCAGAGTATTTGATTGGTCGAGGGCCGATCGGCCCATTAGCCAATCGCACGCTCCCGGCCTAAAGGCTGAAACCCGGGTCTCGAACGATTGGCTGGACTTCGAAGGGCGTGGCCGTTCATTGGTGTCCGAAGGGACCGGGCACCCGGGGTTCGACCCTGGTAAAGCCTCGGCGTCGCCCGCTCAAACCGGCGGGGGAACCGGTTCACGTCCGCCGGGCGGTGGAGTGGCTGAGGGGCAATCAGGGCGCGGTCGGATTACGCCCTTGCGGATCCCGGCCCCCGCGGCAGGCACTAACACGTCTGGCGGCACGGCTTCACCTGCCGCGCGGCCTACGACGGGTGCGGGCCCGACCCGCGACGGAAATACGCCGGACAGCCCCGGCGACACGGGCGGCACGGTCAGCGTGATGGGCGAGCCCGAAGGGGGAGAGGATCCCGGATTCGAGCCGATGAGCGGCTCGGGGGGCAGCGGCGGCACCTTCCTTGTGAACATCAGCAACCCGCCCACCGATGGCACGGCCTCCGAGACGCCGCTCAGCCTCAACCCTTATACACCAGACAAGGGTGTGTTC
>JAIEOW010000167.1 GCA_019750095.1 Phycisphaerales bacterium
GCCCTGCTTCCAGGATGTCCGTGGGGATCTCGTTGTCTCTCATGAACTTGATCAGGTCCGCCCGCGGGATTCGGCGGAACTTGCTTCCGGGCACGCGAAAGCCGCCCAGTCGCCCGCTGTCAAAGCAGCGGATGATCGTTTGCTGGCTCACCTTGCACACGTCGGCGGCTTCGCCGGTGGTGAAGATGCGCTTGTCTGCCCAGTTGATCTTCTGCGGCGTGCCGTTCTGCGCGGACATGGACACGACCCTTCTCCAAAGGTGTTCTGAGCGACGCACACGCGCGCTCACAGTGCTGGATGCGTGCGGCCGGGTTCCCTCACCCGTCGAAGCGCACAACACAACCCAACCCGCTATCGACGCAGACTTTCACCAACTTGACACAGCTTCACACCCTGAACGCAACCTCTCGGAGGGCGGTGGTGCTGTTATGCGGACGTGGGGCGGAGCAGCGGGGAACGATGTGACGAAGTGGTGGAGTGACGACGTGAAAAGACAGCAGGTCAGTTCGCATCGTCAATCACTCGATGCCTCGATGCCTTATCCCCCCGCACCCTTTCGCTTCCGCCAAAGCGTCACCGCATCCGGCTCGCGCGGATAGATCGGCGTCAGGTCTGCGGGGTCGATCGCCGCACCCTCGATCCCCAGTCGTGCGCACGCCTCGGCGTCAAACACCGCTGGCTCGATCCGCACGCCCCGTTGTCCCGCAATGTCCCGCATCTTCGACGGCAGGTGGTGGTCCGCGATGATGACCCGCAAGCCGTCATCGATGATCGTGCCGAGCTGTTCCGGATCAAGCACGCGACCTTCATCCGTGGCGATGCCGTCCGAAAACACTTGCCCCCACGCCGAGTCACCCTTGCTGGCCAGCAGCACGCACACGCGCCCGCGCTGGCTCGCCTCCGGAGCCGACCGCAGCGCGACCATCGCGCTCCCAACACTCACGCATCGCGCGCCCGTCGCCTCCGCAATCATCTTTCCCACGGCACACGCCACACGCACGCTCGTATATCCCCCTGGCCCCGCGCTCACGGCCACTCTGCTCAGTTCGCACGTTTGCGGCGAGAGCCCCGCATGTCGAAACATCCGATCGATCGCGGGCATCAGGTCATCATCATGCCCCCCGCGTGCGCTCACACGCACCACATCGCTCGCGAGCACGGTAAAGCGCCCTGCGTCCCATCGAGCGACACAGACACCGGGCCGATGCGTTCCGGCGCCCGGGTTGGACACTTCAATGCCCAGAATGATCTCGCCCATGCCCACGCCGGATCAGTCCACCTTTCCCCGGCCGCGTTTGATCTCGCCGCGGACCTTCTTCTCATTCAGGCGGCGTTCCTTTGATCCCTTGCTGGGCTTGGTCTTTCGGCGCACCTTCGGCTCGGGAATCGCCCGCACGAGCAGATCGCGGAGCTTCTGCAGACACTCTCCCTTGTTCTGCGATTGCGAGCGATGCTCCTGGCTGACGATCAGCAGTTCGCCGCCGCGATGCCGCGTCTTGCCGAGTTCATCGATGAATGTCTCGACGCCCAGCACGCGATTGCCGCCCAGGTCGCGCAGCCGCCCCTTGGCGCGCCCGGAGATGGGCAGTTCCTCGACCTCTACGCGCAGCTCGGCCTTGGTCTCCAGCTTGTTCACGTTCTGCCCGCCGGGTCCGCCGGATCGCGCGAAGCTGAATCGAAGAATCTGCTCGTGCACGCGCACCCCGGGCGCGATCTCGACGCCCGACATGCCGCCCTCGTTGTGTGTTGGTCCATTCATCGATATGCTCCGCTCTTTGCAGCGTACGCAGATTCTTGCCACTGGAATGCGCCATGCCCCTTCAGACACTCCGTCGTTTCTACGCCCTCGCCGCGATCACAACGCTCGCACACACGCCACTGGCTCACGCTCGCCTTGGTGAGCTCTCGTTTCGAGAGCCGGGGGGGATCGAAGGGGCTCGATCGGCGGAGACTACGGCGGCGAACACGCCGCCGCTCGCTGAAGGCGGTGCTCAGGCCTCCGACTTCTCCGTCCGATTCGAGCCCATGCTCTTCTTCCCCGCTCTCAGCGGCGATCTGAAACTCCCCGTCCGCAGCGGCACGGGCCCGGGTTCGTTCACCACCGCGGGCGATTCGTTCGAGGTCGATGACTTCAACGTCGACGAGTCTCGCCTCAGCCCCTCTGGCCGCGTCGCCATTGCTTCGGGAGACTGGCTCGTGAGTTTCTGGGGCTTTGACTTTCAATCCGATGTCGATCGCACCAGCGTGGGCTCTGCCGGGCGTCTCGGCGGGATCGTCTTCGTCGTGGGCGATCAGGCCAACGTCGACTTTGACTTCGGCAGCTACGAACTCACGGTCGGCTACCGCGTCTACGACCGCGACTTTGCCAAGCAGAGCGCGTCACCCGAGCAGGCCGTCGATGTGCGATTGAATGTGCACCTCCTCGCCGGCGCGCGGCTGTACGACACCAGCGTCAAGGTCGAGCGCATCACGCCCACCTTCGCCAGCGCCGAAGCCGAGCACACCTTCATCGAGCCCATCCTCGGCGTGCGCACCGAGCTCGACATCACCCAGGCCTTCTCCATCCAGGTCCAGGGCACCGGCGGCACGCTCCCCCTCGACGATACCTCGTCCTACTCCTTCGACATCTCCGCCAGCTTCCACTACCGCCCCGTCGTCTGGGCTGATCTGTTTATTGGCTATCGCCTGCTGCTCGTCTCGCTCGAAGACGGTGACAACCTCGACGCCTTCGAGTTCGACGGCACCGTCGCCGGTCTCTTCACCGGATTCACCATCCGCTTCTGATCGAGAGTGTGCGTTGAGAAGCAAATCAAAGTGAGATGTTGATCACGCGGTTGTCTTCGCACGAAGTGCGCACGAGTGTTGCCGGTGGCGCAGCGAGCAACGCGAGCAAGCCACCGGTACATCAACCACCTGTTTTCCGCCCGTCTGAGGGCGCACCACCCCCAGCAGTCTCAACGAAGGGTCCGCCCTCAGACGGGCGGCGGAGAGAGTCTTCTCGGAATGTAACCGACCGTTCGCCGGTGGCTCGCTCGCGTTGCTCGCCGCGCCACCGGCAACAGCTCGTTCGCTCTTCGAGCGAAAAACAGGCATCGCATTAGCACGATCAAAGTGCGTGAGCCGGTGTGCTTCGGATTGCTCGGGAACGATGGATCGAAAGCGACTTCTGTCCGGCGGCGGGCTCTCTACACTGGCCGATACCATCCAGAAGAGCCCATCACATCCGATCCAGCAGCTTGATCCCCAGCACCGTCAACGCATCAGACAGCACACGCTCGGTCAGCTCGCACAGCCCCACACGGCTCGCCTTCGTCCCGGCATCCGGCGCGCTCAGCACCGGGCACTTGTCATAGAACACACTCACACTCGTGCACAGTTCATACAGATACGTGCACAACCGGTGCGGCTCGAGTGACGCCGTGACGCTCGCAAGCACACCCGGATACCGAAGCAGTTGCAGCGCAAGCGTCTTTTCTTCCGGTGCTGCGATCACGATACCGCTCCCCGCGATCCCGGCTTCCCGCGCCTTGGCCAGGATCTTCCGCACCCGCACCAATGCATACAGCAAGTACGGCCCGGTGTTCCCCTCAAAGGCCAGCATTCGGTCAAAGTTGAACACATAGTCCTTCACCCGATCGCTCGACAGATCCGCATACTTGATCGCCGCCACGCCCACCGCTTCCGCCACCGTGTGCCGCTCGGCGGGCGACAGCTCCGGGCTCTTCTCGCTCACCACGCGCTCTGCCCGCTCGATCGCTTCATCGATCAGGTCCGCGAGTTTCACGTTGTCGCCGCTGCGCGTCTTGAACGGCCGCCCGTCGTCGCCAAGAACCATCCCGAATCCTGCATGCTCCAGCCGCGATGGCCCCGCCGCACCGGCCCGTGTCGCATACCCCGCGCGCGTGGCCGACCCGAACACCTGCTTGAAGTGCAGTGCCTGACGTTGATCCACGCAATAAATCACCCGCTCGGCCCCGAACTTCTGCACGCGCCTGCGGATCGCCGCCATATCCGTCGTGGCGTAGAGATACGCGCCATCGGTCTTGCGCACAAGACACGGCTCATCGATCCCCTCAACACGCACCACCAGCGCGCCCGCGCTCACCTCGGCCACGCCCCGTTTCTCCAGATCCGCCACCAATCCGGCCAGTTCCTCGGCATAGCTGCTCTCGCCCGCGCTGTGCTCGGTGGTCACGATCACGTTCAACCGAGCGCACGTCTTCACGCACGCCGCCATCGTCACATCCACGATCCGCTGCCAGAAGCTCATCGCCTTGGGCTCGTGGGCCTGCAGATCCAGCAGCACGCGCTTGGCCTTGGCCATCGATTGCTCGGCGCCCGCCACCTGCTCCTCAAGCTCCGCCGACGCCTTCGGGCCGAGGTTGAAGCGTTTCACCGCCGCCAGCCCCTTGGCATCGGCGTCGGCCTCGATCTTGGCCCCGCGATAGAGCTTCTCCAGATCATCCAGCGTCAGGTGGGCGATATCGCGCCCCGCCGCGGCGACGTCCATCAGCTTTGCCGTCACCATCGCAATCGGCAGCCCCCAATCGCCCACGTGATTCTGACGAATGACGGTGTACCCCACGCGCGCCAGCGTGCGCGCCAAAGAGTCGCCGATGATGCACGAGCGCAGATGCCCAACGTGCATTTCCTTCGCAAGGTTCACGCCGCACAGGTCGACCACCACCGTCTTGCCCTTGCCCACCGGTTCGACACCAAGATCACCCGACCGCAGCGTCCCCAGCATCGCCCCCAGCGAGGATGGCTTCAGCACCACATTGATGAACCCCGGCCCGGCGATCGACGCCTCGGTCAACGGCTCAGCGATGTCCGACACATCCACCTTGGCCAGGATCGCCTTGGCGACATCCCGGGGTGATTGCCCGAGCGTCTTCGCGAGCGTCATCGCGGCGTTGCACTGAAAATCGCCGAACTTCGGGTTGCGCCCCGCCGAGACCATCGGATCGGGGTTACCCGCATCCGGGAACGCCTCAGCGATCGCCTTCGAGAATCGGTCGGCCAGGATGACAAGCGGATCAAAGGACATGGGGCCACAGGGTAGGGGGGCGTCCGGGTTCGATCCGTTCGCCGCTCGCACAACGATCCTCTGCCATCACGGGAAAACTGTGGTGATTCCCTGGGGATGGACGATCTGAACGCGAGCGACCGGTCAAGACATGGTCGCCGAGTCGCGCATGGAGTGCCACTCGCTGCAGGAGGTCGCCGCCCATGGGCAGTTCGGGTATGCGTCGTTGCGTGTTTGCCGCCAGCGTTCTCATCGGCACGGGAGTGCTGCT
>JAIEOW010000012.1 GCA_019750095.1 Phycisphaerales bacterium
TCCATCGCCGTCCGGTGCTTGCCGTAGAACGCCGTGGCATCAATGCTCCCGCGATCGGCGCGAAGCCCCTCGGCCCGCACGCGGGCGTATTCGGCCCAGAGCTTCTCGCCCCCCCCGGTGGGGAACGAATAGACCATCCTGGTCCGCTCCTCCCCCAGCCATGCCATCGCGGGCAGCGGTCGATGAAGGCAGGCGACCTATTGCCCCGGCAAATCCGGCACGATCGCCAGCCGCTTGAAGAGTTCCTTGGGCACAGAGTCGCGCAGGAAGCCCGCGAGTTCGTACGGCCCGACGCCGATGGTCTTCGCGGCCTGCATCGCGTTGAGGAACGTGGCGAAGTGGATGGCGATGTCGTCCTTGCTGATCTTCTCGCCGGGCCGCACGGCGACCGAGGCCAGCGCACCCGCGTGCTCGACCATCGCCTCCGCGAGTTCCTCCGTTCCGTGGTGGCAGACGCCGAACATGATGAGCGTGTCGTGGGCCTTGTCACCGAGCGCCGCCTTCAACTCCATCGGGTTCACGCCCAGCCGCTGCCCGCTCGCGTCCTTGTCCCCGTGGAGCCAGAACTTGAAATCGGCGTTGTCGCCGTGGGCGATGAGCAGCAGGACGTTGAACGGCTCGGCCTTGTCGATCATCGAGACGAGTTCGCGGAAGTCCGCCGCGCGGTGAATACCGACGCGGACAATGCCGGGCACGAGGGCCTTGTCCAGAGCCTTGGCGGTGTGCTCGCCCAGCGGCTCGGCGGTCGAGTGGATGACCAAGAGCCGCACATCCTGACCGGCGGGTTTGAAATGGAGTCGCATGGCCAATCCTACGGGCAGACCGGATCGCTCGCCCGCTTACGCCGCGACCGTCGCCGTTGCGACCTCGCTCCACGGCCCGGGCACGCCGCGGGTGCTGACCCAGCGGAGCATGTAGACCGCGCTCTTGCCGCGGGCTTCGAGGGGGAACTCGGTGTCGTGGTGCGCGCGGGTGGCGAGGCCCTGATAGGTGAACGTGGACGGGTCGCTGAGGAAGGGGTTGATGAGCGGCGGGTTCTCGGTTGGGGGCGAGGTGTCGGTGCCGTCGGCCTCCTGCACCGTGTCGGCGTGATCGACGAGTTTCATCCAGACCTCGCAGCCGCGCACGCCGCGGGGCTTGGCGAGCCGTTGGGGTGTGTCACTGTCCACGATCCGCAGCGTGTGCTTCAAGCGGTCGCCGAGTTTGATCGAGACCAGCGGCGACGTGGCGGGCCGTGGCACGGGCGTCCCGCCCGTGTCCTTCACGGTGATGCCGATGGTGGCGCGGTCGGCGTCGGTGGTCTTGAAATAAGTTTGAATGAACGCCGAGACGGGGCGGATCGCCGCCTCGAACGCGGCGCGGGCGTCGCGCTTGGCTTCGAGGGCCGCGTTGTACGCCGCCTCGGCCTGCACGTACTTGGTCATCGCCGCCGCCCACGCGGCCTGCCCCGCTTCGAGCGGCTTGAGGTCGTTGTCGTCGAGGCCGTGGGCCTGCCAGAACTTCTTGACCGACTCGAAGTACTGCGCCGACCACGCGGTGAAGTCGCCGTCGGGCCGGGGGATGCGCTGCTCGGGCATGGGCCTGTTCCTTTCTAATGTGTGCATGAACGCGGGAGCCGCGCGCACGAACCGTTCCACCGTGAGTGCGAATCAATCCAACTCGAACACGAACCGTTCCACCGCGAACGCAAACGAGTCCATCGCGGGCACGCCCCGCGCCCTCGCGCACGCGAAGGAACCCAGCGCGGAGACGATCCATTCCAGCGCGGACACCGGCCCCGCCAGCACCCGCGCTGCACGGACGAACAGACCATCGGCACGAACGCCCGCCCACTTCACTCGCCCGCGCGTCCAATCACAAAGAATGTTCGCCCCACCTCCACGCCCGCCCGTCCCCCCACAACGGACGGACACCCAAGCACCACGGATCAGCGTGCCAGCACCACGGATGCACCGCGTGTCTGCGTCCCACATGGTCGCCAAGGTGTTCCGGCCCACGCCGATTGCCGAATAGGACGCGACGGTGACGGCGTGGAACTCGGCACTTGGCGTCATGCCCCTGTCACTGGACCAAGCGAGCGTATTCAACGAGCACTCTCACGATTGCCCCGTCCCTCGTGATAAGCACGCGGTCCCCGGAGAGGGCTTCCGCATGCGCGGTCCCGTTGTAGAACGGCTCGACGTTGGCGAATCGCTCGGCGTAGGCATGGCGTCCATCGCGGAGGACGTGAAACCAGCCGCGAGCATCGCGGGCGCGGGCGTAGCCCTTGTGGAATACGTCAAGGTCGATGAAGCGATGGGCGTGGAGCGGGCGACCGTCCCAATCGACATGACCGCACAGACCGTCATCGGCAAAGCGGACAACGGCGGCGCGTTCGCGGTAGTCGCCTGCGTAAAGGTGGCCGCTGATACCGACACGCCGACCGTCGGTGTCGATGTGTGCGTAAAGGCCGTCGGTTCCGCGAACGGCGCAGCGGCACTCTTGGAAGTTCCCGCACCAGCCGTAGCGTTCTGAGTAGACCGGCGAACCATCCAAGCGAATGTGCAGCCACCCTCGCCCCGCTTCTTCGACCGCCGCGAGCCCGTCGTAGAAGCCCCATGCCTCATGAAAGCGAGCCGGGTAGACGGGCAAACCGTGGGCATCAATGTGAAACGCGCCGGTTCGGTCCTGCACAGGAGCGATTCCTGGCTCGTGATACTCGCGGACTAGGCCAAAGCGTGATTCGTAGAGGGGCGCACCACCGACAACGTGATGCGTGCCATCGGCGGAGACTTGGGCAAGCCGCCACGAGGCTACTTGCCGTTCAGGGGCTTCCGCATGTTGCACGTCTGGCACAGTTGATGCTCCCGGTAGGTGTCGCGCAGTGTCTGGTACTGCTTGCCGTTCCAAATCTCCATCATCGCTTTCTCGTTCAGGTTGCCGAAATCGCCGAGCGTGCGCCGCTGAGCATCGGGCGCGCAGCACGGGCCGAAGCGTCCTTCGGCGCTCACCCATGCCTCTTCGCCAAGGAACGGGCACGGCCCACCGGGGGCGATGTCGCCGGGGTCGTTCGGGTCGAGTGGATGGATGTTCTCGATCAGCACGCGCTTTCCGCTCGGTAAGGGACACTCGGCGACCGCTTGCTCAACCTCCGCGACGATCCCGTTCCATCGCTCGACCGCCGATCGGGACCGCCGCATGGACATTCCCTTGATCTGCTCGAAGTGCGCCCAGAGATGGTGCCCCTTCACGCGGTCAACGCCGAGAGACGCGGCCAGCCGCACCATCGCGGGCAACTCGGCGACGTTGGATTCAAGGAACGTCGTCTGGAACGTGACCCGGCAGTAGTTGCCGCCGCCTGCGGCGTGCGTGTCCCGCTCGGCCACGAATACCCGCACGTTCTCGATGATCGTCCCCCAGTCGGAGCCGATCATGATCGCTTCCTGCGTGGCCGCTGTCGCGCCGTTGAACGATATCTTCGTGTCGGACGTGACGGGCACGATGCGCCTGGCCCACTCCCGCGCGCCCCGGCTTGGGAACGTGCCGTTGGTCGTCAGGTTCATGTTGACCCCGAACTCCGCGCACAGGTCGATGATGTCGTCGAAGTGCTTGTAGAGAAGCGGCTCGCCCATCGTGCTTGGGATGATCTCTCGGAGCCGCGTGCCTCGGCAACTCTCCAGAACGCGCCGGAGCATGGCAATGTCCATCCGTCGCTTGGGAAGGCCGTTGGCCCGGCGCGCCGCTTGCAACGGGCTGTGCGGGGAGTGCTCCTCGCACATGACGCACTTCAAGTTGCAGTCGTCGGGGTTGGTGTCGAAGGTGATCCGCCACGGCCCCGCGTCGGTGCCAGTCACCGCGGCTTGCTTCGCGTCTCTCGCCCGCTCGTACACGGCCTCGACCTGGGCCGCGTGCGTGCTGATGCTCGGCACATCGCCGAACTCGGAGAAGAGATACCCGCGCTCAGCCAGCCGCTTGCCGATGCTCGGATCGTCGATGAGGCGCTGCATCTGCGCCGCCATTGCCCCGGCGTCCCGGTGATTGAACAACAGGCCGTTGACTTCGTGCCGGACGTACTCGCTCATGCCGCCCACGTCGGCGGTGATGACCGGGACGCGGGCGTGCTGCGCCTCGTGGATGACCAGCGGCGAGTTCTCCGTCCAGATCGAGGGGACCACGATGGAATCAACGTGGTTGAACACGTCAGGGACAATCCGTTCGTTCTGATATTCGCCCATCCACTCGACGCGGGCGGCGGCCCCGTCGGGCAACGCGGCGGCCATGCGCCGCAGTGACGACGTGTACGGCTCGCGCGGGCGGCCCCAGACGCGGAGCAGCGGTGCGCCCTTCAACCTTCCGAACGCCTCAATGAGTTGATGAATGCCCTTGGCCGGTGTGTGCGTGCCGATGTACCCGAAGACATAGCGGTTGTCGGCTTGCCGCTCCCGCCCGGTCAGCCGGTCGAGGTCAAAGCCATAGTCCAAGTATGCCAACTTCGCGGCGGGAATGCCGAAGTCGTCCCGGTGGCGCGACAGGACGTGCTGCGATGGCGCGATGAACACGTCCACCAGCGCCATGACCTCTCGAACGTGGCGCATGCGCTCGCCCACCCACGCCGCCCATCGCGCGGTGTCCGCTTCCCATTCATCGGGCGACCCCGAGAAGTAGAGCGGGTAGCACTTCTGAGCGCACTTGCGGTCGTCCTGCCCGTCACACTGCGGGTAGGGTTCTTCGCCCACGCCGGAGGTGCGCTGCATGAACTGCCCGCGCGGACACATGAGCCAGAAGTCGTGCAGTGTGTACACCAAGGGGATGCCGCGCTTGGCCACGACCGCCAGCATGGAAGTAGAGAGGTGGGAGACGTGGTTCACATGCAACACGTCCGGCTGGAACTCATCAAGCATGCGCGACAGGGCAACGTCGATGTCCGCATGGCGGTAGCGGTCGCGCGATTCGGGGTTGTTGACGATGCGAAGTCGGATACGGGCATCGCCCGGATCGGATTCGTCGGCGGGCGCATAATGCTCGGCAAACGGGTCTTCGTAACGGGCGAACACCCGGACCTCATGCCGATCCGCCAACGCTCGGGCGAGCGACTGCGTGTAGACCTCGGAACCCGCGTTGTAGCGGGGCGGGTAGCCGTGGATGACGAGAAGAATCCTCATGGACCCAAGAGTAGGGAACGTCTTGAAATGCTGACAGGGAACCGCCTGACAAGCCAGTTGGAAGGACGGACAAGCTGCGTGCCCAAAGTGTCCGGTCGCACGGGCAGTCGCCGCGATGAAGTACGCTGCCGCGTCGGCGGTGCCCGGCGCGCTGCCGCTGCCGCCGAAGCGGTCGCCCCATCATTGCTCCTCCTTCTGCATCTTCTTGGCCTGCGCCGACAGTGCCTTCAACTGGTCTGCCGTCAAACCCTTTGCCGCCCGCAACAACTGAGGCATCTCTTCCGGCTCGCT
>JAIEOW010000130.1 GCA_019750095.1 Phycisphaerales bacterium
GGGCACGGATCACCTCCGCACCCGATCGCTCCACCTCAGCTCGCGCACGGCTCACCTCAATGTTCGACGTCGCTCGGCTCTGCGCCGCCGCGTCCTGCATCCGCAGCTCATCCTCCGCCAGCTTCTGATCCGCCAGCTTCACGCTGATCTCCGCCTCCGCCACCCGCAGCGCGGCCTCCGCTGTCGCCAGCTCCGCTCGATCCGTTGAGTCATCCAGCTTCACCAGCATCTGCCCCTGATCGACGATGTCGCCGCTCTTGAAACCCACCATCGTCACCACACCCTCCACCTCATTCATCACGTTCACCGTGCGCAGCGACAGCACCGTCCCCACCAGATCGCTCGTCGGCTGCCAGTTCAGCGGCTTCGCCGCCGCCAGGTTCACCGCCTCCGGCGGCTCAAACCCCGGCTGATTCATGCCCGCCTGTATCTGCCGATACTTCACAAGCGCCAGCCCGCCGCCCACCACGCCCAGGGCCACGAACACGCCAATCCCGACCAGAATCGAACTCATCTTCACCGCACACCTCGTTCTCGCGCTCGCGGTGTTGTTGACTTGCGCTTGTTCCCAACCCTGTCCCCAGCCCCGCTCGTTGACAACTTCACCTCGGCGACCGAACCAATCAGCCGCTCGAGCGCGGCACGAATCAGCCCCAGGCGACGCTCCGACACCGACCCCATCCCGAAGATCCACTGAAACCACAGCCCATGCACCGCCAGATGGATCGTCTCCGCCACACCCGGCGGCAACGCATCCTTCTTGAGCAGCGCACTCACATCCCGATCCACCCGCAGCAATGGCTCAACCTGCCCCTCATCATGCACCAGCGCCGCCACCAGCACCCGATTCCGCGCCCGCTCCGCCTCCGTCCACGCGTGCGTCCCCGCCAGACAGTTCGACATGAACGCCCGCACCGCCGGAATCGGATCGCCAGCATCCTTCAGCCGGTCATACGTCGCCCGATACTCCCCGTGTCACTGCGCCACATGCCGCTCCACCATCCCCCGCACCATCTCAGACTTGCTCGGAAAGTGGTGCAGAAGCCCCGCCTTGCTCAGCCCCATCTTCTTCGCCACCGCGTCCAGCGTCAGCCGACCGATCCCATCGCGCAGCACCACCGCCTCCGCGGCGTCGAGGATCGGGTCCAGATACTCCTGACTCGTCGCGCGGGCGGCGTTCCCATTCCCGCCCGACTTGGCATGCTTCCGCGGCATCGCCCATCTTACCGACCGGTTGGTCGGTCGGCCACTTCGAAACAAATTCTCGCGCCCATCTTGCACAGGCTTTGCACCCGATTGCCCCCCGTTCGTAAACAATGTCGCCCACCCGCCCGCGCGATACCCTGAGCCTTCCCATGCCCGCACACCACTCTCAGAACACCGTGCTCGCCGAACCTCGCGCTCTCGAGCTCGATCGCGCCGATCCCCTCGCCCACTTCCGCGCATCCTTCCACATCCCGCGCTCCGGCGACATCCTCGCCGCCATGGGCAAGCCCGCACCAGCCAAACCCGACCAGCCCTGCGTCTATCTCTGCGGCAACTCCCTCGGCCTCATGCCCAAATTCACCCGAAGCGCCGTCGTTCAGGAACTCGACGACTGGTCCCGCCTCGGCGTCGAAGGCCACTTCCACGCCAAGCACCCCTGGTACCCCACCCACGAGTTCGTCCGCGACACCGCGGCCCGACTCGTCGGCGCACTGCCCCACGAAGTCGTCGCCATGAACTCCCTCACCGTCAACCTCCACCTCATGATGGCGACCTTCTATCGCCCCACTCAGGCCCGCCACGCCATCATCATCGAAGACTCCGCCTTCCCCAGCGATTCCTACGCCGTGCAAAGCCAGGCCGCCCACCACGGCTTGAACCCCGCCTCCACCATCATCCGCCTCAAGCCGCGCGATGGCGAACACACCCTCCGCACCCAAGACTTCCTCGAAGCCCTCAACCAACACGCCCCCCGCACCGCCCTCATCCTCCTCGGCGGCGTCAACTACCTCACCGGCCAAGTCATGGACTTCGCCTCCATCACCGCCCACGCTCGCTCACTCAACATCCCCATCGGCTGGGACCTCGCCCACGCCGCCGGCAACATCCCCCTCCACCTCCACCAGTGGGGAGCCGACTTCGCCTGCTGGTGCACGTACAAATATCTCAACTCCGGCCCCGGCGCCGTCGCCGGCTGCTTCGTCCACGAGCGCCACACCGCAAACGTCACGCTCCCGCGCCTCGCCGGCTGGTGGGGCAACGACCCCAAAACCCGCTTCCGCATGACCAGCGATTTCATCCCCGTCGCAACCGCCGACGCCTGGTCCCTCTCCAATCCCCCCGTCCTCGCCCTCGCCCCCGTGCGTGCTTCGCTCGAGATCTTCGATCACGCCACCATGCCCGCCCTCCGCCAAAAGAGCGAGCAACTTACCGCCTACCTCCAGGAACTCATCGACGCCATCCCCAGCGCCGCCACCGCTCTCCGCATCATCACCCCGCGCGATCCCTCATCCCGCGGCTGCCAGATCTCCCTCGCCGTCCTCGACCGCCCACGCGAACTCCACGCCGCCCTCTCTGCCTCCGGCGTCGTCTGCGACTTCCGCGAACCCAACGTCATCCGCGTCGCCCCCGTCCCCCTCTACAACACCTTCCACGACTGCTGGCGTTTCGCCACCATCCTCAAGACCCACCTCGCCAGCCCCGCCTGACCTTGTATCATCCGCCGCTCCGCCTCACCCGCCTTGGTGGCACAGGCGTCCCGCCTGTGTCTTCCGCCTCTCCCTCACCCGACCCAACCACCCCACATGAAAATCCACGAATACCAGGCCCGCGACCTCCTCTCCTCCTTCGGCATCCCCGTCCCCCCGGGCGTCACCATCGAGTCGCCCCTCCTCGCCGAAGAGGCCTACATCCGCGCCACCAAGGGCATGGCCAGCCCCCTCGCCGTCATCAAGGCCCAGGTCCACGCCGGCGGCCGCGGCAAAGCCGGTTTCGTCAAGCTCGTCCGCAACGCCACCGAAGCCAAAGACGCCGCCCAGTTCATGCTCACCAACCGCATGATCAGCCCCCAAACCCCCCCCGAAGGCCTCCAGGTCAAAAAACTCCTCGTCGCCGCCGGCGTCGAAATCGCCGATCGCATGCCTTCTCCTAGTGCCCAGTGCCCAGTGCCCAGTGCCTCGCCTTCCAAAGAAGAGTTCTACCTCGCCATCACCACCGACCGCGCCACCCGCCGAAACATCCTCATCGCCTCCCGCGAAGGCGGCGTCGAAATCGAACAGGTCGCACACGACCGCCCCGAAGCCATCATCAAGCAGCCCCTGCACCCCACCGTCGGCCTCCAAAGCTTCGCCGCACGCAAAGTCGCCTACCAGCTCGGCCTCACCGGCAAGCTCGTCACCCAGGCCGCCGACATCATGGTCAAACTCGCCAAACTCTTCGTCGAGAAAGACTGCTCCCTCGCCGAGATCAACCCCCTCGTCATCGCCGTCGAGCATTCCCCGACTCCCGATTCCCGACTCCCGACTCCCGACTTCCGCGTCCTCGCCATCGACGCCAAGTTCAACTTCGACGACAACGGCCTCTTCCGCCACCCCGAAATCGAACAGCTCGCCGACCCCGCCGAAGAAAACGCCGCCGAACTCCGCGCCAAAGCCGCCGGCCTCAGCTACGTCGCCCTCGAAGGCAACATCGGCTGCCTCGTCAACGGCGCAGGCCTCGCCATGGCCACCATGGACATCATCAAACTCCACGGCGGCCAACCCGCCAACTTCCTCGACGTCGGCGGCGGCGCATCCGAAGAAGCCGTCACCGAGGCCTTCCACATCATCCTCTCCGACCAACACTGCAAAGGCATCCTCGTCAACATCTTCGGCGGCATCATGCGCTGCGACATCATCGCCCAAGGCGTCGTCAACGCCGCCAAACAAGTCGGCTTCAAAGTCCCCCTCGTCGTCCGCCTCGAAGGTACCAACGTCGACGCCGGCCGAAAAATCCTCAACGACGCCAAAAGCATGATCCCAACCCTGCAGGCCGCCACGGATCTGACGGATGCGGCAACGAAGGTGTGCAAGGCGGTTGCGGGATGACTTGATCGGAGGGAATGGAAATGGCAAAGCTAACTATCAAAGAGATTCAAAAGCTCGCCAAGAAGATCATCGCAGCAGAGCCAGGCGGAATCCGCTACTCCGTGTTGGTGGCGAGAATCAGTGGCCAGCATCCTGAGACTCCGAAGAACACTGTTCACGGATCGGTCTGGGATCTCGACAAGACATTCGATGGTGAGGTCGTCAAGCCGAGTCGGGGCCTGTTTAAGCTCGCTGAAAAGAACAGCACGACGGCACGAAAATCAGTGAGTTCGGTGCCGTTGGAGCCGAGCATTCGAGAGACAGACTTTTACCAGTCCTTTGCAGACTGGCTCAGGAATGACCTCGATGAAGCGACCGTTGCGATTCCACTCGGTGGTGCGGGCCTTCGTGGCAAGTGGGGCACTCCAGATGTGATCGGCATGTTCAAGCCCATTCCGTCAAACCGCGTGAAGTTTGATCCAGAAATCATCTCGGCGGAGATTAAGACCAATCCGAACGAGTCAATCACGGCATTTGGCCAAGCGGCGGCATATCGGCTTTTTTCGCACAAAGTCTATTTGGTGATGCCCGGCACGCTTACGGAAGAGGACTCAAGTCGAATCGAAGCTTTGGCACTACTCTTCGGAATTGGATTTGTGATCTTCGACGCAAACCCTGACGATCCCAAGTACCGTGTTCGTGTCCGTGCGCAGAGGTTCTCGCCGGACATGTTTTACGTAAATGAATTCGCCGATAGGTTGCACGATCACAATCGATCGGTATTCAACACGCTCTTTCAGTAATCGGTTGCCTTGGCACCGCATCAGATGGTGATCCACGGATTGCCACTTGGGACTCATCAACATGGTATTAGACGTCATCAATGCGATTGCTGGGTTCATGACCGCGATTGGTGTCATCCTCGTGTTCGTGCAAATGCACACTGGCGCCAGGAAGGACCGCCAGAATTTTGAGGACGGCTTTGTGAAGGAGTACCGCGAACTCATCGCGGCCCTCCCGATGTACGCACTGCTGGGCAAGTCGCCGCTTACTCCGCTCACGGACAGTGATCTACTGCCGTTCTACCGGTATTTCGACCTTTGCAACCAGCAGGCATTCATGTTCGAGAAGAACCGGATTGGAGAAGAAGTCTGGGCGGATTGGCTTGACGGCATCAAGGACAATCTCTCGATGCCAGCGTTTGCGGAAGCATGGCGTGTCATTAAGGATCAGCGCAACGACTCGTTCAGCGAATTGCGTCGCTTAGAGTCTAAAGGGTTCCGCTTTTGAGCATCAGGTTCTGTCCCTTTGCTACTGAGTGAAGGCAGGTGGCATCCAACGCCGTGAACTATGAGGCCCGATTGGATGCTCGGAAGGCCTTGGCCGCAAGGATTTGCGAGCGGGTGGCG
>JAIEOW010000169.1 GCA_019750095.1 Phycisphaerales bacterium
GACACACTTCTCAGTCTTTCGGATGCCGACGATCGCGGCACGGGTCCGCGACTGCGCTACGCCGTGGTCGGCAACATCGATGGTCGTGTGCCAGAATTCGTACTTGGGCAACTCGCGCTTGAGAACATCAACGACGGTGCGCTTCGCACCGTTCCAGTAGACTTCATGCGTCAGGATTTGTCGGACATTCTCCGCCACGATCGCACGTGGCTTGAGCTTCCGGGCCACTTGGATGATGCGAAGCAGGAGCGCGTTCTTCTTGGCGTTCTTTTTCGCGTGGTCGGTCGCTCGCTTGCCCCGGCTGGGGTTGGAACTGCTCAGCCCTTGGCACGGAGGCGTCGCCACGAGCAACGCGAGCGGCCTCGTGGTCTGGGCCTTGTACGCCTTGACGATTTCGCCCGCCGTCTTGCGAACATCGCCGACGACCCACTTTGACTTGGGGAAGTTTGACGCGCCAATCGCGGCCCGCTTGGGTTCGAGTTCCGCCTGAACAACGACCTCAAAGCCCGCCGCGAGATACCCCGCGTCACTCAGCCCGCCGCCGGAGAAGAGCGAAACCACCGTCAACCCGTGCGTGGCCCGGGGCCGCCGGGTGCGCAGCACAAACCCCGCAACAGGGTCTTTGGCCTTCGGTTTGGCGGCAACAGTGGGCATCTGCCCCATCGTATCGGCTTGGCAAGCCGCGCGACGTGAGCGGGTGCAATCGTAGAACCAAGCCGTATTCCCGCCGCCGAGAGGACTGGTTTACGGCCCGCTCGCCTACTCGTCGACCCACCCCTTGCTCGCCAGCTTTCGCTGCCGTTCGGCCTCTTTGAGGAAATCCTGATGGGCGAGTCTGGCACGCTTCATGAACACGCCCCATGTGACATGGTCGAGCCTGCCCTGACTCTTCAGCCCGTCGAATGCTGCCTTGGCGAGTCCCTTCAAGCCCAGTTTGTCGCACACGAGTGTAATGCGAAACTCGGGGAAGTGCCGCTTGAACTCCTCGTTGCCTGCCAGCCCCAAGAACTCGGTCATAAGTTGATCGTACGTGTTGATACGCGCCATTTCCTCGTCTTTGAGGGCGTGGTCAGCGGCCTTGATTTCAATCAGGTGAATACAGGTGTCCTGATTCGTGAGCACGAAGTCCGCCCGCTTGTTCTGTTTGCTCGATGGCTGGAGGACGATGTCATTCCCGGTCATCTTCTTGTAGTGCTTCGCAAACTCCAATCTCAGAGTCGCAAAGGACTGATTTGACGTGATGGGCGACCATTGAGGGTTGATGAGCCACGGGGCTTGATCGATGAGTTCCTGCAAGGCGGCCTCGTCCCGAGCCGCCCCCGCGATCAGGCTTTCGAGTTTGTCGATGACTCGCACGCGGTTCTCCGCGATACTGCCGAACGACGACAGCTCGGCTACGCGCGCCGTCCTCAGCAGGCCGGTGATCGCCGACAGCGGGCGATCGGCATTGTCGGTTACTTCTTGCAGCTTGCGGTCCAGCGTGATGTGCGGCCCCAGCATGAGTGATAGGTCCACGAGGTTCTGAACCTGGGTTTTGTCGTCCAGTTCGTCCTGCCGGACGGTCTTCGCAATCGCCTTGGCGATTTGCATCGTGTTCTCGCGGATGTCCTTCTGAGCGTCGGCAGGGAATGCCTTGGTGACGACGTTCTCAAGATCAGAGGAGGCCGCGAACTTGTCCCACGCCTTCTTCCTTACGGGTTCGCGGGTCAACTTTCCGATGGTCGAGACCAAGTTCTGGCCCCACTTCTCAAACTCGACCCCCGGCCCATGAGACCAGAGAATGTCCTGACGGTCGGTGCGAATCAAATCCTCGTGCTCGTCCAGCCAGTCCGCATTGAGTTCGCCCACGAGATAGGAGCGAACGTCGTACTCGCCCGTGAACCCGGCCTTGCGGTTGAAAACCGCCGTCTGCGCGGCGATCTTGCCTCGGCAATAGACCCGGACTCCGGCCATCAACTCGTCCTTGTACGGCTCCTCGGCATAGGCCACCCATCCCGTGACGGCCTTCCAGGCCCCCTCGTACTCGAAGCCCGCAAACAGGTTCGCGACTACATGGCTGTCCTCGTCCAACGCCGCCCATTGCTCGTCGCCTTTGCTGGCTCCCCGGTCTTTGAGCGTGATCTTGGTCCCCGATTGGCACTGGACGCCAAACTCCCCGACGCTGTTCTCATGGCCCTTCGTGCCCTTGGTCTTCTGAGTATCACGCAGAGTGATTTTCCAGTTCGCGGTTCGAACGCCGAAACGCTGCGCGAGTTGTCGCGTCAGCGTTTCCATCTCCGGTACATGGCGGTGGTCAAAGTCGGTCATCACCAATCGGGTGCCGTGCTTGGCGCGAACCGTGCCGTCTAGTGCGCCGACCTTCGGCGAGTAATCGTCGTCGGTATCTTTGACGATGCCCTTTCTGTCAAGTATCAGGTGAGCGGTGAGGTAGCCTTTCGCTGGCTTGCCATGCTCATCCTCGCCGTCGATCTTGCCGCCGCCCGAAGTGATGATCTCGATCTGACGGCAGACGCCGAACGGCGCAAGTTTGCCTACGCCCTTCCGGCCCATGACCGCACGCTTGTGCTTCGCGGACTTATCTCCCCGCTTGGGGTCGTTCCTACGTTCTTTACCAACGACCAGATAGAACTCGTTGACTTGCTCCGGCGTCATCCCGCACCCGTCGTCCTCCACGACGATGGAGAAGCCCCGATCTTTCAGGACACCGGCCTTCTTCTCCGCCAGTAACTCGCCCATCGGGGCTTCGACAACCACATGCTCCGCATCCGCGTCATAGCTATTCGCGATGAGTTCGGCGAGCACGGCGGAGACACGGTCGTAGAGTTTGACACCAAGTTTGTCCACCGTGAGGCGCGAAATCCTCATGGTATACTTGTTCTTAGAAGCGGGCATCTTTGCTTTGGCCATTGGTCGCGCACTCCCGGTTTAGAATGCGATTGTATCAACAGCCGTCGAACGCGGGGCATTCGCGGACCCATCGAATTGAGCGGCCCGCTTTGAACTCGGCGCGGAAACACGGCTTCGTCGTCCTGGTCAGGAGCCCGAGCGCGGCGGGGTCGGTCCCCCGTCCCGCTCCGCCCCCTCCCCCACCCACGGCACCACCACCCACACCACCGTCCCCCGCCCCACCTCACTCACCCCATCCATCCACCCGCCCGCGGCCGCCACCAGCTTCCGGCACAACATCAGCCCCAACCCCGCCCCGCCGCGTGCCACCGCGCCCTCCCCGGGTACCCCCGCTCTCCGAGAGGGGTCTTCGCCCCGTGCCACCGACCCGTCCGCGGGTCGGTGCCGCTGACTCCCATCCCCCCCACCGCCCTCACTCGCCGCGGCCGGCACCCGGCTCAAATGCTCCGTGCGGCCATGTGCCACGTCGGCCTGTCCCCGCTCCTTCACTCCGCGTCCCGCCGCGCCACCGTGTACATCCCCTGCATCTCTCTGCGTCCCCCCGCTCACCTCCGCGCTCACTGCGTGCTCACTCATTGCCCTTGATTTGTCCGAATGTGCCATGGGGCCCTGCGGCCCTGTGCCATGTGTATCACCCTCGCGATTCGCAACTCGCGGCTCGCGACTCCCGCCCCCCCCGCCCTCGCCCATCACCCGCGCCATCTCACCCGCCGTCATCCCGCACCCAGTATCCCCCACCATCACCACCACCCACTTGCCCCGCGCCGCTGACGCGTCCGCAGATCGGTGCCCCTGCGCAGCACCATGGGCTAGCCCCCCCACACGCCCAGCCGCGGCTCCGTCCGTATTTGCCATTTGCAAATTTGCAAAGTTGCCATTTGCGTCGCCCGCTCCCCCTCCGTGTCCCTCCGTGCCTCCGTGTACTTCCCCTGCATTTCTCTGCGTCCCCCCGCTCACCTCTGCGCCCTCTGCGTACTCCGTCCGCCCTCCCTCGCGACCCAACATCTTCGTTGCAACAGACATCGTTGCACCAACATCTGCATCCGCAGCCACCCACCCCCGCACCGTCAGCGTCCCCCCACCGCCCAACATCGCCCGCCGCGCGTTCAGCACCAGGTTCAGCACCACCTGCTGAAGCCCAATGGCCGAGATCGCCGCGCGCGTGCCATCGGCAATCTCGCGCCGCAAAGCAATCCGGTCCTTCGCCAGATCCCGCCCCAGGCACCGCAGCGCCCCGTCCACCGCCGCCCCAACATCCGCGCCCTCATTCGTTACCCCAATCCCACCACCGGCCCCCCCGCCGCCGCTCAACGAACTCAGCCCGCCAAACCCCGCCGTCAAACTCAAAATCGCCTGCGAGATCTGCCCCGCCTTCAAACTCCCCTCATACGCCCGCTCCAGCGCCTTCTTCGTCAACGCCGCGTCCCGCGGCCGCTCCAGCGCCATCTCGCTGTAACTCATCACCGGCGTCAGCAGATTGTTGAACTCGTGCGCGATTGTCGCCGTGAGCTGCCCCAGCACCGCCAACCGCTCGGCCTCCGCCAAGCGATCCTGCAGCGACTCGATCTCCGCCAGCAGCCGCCGCTCCATCGCACCCGGATCCAGCGCGCCAACCTGCGACGCCTCCGCGCGCGCAATTGTGCCGCGCGGCACAATTGGCCCCGCGCCAATCAGCCCCCCGCCCTCGGCATCGCTCGATCCGGGTTTTTCGCCCAAAAACGCCATAAGTGACCGTCAAACTCACGACGGTCACGAAGCATCGACCATTTCAGACACCATCTTTCGCGCAAGCGCGCCCCGCCCCAACCCACAGTTCCACACCACAAGAGCCCCGCACCCCGCCCCCCGACTCCCCACGCCGACGAATCACCAACCGGCCGTCCGAAGCACCATCGGCAACGATTCTTCCCCATCAACCAGCCTCGCCCAGTGCTTGAGCAGCCATGTTTTCATATCCGGCGGGCGCATGTCCGCCTTAGAAAGTTCCGCGCGCGACAACCACGCGAACCCAATCTCTGGCTCCTGGCTCACCACCGTCGCCGCCCGCCCGTCCGCCCCGCGGCCGATCAGCTTGGACGCGAACACGAAGTTGATCTCATGATGCTCGCGCTTGCGGGTCGAGAACGTGTGCTCGCCGACCATCAGAAGCTTGCCCGCCCGCGCTCGGCGGCCGGTCTCCTCGTGCAGCTCGCGCACGACGGCCGCCGCGGCGGTTTCGCCGAACTCGACATGGCCGCCCGGCAGGTAGCAGTAGGCCGGCGTCGCCGGTCCCTGGTCGGCTGGTCGGCGGAGCGCCTGGCAGACCAAGACTCGGGGTGACGGGGTCTTCTGGATGATCAAGCCGCGAGCGATGATTTCGATGTGCAGTTCTGGTGGCTTGGGGGTTGAGGCGTGGGTGGGGGGGGGCGTGGGGGTGGGGCGGCGGGAAATTGTGCCGCGCGGCACATTTTGGTTTCGGGTCATTGTGCGATCATTCCTTGAGCACGGCGTGTGGGTGGTAGACGGGTCGGGCTGGGTTTGCTAAGGTGGTGAGGGTGGGGCGAGATGGTGACCTGGGCGAGTGTTATTCGGACTATGTTTGGGAGT
>JAIEOW010000157.1 GCA_019750095.1 Phycisphaerales bacterium
GCGACCCCGGTGCGTGCAGGATGTCGTAGATCAGCGGGTGGGCGTAGGGATCTTCGGCGCGTCTGGGCATGGCCGCCAGAGCGTAGCGAACGTGCGCGGTACACTCTGGGCCGACCATGGAAATCGCCCTGCTCGCACTGCTGATCACGATCAACGCCATCTTTGTGATGTCGGAAATGGCATTGGTTTCGAGCAAGCGCGGTCGGCTGGAGGCGCAGGTGGCTCGTGGGTCGGGCGGGGCGGCGGCCGCGCTGTATCTGCTGGATCACCCGACGCGATATCTCTCGACGGTGCAGATCGGAATCACGCTGACGGGTATTCTGGCGGGCGCGATCGGTGAATCGGCGATCGCAGATCGATTGATTCCGGTGTTGAGCGCGTGGGGTCTGAACGCGAACACGTCTCGGGCCGTCTCGCTGGGTGTGACGGTGCTCTTGATCACCCTTGTGACCCTTGTGGCGGGTGAACTTGTGCCGAAGCGGCTTGCGCTCGCGTATGCCGAGCCGATCGCTTCGATTCTGGCGATACCGATGCGTTGGCTGAGCGTGGCGTGTGCGCCGCTGGTGTGGGTGTTGTCGACGTCGACGGATCTGGTGATGAAGCTCATCCCTGCGCGCAGGCAGGCCGAGGGCGAGGCGGAGGCCGAGGTCAAGGCGATCCTGAAGAGCGGTGAGGCCAAGGGTGAGTTCGGTCAGGCCGAGCGGCAGATCGTGGAGCGTGTGCTGGAACTCGGCGATCAGCGTGTGCGCCAGGTGATGGTGCCGCGGAACGATATTGATTGGCTCGATGTCCGCGACGGCGCGCAACGGCTGCGCGTGGCGGTAGCCACAAGCTCGCACTCGCACTTTCCGATCTGTGACGGCGATCTGGATCACCTTATCGGCGTGGTGCACATCAAGGACCTGGTGAAGAACAGCCTGATCACCGAAGAGATCGACATGCGGTCGCTCTGCCGAAAGCCACTGTTTGTGCCCGATGCGGCCCCGGCGATCCGCGTTCTGGATCGATTCAAGCGTTCCGGACAGCACATCGCGTTTGTGATCGATGAATACGGCGTGCTGGTGGGACTGATCACGCTGAATGATCTGGTGGAGAGTTTGCTGGGCGACGTCGCGATCTCGGGCGGGCCTCCTGATCCGCAGGTGGTGAAGCGATCGGATGGGTCGTATCTGCTTGATGGCATGCTGCCCGCATCCGAGCTGCGCACGCTGATGGGCGTGGAGACGCTGCCGAAGGAAGATCAGGCCGATTTTGACACGCTCGGCGGATTTGTTATGGCGTACATGGGTCGCGTGCCGGCGACGGGTGATCGGTTCGACTTTGACCGGTTCACGTTCGAGATCATGGACATGGATCGCACGCGGGTGGATCGGGTGCTGCTCAGCATGGAGCCGCCGAAGGCGGATGACTCAGAGCGGTGAGGCGTGCCGTTGATTCCAGATGATTCGCGGATCGAGTGTTCAGCAGTTGCGCAGCAGCAACTCGGCACGTCTTGCCAGAGCCATCGCGGCCTCGGGGGCAAGCTGGCAGATGGTGAGGTGGCCGAGCTTTCGGCCAGCGCGCGGGGACTTGCCGTACATGTGCACGTGGACGCCATCGAGCGCGAGGATGCCCGGATCGGGCTCGGCCCCGATGATGTTGAGCATGATGCTGTGTCCGCGCGATGCTGGAGCGCCCAGGGGCATGCCGGCGACGGCACGCATGTGATTCTCGAACTGCGAGCACGCCGAGCCCTCGATGGTCCAGTGTCCGCTGTTGTGGACGCGGGGGGCCATCTCGTTGGCCATGAACGTGCCGTTGCCGAGATCAAAGAACTCGATCGCGAGGACGCCCACATAGCCGAGCGTTTCCATCACGCGCTGGGCGGCGGGCTGCAGCACCGATGCCGCGGCCTGAGCGTTCGGAGCGGGAGCGATGGATCGGCTCAGGATGCCGCGACTGTGGTGATTCTCGACCGGCGGATAGAAGCGCATCGAACCATCGCGTGACCGGACGCCAAGGATGGAGAGTTCACGGGCGAACGGCACGAACTGCTCGAGAATGAGATCAGCGCGAAGCTGTTGTCCGGCCCGTGGCTGGCCAAGCGTCTGCCATGCGGTCTCAACGTCGGCCATGGTGCGAAGGACGGCCTGGCCCTTGCCGTCATATCCGAAGCGGCGCGTCTTGAGCACGCTGGGCAGGCCGATGCGTGCAACGGCGGCGAGCAGTTCGTCGCGGGTATCGACGGGAGCGAACTCCGGGGTGGCGATACCCAGTGATCGAAAGCAGGTCTTTTCGTTCAGCCGATCCTGTGCGGTGGCAAGGGCGCCCTGGGGCGGAAAGACCGGGGCGTGAGCCGAGAGCCACTTGGCCGCGGCGGCGGGGACGTTCTCAAACTCATAGGTGACGGCATGGACGCCCTCGACGAAACGAGCGAGCGCGAGCTCATCGTCATACTGCGCGACGACAAGGTCGCCGAGTTCTGCGGCGGGGCACGATCGATCGGGGTCAAGGAATCGAAATCGCAGACCGAGCGGGATGCCCGCGAGGGCGAGCATGCGCCCGAGTTGGCCGCCGCCGAGCACGCCGATGATCACGGCTTGCCTCCGGCGGGCGGATGGTCGGGCAGGTGCACGCGCGGGTCGGGGTGCTCGAGCACCAGAGCGGTCTGCTGGTCGCGATACTGACGAAGCGCTGCGAGGAACTGCGGGTGCTTGGTGCCTGCGACGGCGCACGCGAAGAGTGCGGCATTGATCGCACCCGCTCGGCCGATGGCAAACGTCGCCACGGGAACTCCCGCGGGCATCTGCACGATGGAGAGCAGGGAATCAACGCCTTGCAGCGTCTTGCTCTGCACGGGTACACCCAATACGGGAACGGCGGTCTTGCTTGCGCACATTCCGGGAAGGTGAGCCGCGCCGCCCGCGCCGGCGATGATCGCCATCAGCCCGCGTCGCTCGGCGGTGGAGGCATAGTCAAAGAGCAGGTCAGGCGTGCGGTGCGCGCTGACGACGCGGACCTCGTGCGGCACGCCGAGATTCTCAAGCGTGCTCGCCGCGTGCTCCATGGTGTCCCAGTCGGAGCGCGAACCCATGATGATGCCGACGATCGGGTGCATGGGCATCAGGATACCGCCTCATCGCCCCAGCCGCGCGGCGGAGCGTGAGACCGACCACTGGGTGTGGAGCAACAGCGTTGCGCCCACCACGGCAAGCGAGCCGAAGACCCATTGACCGGTCGTGAGGGGCTTGTTGAAGATCAAGAGCTGGGCGATCGCGACGCAGAAGGGCTGGAGCTGGATCACCCCGCTGGAGACCGCGACGCCCAGGCGTGCGATGGAGATGTAGTAGAAGACGTGCCCGAGAGCGATCCCAATGACCGCGCTGAGCAGCAGCAGCGCAAACGGTCCTGCGCCGAGCCCAAACGCGTGGAGGCCAAAGTCGGGTGCGCCGGATTTCGGATCACGAGCGAGGGCGAGCATCAGCCCGACGAGAATGAGCGACGTGTACTGGCTGATCGCGGCGAACGCCGTGACGGGGTGGTAGCCGTGCATGAACTTGCGAACGCTGAGCCCATACGCGGCAAAGAGCAGGCCTGCGATGAGCGCGAGCATCACGCCGAAGGCGTAGCTGGCCGTGGTTCCGGCGACATCGGTGGGCAGGTTGTTCCGGTTGGCCATGAACAGCGTTCCCGCGATGCCTCCCAGGACGAGCGCGATCCCCGCCCAGGCCTGAGGCCTGCGGAGCACGGCACGTTCAGACGGAAACAGCAGATACGCCCCGATGGCGACAAAGACGATCTGCATGCGGAGCCCGAACGTCGCCGTTGCAGGATCGATGTTGTAGAACGACCAGGCAAACGCCGCCTGACCGAGCGCGTTGACCACGGCAGGCACGATGGAGTTTGTCCAGAGTCCGGCAGGCGCCCGCCGACGAGCGTGGACGACGATCAGCACCGGTGCCCAGAGCAATGCGCTAAAGGCATAGCGCCAGCCGTTGCTCGTCCAGACGTCCAGATCGTGTGAAAAGTGGGCGATGAAGAGCGGGACGCTCGACCAGCCCAGCAGGGTCATCAATACGGTGATGATGCCGAGCGCGGGCGATGGCGGCGGTACCGGCGTGAGATGTTCGCTCGAGCGAGACACGAGGCGGACGGTAGCGTGTCGTCAGCGCCGAGGGCTCTTGGATACCGCTTTCTTCGCGGACTTTTTGACGGTCTTAGATGACGCTTTCTTTGCAGCGGGCTTCGACGGCTTTGCAGTGGGCTTGTTGGTGGCTTTGCTGGCGGGCGTCGCCCGATCGCCCAGCAACTGCTGATACGTCGCGATGTACGTCTCGCTCGGCATGTTTTTCAGCGTCGCTGCCAGCACGTCTAGAGCCAAATCGTCGAGCTTCTTGAAGCGCACACACGCCTTGCCCATGTCCAGTTTCTTGCCGGCTTTGGCCCACGCCGCCTCGAACTCGTTGCGCCTTCTGGGGTTCATGTACAGACCCATCAGATACATCGACATGTGCCCCTTCTGTGATGCCAGCCCCGCAAACGGAAGCGGCTGCTTGGGGTCACAGTGATACCCCGCCGGGAAGATGCTGTGCGGGATGCAGTAGCCGATCATGCCGTATTGCATCTGCTCGGCATAACCCTTGCCCAGGTTCTTCAGAAACACGGTGCGAACGGCGGAGATCGCGGCTCTACGATCCTCGGGAAGTTCGGCGAGATACTGCTCAACGGTGGTGGCCTTGGATGGCATGTGGGCAGTGTACCGCATGCCATCGTGTCCGCAAGCGTCGATCAACCGGGCGGTCTGTCCGGTTCTGCCCGCACATCTGGAGTGATCATGGCACTGTTCTTTGAGATCATCGGGTTTATCGGCGCGGCAATGATCGTGGCCGCGTTCGTTGGGAAGCGGAAGCTTCCGGGCAAGTCCCTGGCAGCGATCAACTTTGTCGGGGCGGGATTGCTGGGGGCGACGATGTTCTACAAGACGGCCTGGGCGGGCGTGGCCCTGGAAATTGTCTGGATGAGCGTGGCCATCAATGACTTTGTCGCCGCCGCGAAGGGCAAGCCCTCCGCTGATCATGGTTAAGACCTGCTCTGTGCCGTGCAGGGGAGAATCCGGCATTCTTGGGACTTATCATTTGGGCCTATGCCAGATGCCCCTTCCGACCCATCCTCATCGCCTGCCCATGATGCCGCTCCCACCCCGGCGCGCCCGCTAAACTTCATTCAGCAAATCATCGAAGACGACATCCAGAGCGGCAAGTGGGGGGTCTGGCGTAACGCAGCCGACGCGGGTATCCCGGAAACCCTCGAGCACGGTCAGACCAAGCCCCCGGCCCTCGGCCCGACGCCCCGCGTGGGCAAGCCGCGTGTGCACACGCGTTTTCCGCCCGAACCCAACGGCTGGCTGCACATCGGGCACGCCAAGAGCATCTGCCTGAACTCCGGCCTGGCTCGTCAGTACGACGGCAAGTTCAACCTGCGCTTTGACGACACCAATCCCACCAAGGAAGAAATGGAGTACGTCGAAGCGATCAAGCGCGATGTGCAGTGGTTGGGTGCCGACTACACCAGCCCGGACTGGTCGCGCGGAGGTGAAAGCG
>JAIEOW010000199.1 GCA_019750095.1 Phycisphaerales bacterium
GTCGCCAACCCGCACCAGGGCAAGTTCCGCATCGAGGTCAGCCGCTACCTCTCCAACGCGCTCTACACCGGCAACTCGGCCAAGGCGTGGTACCTCCTCGCAGACCCCAGCGATCTGCCCGTCATCGAGATGGCGTTCCTCAACGGCCAGGAAGCCCCGCCCCCCCACACGTCGAGACCTCCGACGCGGACTTCAACATGCTCGGCATCCGGATGCGTGGCTGCCCCCGCCAATCGCCGGGAATGCGGTTAGAATCTGTGCATGGCCAAATCCGCAGGTATCCAGCGGGACGACATCGACCTAAGTGGGGAGGCATACAACCTCACAATCAAGTGGGACGGCGAGCTGGCCGCCAACGGGGAACTGCCCGCCGCAGAACTCGGCGCGGCACTGCAAGGTTGGGACCGCTTTCTTCAACTCGCGTACTACTCGCAGCAAACGACAAAGCTGGAGCTACCGCCAAGCGGCACATCCGCCCGTGTGCAGTTCCGCGTGCGCGAGGTCCGCAAGGGCTCCTATATCGTCGAGGCGTCGATCGTTGCCGGTGGCGTGATTCTCAAATCCGTGTTGGGAAACGCGCCCTACGACGCCATAAAGGCACTGTGGAAGTGGTCCGCAACACTGGTAAAGACGCACATCAAGGCCAAGCGGGAACGCAAGACGCTTGACGGCGTTGTCGAGGAACTTGAGAAGGTCGCAAAAGAGAACGAGATTCGTATCAGCGTGGACCGCGAGGACACGGAGGACTTCGCCGCCGCGCTCGACAATGCTCTTGACAATGCAACGGTCCCGTTGGATTCATCCGCAGCAACGGAAGTGCTGACACTCAAAGGACAGACGCTTGATATCGTCATCGACGAACAGGGACGCGCGGCAATCAAGATGCCATTCGAGCCCCCGGCACTTGATCCAGATGCGGATGAGGTTATCGAAGCCCCGGTGAAGTTTGTCCGTATCAACAAAAAGACGGGCTATGGGCTAATGTCATTCGCCCGGCCCAGGGACGCCTCACAATTATCGCAGCAACGGTTTCACTGCCAGGACAAGACCATCAAGAGGCGGGCCAATCCCTACACCGGCTCATTCCACACGGATGTACCGCTGGTCGTGAAGATGCAGCGCAAGAACTACGCCGCCGAGCGCAGGGGGCATTACTGGCTCATCCTCGGCATCGCGAACCCGGTTGAGGACGATTTGTTGCCCTTTGCCAAGGCCGAAAAGAGAAAGAAGGGCAAAAAAGGCCTCCCGAAGAAGGATGACAAGTGATGCGGGGCCGTCCGCCTTACCCGTCCGCCCGGCCAACTCGTTTGTCCGACCGGCCAACCCGTCTGTCCGATCGGCCAACGAAAATGTCCGGTCGCGCGGCTCAAGTGGCCGTCCGGACGGGTCGATGGTGAGGTCGTCCGTGTGATGTGTGCGGTCGGCCAAGCGGTTTGGCGGATCGCACGACTCGCGCGGACGCTCGGCCATGTCATGTGGCCGCTCCCGGAGTGCCCGCCCATGGCCGAACGCCGCTTCCCCAGACCCGATGCTGACTTCGCCGCGTACATGAACAACTACTACGACGCCGTGGAGAAGTGGTGGGAGGCTCAGGGATTGAACATCGACGATTTGAAGCCGCTCAAAGAGGCGTTGTCGTCGTGGAACGGTGCTTTCCCCGCACACGTCGCGGCCCAGCAGCGGGCCGAGGCGGCGCGCCAGAACAAGGACGGTGCCCGGCGCGAACTCGAAGCCCAGGCCCGGCCCATCACCTCCTTCATCCAGGGCTACCCCAAGACCACCGACGCCGACCGCGCGACCATCGGCATCACCGTGCGCGATGCCAGCGGCACGCCCACGCCGACGCCGACGACGCGCCCGCAAGCGCTCGTGCAATCCGGGCAACGCCTGACGCACACGCTGCGCCTCACCGACGAATCCACCCCGACCCGCCGCGCCCGCCCCAAGGGCGTGCTGGGCGCGGAAGTCTGGCTCACGCTCATCGACGCGGGCCAGCCCGCGCCGACCGACCCCAACGCACTGGCTTTCCTCACGATGGCCACCAAGCCCACGATCCGCGCCGACTTCCGCGCCGGCGACGGCGGCAAAACCGCCGTCTACATGCTGCGCTGGGTCAACACGCAGGGCGAAAAGGGGCCGTGGTCGGAGGTCACGACGGCGACGGTCGCGGCGTAAAGGCCGGACATACCGAACGAACGGCAAGCACGGCCACAAGCCGGGCCATACACTGTGCCTGATCCGGGCTGCCAGCACCGTTCCTCGTCGGGACGACTCGACCCGGCGGAGCGTACGTTGCCGAAGCCGAAACTTGATATCCCGTCGCTCGTCGAAGAGGCACGCACTTTCGCCAAAATGGAGTCGGCGTTCGCCGAGCCCACGCTCTTTGGCGTGACTGACGGCAAGGCGGTCGGGACGTACTTGGAGCTGAAGTTCCGGAAGTACCTTGTTGACCGCTACGAGTTCGAGCAGGGCAACGCGGCCAAGGGCATCGACTTTCCCGACATCGGCGTGGACATCAAGGTTACGTCCGTTAAGCAGCCGCAATCGTCGTGTCCCTATCGGTCGGCACGCCAAAAGGTGTACGGGCTGGGCTACTCCTTGCTCGTCTTCGTTTATGAGAAGACAGACGATCCCAAAGCCAAGACCGGCAGACTGAACATCCAGCACGTAATCATGGTGGACGCGAAGCGCACCGCAGATTTCCAGATGACCAAGGGCTTGCTTCAAATCCTTGACAACGAGGGCAACACCGACGACCTCATCGCCTACATGACTGACAAGAACCTCCCCGTGGACGAGATCGAGGCCACGAAGATTGCCGAAGACCTGTTGAAGAAGCGGCCCGAGCAAGGCTATCTCACCATCTCCAACGCGCTGCAATGGCGGCTCCAGTACGCCCGCGTCATCGAGCAGGCGGGCAAGGTCGATGGCATCACCCGGGTAGGACTCTAAGGCATGGGTATCGCTTCCCGTCCCAAGTCAAAGGTCGAGTTCGGGGACTTTCAGACCCCGATGAGCTTGGCTCGCGCAGTTGCGCGCCAAGTCGCAGCATCCGGCTTCGCGCCGGCAACGATCATCGAGCCGTCGTGCGGTGCGGGGGGCTTGCTCTTTGCAGCCACCGACGAGTTTCCCGCATTCTCGACCGCGCTCGGTCTTGAAATCCAGCCTCGACACATGGCGGCGGCATTGGAACGACGCGCCGGGCGGCAAGACGAGGACCGAATCACGGTCATTGAAGGCGACTTTTTCGCGCGTGATTGGGCCGAAACTCTCGGCGCGGTCCCCGATCCTTTGCTCGTTGTCGGCAACCCGCCTTGGGTGACCAACGCCGAACTGGCCGCGATCGGAAGCACCAACGTGCCGATGAAGTCCAACTTTCAGGGCCGCTCGGGGCTGGACGCGCTGACGGGAAAGGCCAACTTCGATATATCCGAGGCGATGCTGTTGCGCCTCATCGACGCACTGTCAGGACGCGATGCCATGCTCGCCATGCTCTGCAAGACTGCCGTTGCCCGCAAGGTGTTGGAGCACGGTTGGAAGAAGGCTGCGAAGGTCGAGTCTGCCGAGATGTACCGAATCGACTCGATCGAGCACTTCGGCGCGAGCGTTGATGCGTGCCTGTTGATGATCCGATTCGGTCGTCCGAATGTCCAAAGCGAGTGCCGCGTCTTCCCGTCGCTCGGCGCGAAGGCCCACGAACAAACGCTGGGCTTCCGTGATTCCCGAGTCCTTGCCGATGCCGCCGCGTATGACCGTTGGCGGCATCTCCAAGGCGAGGGGCCGTATCGCTGGCGATCGGGGATCAAGCACGATTGCTCCGAGGTCATGGAACTTGTGGCTGCTACGGAAGGGCTACGGACACGGGGCGGTGAACCGCTGGATTTGGAGCGTGAGGCGGTCTTCCCGATGCTCAAGGCTTCGGACCTGGGCAATGGCAAGGTCCCCGCGCCGACGCGGTGGATGATCGTACCTCAACGGACCACGGGCGAGGACACCTCTCGGCTGTCACGGCTTGCGCCGAATACCTGGGCGTACTTGAACAGCCACGCTGACCGGCTCGACAAGCGGGCGAGTGTGATCTACAAGGGTCGCCCCCGATTCTCGGTGTTCGGCATCGGTGAGTATTCCTTCGCGCCTTGGAAAGTCGCCATCGCGGGGCTGTATAAGAAGCTCACCTTCCACGTCATCGGGCCGCACGACGGGAAGCCGGTGGTCTTTGACGACACCTGCTACTTCGTGCCGTGCCGTAGCGAGCGCGAGGCAAGCATCGTCGCGTCTCTCCTCAACAGTGAACAGGCCCGCGAATTCTTTTCCGCGTTTATCTTCTGGGATGCCAAGCGGCCGATCACGGTTGATGTGCTCGCGCGACTCGACATCGCCAAGATTGCTGCCGAAAAAGGTAGGCTGTCAGAACTACAAGAGGTCATGGGCGGTACCCCAAGCCACGAAGCTCCGATGAGCGCCGGTTCCCTCTGGGCGAAGTAGAGTTCAAAAAATGTTCCGGTGCCCGTGAAGTCGATCGGGATTCCCGTCGATGCACCTCGGAGTGTCCTCCGCGTGCCGATTGACGGCTTGGGTAGCGGTCGGACGTTTCCACGTGCAAGCCGCCGAATCCAGTAGTAAAGGTAGAAGAACATGGCAGACTATCTTCCGGGGCCGGACGCAGACTATCAGGCGTGGGTTGCGAACTTCGTGACCTATGCCAACGCCAATCTCGCCGCGCTTGGCCTCACCGCCGCCGACATGACGCCCATCACCACGGCGCAGACAGCGTGGAACACCGGTTTTGCGGCTCACATCGCCGCCAAGGCCGCCGCGCAGGCCGCAAAGCAGACCAAGGACGAAAACCGCGCCGCCCTCACGGGCAATCTGCGCCCGCTTGTGCGCCGGTTGCAGGCGTCCGCCGTCGTGAGCGATGCCGAGAAGGCCGCGCTGGGCATCACGGTTGCTCAGCAGCCCGGACCCATCGGCCCGCCGACCACCGCGCCCATCTGCTCCATCGAGTGCGGGGCTCGCCTCCAGCACACGCTCCGCTTCGTCGATGAGCAGACCCCGACCCGCAAGGCCAAGCCCGCGGGCGTGCTCGGCGTGGAAATCTGGAACCACGTCGGCAACGCGCCGCCCACCGGCGAGGGCGACCTCCGCTTTGTGGCCGTCGATACCAGCGCGCCCTTCGTGCTCAACTACAACAGCGCCGACGGCGGCAAGACCGCGTACTACTGGATGCGCTGGGTGTCGCCCACCGGCGAACGCGGCCCGTGGGGCGAACAGAGCCAGGCGACCATCGCGGCGTAAGGACTCGATTCGGTCCAACTCAGTTGGCACAGCGCCCCGGTGATGAGCTGGGGCGTTTTCGTTGCGCGGAGCCCGTGGCACGCGAACGGGCCGTGCGTTCATTCAACCGGGCGTCAGCGACAAGCTGTCGGCTGGACTCAAGGCGGCCTGGGGGGGCAGAAGAAGCTCGAAGCCTTCGGCGCGGGGCTGCGGTCCATCGGCACCAAGATGGCGGGCATTGGTGTCGCAGCGATCACGGCGCTGCTCGGCACCGCGAAGGTGTTCAGCGACTCGGGCGATGCGCTCGACAAGATGAGCGCCCGCACGGGCGT
>JAIEOW010000041.1 GCA_019750095.1 Phycisphaerales bacterium
CGCACCCGGCCGCGGCGGACGTCACTCGACTCGCTCCGCGGTTGCTCGCGGTGCGGGTAAATGATCAGAGGTTCCAAATTGTCCACCCCCTGCATAAGCTCCCATGTTCCGCCAGAGCCGTCCATGAGTCCCCACGGGCTCATGATGTCTGGGTATGACCCGACGGGGATGAATGATGACAATGGCAAGTTAAATCCCGCGCTGGACTGCGCTCCCGGCGTGCCCGGCAACGCGCCAATGGCCTCAGAATCAGACCCGAACGGATGCAGCCAATACCCAGGCTGGTCGGTGCCGTACCGATTCAGGTCATAGTGCATCCCCTTGGTCCACTCGTCGAGAGACGAGATCCAGAAGCGTGCGCCTGGCGCGGGGGTGGCATTGTCGAGCCATCTATTGGTCACTGGGTCGAGACGGAACGTGCCCGCGTCGTAGACGCCGCTGCGAAAAGCAGCCGCGTCGGTGCGCTTGTCGTTGTGCAGCCAGTTGCAGTAGTAGGCCATGGCCCGCCAGCCGACGTTTTCGATGGGGGCGTTGTCGATGCCGGGGCGCATGACATAGCTGGAGGGCTGGTTGATCGGGCCGCCGGTGTAGCGGATTCCCAAGCCGCCTTCGAGGCCGATGGGGGAGATTTGGTCTCCGGTGTATGTGGGCACGAAGGCCTGCAAGAACTGGAAGTACTGGCCGTAGGTGAGCTCGGTGCGTGAGAGGCGATATTCATAGTTCACACTGCCGAGCGTGCTTGCCCATGTCGCTCTGGGTCTTTGGCTCAGCGGCACCGGCCCGTTGCCGGGCGAGCCGATGGTGACGAACTGGAAGTCGTATTCATTGCTCACTTGCACGCCCGCTGGGGCGGGTGGCAGGGGCACGGGCTGGGCTGAGGCCAGGGGTGCCAGCGCCAGCGAGAGGGCGACAGCGAGCGTTCTGTTCGCGGAGATTTGCATGGGCAGCTTCTGATCGGCGGGCAGACGAAGGAAGTTGCAACAATACGCTGCTTTGGATGGCACTCGACTCTTGCGCGCGTCGAACTTTGTAATGCTCCGCGCTCCTGATGATTGGTTCATCCTCGACGCGTGACCCTGGTGGGAAGCCCGAGTCATCGCTTCACCATCACAGCCCTCTGCATCGGTTCGGCACGCTGTCTTTCGCACGCCAGTGCGCACGAGTGGTTGCCGGTGGCGCGGCGAGCCGAGCGAGCAAGCCACCGGAATGCGGCCATGCATGGTGCCCAGACTTTCGCATTCCGCCGCCCGTCGGAGGGCGGAAGAAGGAATGGAGGGAAGAGTCTTCTGATCTCGGCATCTACCGGTGGCTATCTCGCGTCGCTCGCCGCGCCACCGGCAACAGGTCGTGCGCACTGGCGTGCGAAGAGATCGAGTGATGAATCGGGCCGCATCGTGCGTGCTGTAAAGATCGCTTTTTGCGGGTTCGACGGGCGTATCACGCGACACGGGTTACGAGCCGCTTCGGTGCGGATGTCAACTGTTCGTCATGTTCGCGCGAGGTGCGAGCGGAACCCGCATCACGGGCAACCGGCGAACCACGCGTTGAGGAAGTCGAAGATGTCGTTGAAGTCGACCATGCCGTTGTTGTTGTAGTCGGGGCCGCAGTTGGTGACGGTGAGGTTGGCGGGGGTGCTGGTGGCGGTGCCGCAGAGGTTGGTGGCGGTGCAGTGGTAGAAGCCGGAGTCGGTCCAGGTGAAGTCGTCGCCGTTGCGGGGGAGGGGCGAGATGGTGAGGGTGGGTGTGGTTGCGCCGCTGAAGCGGCCGCCATTAAGGATCGGCTGGTTGTTGCGGTACCACTGATAGAGCGGTGCGGGGGTGCCGGTGGCGACGACGGAGAAGGTGGCGGTCTGGCCGCTGTAGGCGGCGACGCTTGCGGGGCCGGAGGAGAATGCGGGGAGGACGCAGTTGCAGGGGCCAGAGGCGAATGGGCCGGTGAGCAACGGGGTGTAGGTGGCGAAGCCGAGGCCGATCTGATCAAAGCCGTCTTTTATGCGGGCGTCGATGGCCGGGGTGCTGGTGGTGCCCCACCAGTTGTTGGCGACGTTGAGTGTGGAACCGCCGAGGATCTCGAGGTTCCAGGTGGTGTTGGAGTGGATGTCGTTGCACTGGAAGATACCAGGCCCGAAGAGGAGCTGGACGCCGATGGCGTTGTTGGTGATGGTGCAGCGCTGCATCTCTTGCGGTGCGTAGACGGCGACGACGGAGGTGTTGGAGATCACGGTGTCGTAGATGAAGACCTGGTAGTTGTTGCCCGCGCCGCGGACGCCGTACTGGCCGCCGCTGATGGTGCAGCGGCGCACGGTGGTGCGTTCGACGAACTCGATGTTGGAGGTGTTGGCGACCATGGTGCAGTCTTCGAAGATTTTGTCGGCGGCGTTGGCGACGAGGCCGTTGCTCTGGAAGTCGCAGCGGTTGAAACGTGCGTGGACGCCGGTGTAGCCGTTGACGGCGATGATGTTGTTGTCAAAGAGGCAGTCGTTGGCGATGACCGGGATCAGTCCGCCGCAGCAGTTGAGGTTGATGGCGGAGGTGAGTTGCTTGAAGCGGCAGAAGTCGAGCTGGGCTCCCTGGACGGCCTGAGGCGCGATATCGATGCCGAGGCCTCTGTTGTTGGGATCAGCGGAGTAGAAGATGATGAGCTGGCTGGCGTTGCCGACAGCGTTGATGACGCCGTCCTGGGCGCGGAGCTTGACGTTGGGGGAGAACTCGACCAGGACGCCGGGGTCGATGGTGAGCGTGGCGCCAGCGATGATGACGACATCGCAGGTGAGGATGTAGGGGCTTCCGGAGAGGTCCCAGGTGGTGTTGGCGGAGATCGTGCCGCAGACGTTGGTCTGGGCCCTGGCGGAGGGAGATGCCGCAAAGAGCGCGGCGAGAGTGAGGAGCAGGGCGGAGAGCTTCTGGAAACGCGACATGTTGGGGTGCCCTTTCTCAGGGAGGAAACGGGGGTATTGATAGAGACTACCACGACGCGAGCAAGACGCCAGAAGAGCGAGGCGGTGGGGCTCAGCTTCGTGCGAGAATGAACAGTTGGTTGTTCGGGTTATCTCGGACGCGCTGGGGTTGCGATGGAGGATCGGGAGAGCCGTGGAGGGGCGGATCACTCGCGAATCGGTGCGAATTCCTTGCCCTTGAGATCGCTTAGTCGTACGCGGACGCGATCGAGGATCAGCTCTTCGAGTTTGGCATTGCCCAGCGGGAAGACGGTGCAGCGGGCGTTGATCTTGGGCTCTGTGGTCGAGAGGTCCAGCACGGCGGTTTGGCCGGAGATGTGCTTCAGCTCGAAACGCCGGACCCGAGCGCGGAGCACGGCGGAAGTATCGTCGATGACATCGGAAGCGCTGACGATGACACACTCGGCCTGGCCTGCACCGACTTCGACGGCGGCGTCGAGATCGTCCGCGTCGCCGAGCATGGTGGTGGTGCGGCCGGAGGGGATGGGTGAAGGGGCGGGAGAGCTTGCGGTGCTCGCACACCCTTGATGCAGAATCGTCGCGAGGATGGCCAGAGAGAAGCGTGTGTGCATGCCGATGGGCTTTAGGTCGAAAGGTCTGACGAGGCCGTTTGTGGAACTCTGACTCTGGTGGCACAGGCCTCCCGCCTGAGTGCCTTGGCCGCTTCTATTTCTTCACAGTCCAGAGACCTGTGCCACCAAAGGCATGGTGCTAGACCAATCGCCTGGCGGGTTGAACTTCGGCAAACTTCACGGCGTTGCTCGATGTGAGCACCTTCTTGAGCAAGAGCTTTGCGCCGCTGGGCTTGAGCCCTGTGACCACGAACATGCGGGCGAGCTCGCGGTCGGGGTCATTCGGAAACAGGGGCTTCACCACGGCGTTTGAACGCGCGATGGCTGCAAGCACACGCTTGCGCTGGGCCTGCGTGGCCTTGGCGAGAAACTGAAACTGCACGGGCACCTGGGCCATGATGAATCATAGAGCCGCGGCGAGATCGAGGACTCCGACTCCGAAATCGTTGGTCTTGGCTTTGCCTTTCATGGCGGGAACTTTGCGGGCGGTGGAGGTGAGCTTGGCGGCGGCCTTTACGCCGGTGAGGCCGTGCTTGGCGACGACGAGCGCGGCGGCGGCGGCGACGTGGGGCGTGGCCATGGAGGTGCCGTCCCAAGCGTCGTACTCGATCTCGGTGCGATAGGGAGACTTGTTCATGGGCAGCGTGGAGAGGATCGCCGTGCCGGGGGCGGCGAGGGCGATGTGCTTGCCGGTGTTGGAAAACGGGGCGTGCTGATCGGTCTGGGTCGATGCGCCGACCGCGACGATGCCCGGATAGGCGGCGGGGTACGAGGTCGGGTTGCCCCGTTCGTACTCGTTGCCCATGGCGGCGCAGACGACGATGCCGGCGGCGTTGAGTTTCTTGAACAGGGTGCGCTCGACGCGGGACTGGGCGGTGCCGCCCAGACTGAGGTTCACGGCAGCGACGCCAGCGGTGAGCATGGCTCGGAGGGCCTGGAGCATGCGGGTGCCGTCGACGTAGAAGTCGCCGAACTCGGGCTGGTCATCGAAGACCTTCCAGACGACGAGCTTGACAGCGGCGACGCCGGCGATGCCGATGTTGTTGTTGACGATGGCGGCGATGGTTCCGGCGACGTGGGTGCCGTGGCCGATGACGTCGGCGGCGGAAGTGCCATCGTGGTCGTAGCTCTCGACGACGCCGTCGAGATCGGGGTGAGATTCATCGATGCCGGAATCGATGACGCCGACCTTGAGCCCGTCGGTGGGCGGGAGCTTGGCTTGGAACCAGTTGATGGCGCGCAAGGCCCATTGGCGATTGACGCTTGGGTCGGTTGATGTTGCGGCGGGAGCAGCGCGTCGGGCCGCGAGCCAGCGCGCGGGCATGGGCTCGATGAACGTGATCGCGGAGCTGCTCTCGAGCAGCTTGCTGGTGGCGGCGGGGGTGGCGGATTTGCTCTTGAGCTGGACGACGGAGAACCCGCTGAGGTCATCGTCATCGGATTCTTCGGGTGACACGCTGGCGGCGAGGGCCTCGCCGAAGCGGGCCATGCCGCTGCCGCGTTTGGGGCGCGATGATGCGGTGCCAAAGAGCGGCTGGGCGGAGACGATGCCGAAGCGCCGATCCAAGCTGGCGAGCGGATTGGCAATGTTCGAAGGGAGTCCCGCAACCGCGGTGCTGCGTGTGGATTCCAGACCGACTCGATGACCTGCCGAGGCCATCGCGGCTCGCACCGGGGCGGGAGCGACCTTGACAATGAACTGTCCTGGCATGAACTCTGGCCTGGAAGGCCTGGATGCGGCGGCGAGTCTGGACGACGAGCGCACAGTCGATGTGGGAATCATGCACTGCTCCTTATGAGATGCCGGACCAAGGTACACAGGGATGCACATCGCGCAGGCCGTCCACCGCTTGTCCACCTTGCCGGGGTAGGTTTGTGGGGAAGTGCTCGAACGCTCCGCATCGGGCCCCCGGGGTACGATTCGTTTGCTAACAATGTGACCGCACAGGCCCAGGGGAATCTCCGGGCCTTGGAGTTTTCGGGGCGTGGAGTACACGATCAGAGTTCCAGAATCGGCCGAGCGGGTGACGATGCTCGGCGTGGGGGATCGCAACCTCAAGATCATCCGCGAGGCACTCGGGGTGAAGGTGCTGGCGCGCGATGGCACGGTGCATGTGTCCGGCGAGCGCGACGCGGTGGTGGCGGCGCGGGGCGTGTTGGAGCGGCTGGCGGCGGCCGCGCTGCGGAGCGAATCGCTCTCGCGTGCGCAGGTGATTGATCTGGTGGGGCATGCCGCGAGCGGTGGGTGGATTGGGCAGGGCGATGGCGATCTGCCGGAGTTTTCCGGGCCGCCCTGGGAGGCGGAGCTGGATGTGTATGTCGGCGGACAGCGCGTGCGTCCGAAGACCCCGAATCAGCAGGGGTACATGAACGCGATGCGCGATCATGATCTGATCTTTGGGATCGGGCCTGCGGGCACGGGCAAGACGTATCTGGCGGTGGCCGCGGCGGTGCACATGCTCAAGCACGCACGCACGAAGAAGGTGATTCTGTGCAGGCCAGCGGTGGAGGCGGGGGAGCGGCTGGGTTTTCTGCCGGGTGATGTGCAGGCGAAGGTGAACCCGTATTTGCGCCCGCTGCTGGATGCGCTTAATGACATGATGGACTTTGCCACCATCAAGCGGTTCATGATGAGCGACGTGGTGGAAGT
Source organism: Phycisphaerales bacterium (assembly GCA_019750095.1). GTDB lineage: Bacteria > Planctomycetota > Phycisphaerae > Phycisphaerales > UBA1924 > UBA4658. Next base: position 6,179 of record JAIEOW010000041.1, read on the forward strand.
GATCCCGCTGGCGTATATGCGCG
>JAIEOW010000146.1 GCA_019750095.1 Phycisphaerales bacterium
TTGGCCGCGCGCCGGGGCCGAGCGGTGGCGCGCCGGGGGGGAATGGACGGCGGACGGAGGGGATTGGACGGCATCCGGAGGCCCGGCGTCTTCGTCCCGGAGGGACGACGGGGTGTAGCCACGGGTGGAGCGCAGGGCCGCAGGCCCGAGCGCAACCCGTGGAGAGAGGCGGATAACTCGTTCTCCGCCCCGGCGGGGCGGCGGGGTTCTCGGATCATCACGGGCGCATCCACATATACACCCTTCCTCCGCCCCTGCCGGGGCGGGGTTGAAATGAACAACGGCATCCACGGGTTGCGCGATGCCCAAGGCGGCATCGCTCCACCCGTGGCTACACCCCTCGGCCCCGTTGGGGCCGCAGAGCGCGGCCCGGCCCGCGCGCGGGGAGTTCATGCCTTCAGCGGGGAGGTGCCGGAGGGGCGGCACGCCCTTCTGGCATCAGCGGACCAGCACGCCCAAGGCGCGGAGGTGCGCCGTGGCTAAGGTTACTTGGACCAAGATGACGCTTGGCGATGTCATCGAACTGAAGAGGGGTTACGACCTCCCGGAGCGGGACCGCGAAGATGGGCCGTACCCGATCGTGTCTTCATCCGGCATCAGCGGACGGCACTCGAAGGCGATGGCCAAAGCGCCCGGCGTCGTGACGGGGCGATACGGCACGCTCGGAGTCTTCCACTACATCACCGAGGACTACTGGCCGCTAAACACTGCTCTATACGTGCGCGACTTCAAAGGCAACGATCCGCGATTCATCAGCTATTTCTTGCGGACGATCGACTTCTTCGCGTACTCCGACAAGGCCGCCGTGCCGGGACTCAATCGGAACCATCTTCACATGGCCCCGGTGACAATCCCCGATCCCGACACGCAGCGGGCGATCGCGGGGGTGCTGGGGGCGCTGGACGACAAGATCGAGGTGAACCGGCGGATGGCGCGGACGCTGGAGGCGGCGGCCCGTGCCCTCTTCGAGTCCTGGTTCGTCCGCTTCGAGCATCCCGCCACCAAAGCCCCCGCCCCCCGCCTCGTGGACTCGGCCGTGGGACCGATCCCGGAGGGGTGGAGCGTGGGGACGCTGGGAGACCTCGGGCAAGTCGCTTTGGGCGGCGACTGGGGCGAAGATGTCGCCTTCGACGGTGCAATCAACGCCGCCTGCTTGCGAGGCGTCGATCTCGAACATCTGCGTTTCTCAGGAAGCGCGAACGCGCCGCGACGGTGGTTCAAGCCGGGAAGTCTCGACCGGCGGAAGATGGACGAGCGGGACGTGCTCATCGCGGGATCGGGCGCTGGCCCGACGGGAAGGCCGCTGTGGATGCACTCCGACTTGCTCGCATCGCTTGGCCAGTGCGTGTACTCGAACTTCTGCAAGCGGATTCGATGCGGGTCGGCGGCGGAAGCGGTCTATCTCGATTCGTGGTTGCAGCGGATGCGCGACTCGGGCGAAATCTGGGAGCACGTCAACGGCACGTCGGTACCCAATCTTGACGCGAACTCGCTCCTGAGCGGCAAGGAAGTCGTGATACCGCCCGCCGACGTGCTGGAGCGTTTCGCGGCCTTCGTCCGCCCGATCTGGAGCAGGCTCTACATCGGTGAGTCCGCCGCGCTCGCCGCGATGCGGGACGCGCTCTTGCCGAAGTTGATCTCGGGGGAACTGGCGGTCCCTGATGCGCTAGGCGGCGTGGAACACCACGCGCTCGTGAGCGTCCCGTACAATGGGAGCGTTTCCCGACCCACTCAACAAGCACCCCAAAGCAACGGGCGACCGGCCCGATCCAAGCGAACCTAAGAAGGAACCAACCGCGTGGCGATGACCGAGGCCGACATCCAGTGTGAACTCGCGTATGCGTACCTGCACGCGGTGGCCGGGCGATTGGGTGTCGAGTGCCAGATCGCCGGACGGATCAGCGACAACCACGCGATCGACGCCACGCTCAAGACGCACTCCAAACTGGCCCCGGACTATGTCCTCTCGTCGTTCCCGCTGGATGTGCAACTCAAGAGTTGCTCGCGCGTGCTGACCGATGACGGGCAGCGGCTCTCGTATCCGTTGCCGCGCGGGCAGTACGACAAACTGCGGGCGACCGACCGCGGGGCGCCGATCGTGCTGATCTTGTTCATTCTTCCACAAGTCGCGGACGAGTGGGTGACATTGGACGAGGGGTCATTGGTGAGCCGCAAGTGCGCGTACTGGGTGAGCCTTTACGGGGCCGGGCCGGTGACGGCCGATACACCTACTGTGTATGTGCCCAAAGCCAACCTGGTGAGCATCGACGGGATGCGCACGCTCTTGGGCCGCTTCAGCCGCCGAGAGGAGGTCCGGTATGTCAACTAGAGAACTGCCGGAGGGGCTGGCCGGGACGATCGTTTCGCAGGATGCGCGGCATTATGCGCTGGCCACGGGGTGGCGGCGGCTCGACCTTCCTGTCCGGGACTCCCCGGGATTTTTTGGCCGCGTGGCGGTGTACGAGCGCCCCGAGAACGGCGACGAGCAGGTCTTGATCCCGCTGGATGAGCGGACGAGCGACTATGACGTTCGCATGGGCGAGGCGGCGGAGGCGATCGCCCGCTGGGAGAAGCGCCCGGTGGTGCAGGTGGCCAACGACCTGCTGTACGCCGCGTCGGACATGCTGCGGTTCCGCGTCGCGTCGGCGGTGGTCGAGGGCGGGTCGCTCCCGCTCGAAGACGGGCTGCGCCTGCTGGACGGTGTGCGGACGGCGATCCTCGCGGCGGCGCACAGCGTGCTGTCGCCCGCGCGGTACCACAAGCGGATGAGCAAGGGCGAGGCCGAGCAGTTTCTTTCGGCGTGCCGGATGGGGCAGACCGAGCGCGGCTCGTTCGTGGCCACGGTGGCGTGCCCGCTCCGCGCGGTTGAGACGGATCAGGCGCTGATCGACACCAACGATGATCCCTTCGCTCGGAAGACCACGACGCTGCTCATGCGTTCGGCGGCGGAACTGGTCACGGCGATCGAGAGCGACCGCGTCCGCGAGATGGTCGAGCGGAACAAGCAGAACCCCGCGCTGAGCGCGAACCTGTGCGATGCGATCGTGCGGATGAAGCCGTCGGTGGACGGATCGGAACTGACGATCGGGGCGAGTTGGTCCAAGTTGCGGGCCGCGCCGACGGGGCTGGATGTGCCGCGCTCCGTGCGGATTCAGCAGTCGTACTTCGCGGTGATCGAGGATGTGTACTCGGAACTGCGCCCGGGCGCGGACGCGGAGCCGGACACGTTTGTCGGGTACGTGGACACGCTGGACGGCGAGCCGGGGCCGGGCGGGCAGGTCGAGGGCGACGTCGTGCTGCGCGTCGCGGTTGACGATGAGAAGTTGATCCGCGCCAAGACGACACTCGACGCCGCGGCGCACGCGATCGCGGTCGAGGCGTACCGCACGCAGGCGATCATCCGCATCGACGGCGTGCTGACCCGTGGGAAGCGGCTCGGGACGATCGACAGCCCCGCGAACTTCCAGATCATCCGGCAAACCAACGCGGCGACCCCTCCGCAGTAACGGAGGCGTGGCGGCGCGATGGATGGCGACTTCTCCGAATCCGTGGTTGAGCAGGCGGCCCTGGCGTGGTTTGAGGGGATGGGCTACGCCGTGGTCGCCGGGCCGTCGATTGCGCCGGGCGAGAGCGCCGCGGAGCGGGAGAACTACTCGGAGGTTGTGCTGGCGCGCCGATTGCGCGACGCGATGGTGCGGCTGAACCCAGGCGTGTCGGCAGAGGCGGTGGATGATGCGTTCCGCAAGGTGATGCGGGCGGACTTGTTGGGCGGTGGCAACCTCGTGATGCGCAACCGGGCTGTGCACAGGATGCTGGTGGACGGGGTGACGGTCGAGGAGAAGCGGGCGGACGGCTCGGTCGGTGGCGTGATCGTTCGGGTGATCGACTTTGACGACCCGTCGAACAATGACTGGGCCGCCGTGAACCAGTTCACCGTGACCGAAGGCCAGCACACACGCCGGCCCGACATTGTCGTGTTCGTGAATGGTCTGCCGCTCGCGGTGATCGAACTGAAGAACGCCGCCGATGAGGGGGCGGACATCTGGCAGGCGTTCAACCAGCTCCAGACGTACAAGCAGCAGATCCCGGCGCTGTTCGCGTACAACGAACTTCTGGTGATCTCCGACGGCCTGGAAGCGCGGGTCGGCACGCTCAGCGCCGACCGCGAGCGGTTCATGCCGTGGAAGACGATCGAGGGCGAGACGCTCGCGCCCGCGAGCATGGCGAAGTTGCAGGTCGTGCTCGAGGGCGTGTTCGAGATGCGCCGGCTGCTTGAACTGATCCGGTTCTTCGTGGTGTTCGAGGATGGGGCGGGATCGGGGGGCGTGGCGCTGCCGCCAACGAAGAAGGTCGCGGGCTATCACCAGTTCCACGCGGTGAATAAGGCCGTGGATGAGACGGTGCGGGCATCGGCGGAGCGTGGCAATCGCCAGGTCGGCGTCGTGTGGCACACGCAGGGATCGGGGAAGAGCCTGACGATGGCGTTCTACGCGGGCCGCGTGATCGCGCGGCCCGAGATGGAGAACCCGACGATCGTCGTGCTGACCGACCGGAACGACCTGGACAACCAGTTGTTTGCCACGTTCGCCCGATGCCACGAGGTGATCCGCCAGAAGCCGGTACAGGCGGAGGACCGGAAGGATCTGCGAGCAAAGTTGAGCGTTGCGGCGGGCGGCGTGGTGTTCACGACGATCCAGAAGTTCCTGCCCCCCCCACCAGACACTGAAAGCGGCGTGAACGGGCTGGGAGGGGGGGCGCTCTCGACGCGGCGGAACATCGTGGTCATCGCCGACGAGGCCCACCGCAGCCAGTATGACTTCGTGGATGGACTGGCCCGGGCGATGCGGGATGCTCTTCCTGGCGCGTCCTTCATCGGGTTCACCGGCACGCCCATCGAGAAGACCGACGCGAGCACGCGGGCAGTGTTTGGCGACTACATCAGCAAGTACGACATCCAGCGTGCCGTCGAGGACAAAGCGACGGTCCCGATCTACTACGAAGCCCGCACTGCAAAGGTCCGCCTGAGCGACGCCGCGATTCCGAAACTCGATGAAGAGTTCGAGGAGGCCACCGAGGGCGAGGAAGTTGATCGCAAGCAGGCGTTGAAGACCAAGTGGGCGGCGATCGAGGCGATCGTCGGCAGCGCCGAGCGGGTGGCGCTCGTGGCCGACGATATCGTCAAGCACGCGCAGGCCCGGTTTGATGCGATGTTCGCGGAGACCGGGGACGCGGGTAAGGTGATGATCGTCTGCATGAGCCGGCGGATCTGCGTGGACCTCTACAACGCGATTGCCAAGCTCAAGCCCGAGTGGGCCAACAGCGACGACATTAAGGGTGTGACGAAGGTCGTGATGACGGGTTCAGCATCGGACCCAGCAGAGTGGCAGGAGCACATCCGCACGAAGTCGAAGCGAGAGGAACTGGCGAACCGCTTCAAGGACCCCAAGGACGGCGTGCGCATCGTCATCGTCCGCGACATGTGGCTCACGGGCTTCGATGCGCCGTGCCTGCACACCTTGTATGTGGACAAGCCGATGAAGGGCCACGGCCTGATGCAGGCGATCGCCCGCGTCAACCGCGTCTTTGGCAACAAACCGGGCGGCCTCGTTGTGGACTACCTCGGCCTGGCCCACGAACTCAAACAGGCACTCGCGGCGTACACCGAGAGCGGCGGCGCGGGCAAAGACATCAAGATCGACCAGGAGGACGCGGTCGCCGCGATGCTGGCGGCGCACGAGCGGTGCTGCGAGGTGTTCACGAAGTCGTCGGGGGCACCGGCTGAGGCACCGCTTGATTGGTCGCACTGGAAGACCGGGACGCCGCAGCAGCGACTGTCTCTCTTGCCGGCGGCCCAGGAGCGCGTGCTCAAGGCCAAAGACGGCAAGGCAACGTTTCTGCTCGCGGTCAAGGAGTTGTCGCAGGCGTTCGCATTGGCGGTGCCGCACGAGGAGACGCTGCGAATCCGGGACGATGTGGGCTTCTTCCAGGCGGTGCGGGCGGCGCTGACGAAGTTCATCGGCGAGAAGCAACGGTCGCCGGAGGATGTCGAGCTGGCCCTACGCCAGTTGGTCAGCCGGGCGGTCGCATCGGAGGAGGTGCTCGACATCTTCGCCGCTGCGGGGCTGAACAAGCCGAACATCGGTGTGCTGTCGGAGGAGTTTCTCGCGGACGTGAAGGGCATGCCGCAACGGAACCTGGCGGTGGAGTTGCTCCGAAAGCTCCTCGCGGGTGAGATCAAACTGCGTGGCAAGCGGAACGTTGTGCAGGCGCGGTCGTTCGCGGAGTTGCTCGAGCAGGCGATCCGGCGCTACCAGAATCGTTCGATCGAGGCGGCTCAGGTCATCGAGGAGCT
>JAIEOW010000082.1 GCA_019750095.1 Phycisphaerales bacterium
ACCGAGATCTTTGATCTGAAGCCGGCGACCTTCACGGCGAAGGACTTTGAGTTCGCCTTGCCCGCTGGCTTTACCAAGAGCCCGATGCCGGCTCCGGCGCAGCCGATCCAGCCCACCCCGACCTCGGCCCCGGTGGCTCCCGTTGAGCTCGGGCTGAAGCCCGGCACGGCGGCCCCGGCGTTCAGCGCCAAGACCTCCGACGGCTCGGAAGTCTCGCTGGAATCGATGAAGGGCAACGTCGTGGTTCTGGAGTTCTGGGGCACGATGTTCAAGTCGTCGACGGCCAACGCCGAGGCGATGAAGGCGCTCGCGGGCGAGATGGGTGGCAAGGGCGTGAAGATGCTCGGGCTTTCCTGCCGCGAGATGAACGAGGGTGCGGCGACGGCGTGGTGGACCAAGTCTGGCCTGCCCTATCCGCTGGTGAACAAGGCCGACAAGATCGCGGCGGACTTCAAGGTCTCGGGCTATCCGAGCTACTACGTGATCGGCAAGGACGGAAACGTTTCGGCGTTCTTCCAGGACTTCCCGGGCGCGGACAAGCTGAAGGATGCCGTGACCGCGGCGATGAACTGATCTGATCGAGAGATCGCAACCGAGTTGAAACCTCGCGGCCCCCGCCATTGTGCGGGGGCCGCGTGTTTTTTGGTAGTTTCAATCCGAGGCCTGGGCGCAAGCCCGTGCACGTCTGATGTGTGTACACCGTTGGCGGGCCGAGCGTCCAAGGTGCCCGGGCTTGCGCCGCGGGCCTCGGATTGAGGGTCGGCGTGAGCGGAGTATCATCGCCGCCATGGCCAAGCGATCATCACGAACACCCATGTCCAGCTCTGAGCGGACGGCCCATCGGGCGATGTTCCCGGGGTCGTTTGATCCGGTGACGTATGGCCACCTGGATGTCATCCGGCGCGGGCGTCGGCTGTTTGATCAGCTTGTGGTGGCGGTGGGACGCAATCCGGGCAAGGACCCGCTGTTCACCAGTGACGAGCGCGTGGAGATCATCCGCGAGCTGGTGGAGGAGATCGTGCGGGAAGAGCCCGCCGAGGCCGAGGTGCGGGTGGAGAGCTTTGACGGGCTGACGGTGGACTTTGCCCGGCAGGTGGGCGCGAGCGTGCTCTTGCGCGGGATTCGCAATCTGTCGGACTTGCAGAGCGAGGTGCAGCAGGCGCTGACCAACCGCCAGGTGGCGGGTCTGGAGACGGCGTTCATCGTCGCGGGGCAGGACTTTGCGTACACGTCGAGCTCATTGATCAAGCAGGTGACGGCGCTGGGCAAGGATCTGTCGCCGCTGAAGACGATGGTGCCGCCGCAGGTGGCGCGGAAGCTGAAAGAGAAGAAGAAGGCGGGACATCCCGCACTGGAACGGTTGATCGAACGGGCCGACGAGGCGCGGGGATGAGTTGCCAGGGGACAGGCCATGCTTGAACTGCGGATCATCAGCATCGGCACGCTCTCAGCCCATCCGCTGTGGGGCGAGCGCCAGCCGGTGCGCACGGGGCACGCCACGTGCACACTGGTGAGATCGGGCAAGCGCGCGATCGTGATCGATCCGGGGTTGCCGATGCAGGCGATCGCCACGCGGCTGAATGAGCGCACCGGGTTGCACCCGCGCGACATCACGCACGTGTTTCTGACGAGCTTCAAGCCGGACACGATGCGCGGCATCCTGGCGTTTGAGCAGGCGACGTGGTGGGTGAGCAACGAGGAGCGCGAGGGCGTGGGCGTGCCGCTGGCGTCGGGCTTGCAGAAAGCCGTGCGCGAGGGGGATGAGAGTCTGGCGAAACTGCTGGAACAGGATGTGGCGATTCTGAAGCGGTGTCAGCCCGCGCCGGATCGGCTTGCCGACGATGTGGACCTGTTTCCGCTGCCGGGTGTGACGCCCGGGTGCTGCGGGGTGCTGTGCGCTTCGGCGCAGAAGACGACGCTTGTGTGCGGCGACGCCGTGGCGACGCAGGAACATCTGGCGCAGGGGATGGTGCTGAGCAGCGCGGTTGATGTGCGCCGGGCGCAGGAGAGCTTTGCCGAGGCCGTGGAGATCGGGGACGAGCTGGTGCTTGGGCGCGACAACATGGTGAAGAGCCCCGGGCGCGTGGGGCGGCGGGCGGATTGAGATCGTCCGTACGCTTTGGATATGAATCTTCCCGCCGCCGAGTTTCGAAATGTGCACAAGGACTGGCTGCTTGAGATCACGCAGATCCCGACGGCGGCTGGCCGTGAGTGGCGCGTGATCCAGTGGATTCGGGCGTTTGCGAAAGCTCGGCCAGATCTGCGACTGGATGAGGACGCGGCGGGCAATCTGGTGCTGCGACCGAAGGCCGCGTGGGGGAAGCGCGGCTCGCGCCCGATCTACATCACGGCCCACCTGGATCATCCGGCCTTTGTGGTCCGCCGCGTGATCGGGCCGGGCACGTTCGAGCTTGAGTTCCGTGGCGGGGTGATGGATGAGTTCTTCAAAGATGCGCCGGTAACGATTCACGCCGGCGATGATCCGATGCTGGGGCCGGGGCGCAGTGAACAGGCATTTGCCGCGACGCTGACGGGTGAGGGCGACGGCGTGCGTGGGGCGGATGGCGCCCGGTTGTTCAAGACCTATGTCGCGGAGCTGGATGAGTTTGACGATGAGGTCGCCGCACCGGATATCCGTGTGGGCGATGTCGTTACGTGGACGCTTCCGCCTGCGGAGATCGATGCGGCGGGGAATGTGCACACCGCGGCGTGCGACGATCTGTCGGCGGTCGCCGCGGCGATCAGTGCGGTGGACACCCTGCTCGCCATCAAGAAGGATGGCGGCAAACCGATGGATGTGCGGCTGCTTTTCACCCGGAGCGAAGAGATCGGCTTCACGGGCGCGATCGCGGCCTGCAAGCTGAAGACGATGGAGAAGAACGCCCGCGTGATCGCGCTGGAGAACAGCCGATCGTTTGCCGACTCGCCCATCGGCGGTGGGCCGATTGTGCGTGTGGGGGATCGGCTGAGCATCTTTGATCCAAGGCTGACGGCGGCGTGCGCCAAGCGCGCCGAGCAGATCGCCGGACACGCTGCTTCGCCCACGGCAACACAGAAGAACAGCGACAACGCCGGGTGGAAGTGGCAGCGGAAGCTGATGGCCGGGGGCGCGTGCGAGGCGACGGTCTTCAGCGCGTATGGCTATCAGGCCACATGCTTGTGTTTGCCGCTTGGCAACTATCACAACATGGCGCATCTCGCCGCGTTGCAGGATGGGAGCTATGACCGCAGCAAGCTCGGCCCGCCGCGTGCGGCGCGCGAGTTCATCGGGCTGAGTGATTACTACGGCTTGGTGGATCTGCTGGTTGCGATCGGGATGGATCTGCCCGAGGCCGATCCCGCGATGGAACTTGTTGAGAAGCTGTACGCCAGGCACGCGTTTGTTCTGGAAGAAGGTCGAACGAGTCGGATCGCGGCGACCAAAGGCAAGCCGCGGAAGAAGGCTCCAAAGCGGCCCGCGCCCAAGACCAAGCGCACCTCTGCACCCAAACGGACACGCGCTGCGCGATGACCACGCCTCGCATCGAGCACGTGTGGGTGACACGCGCCGCTGTGGGCGTGAGCGCACCGGCGTGGGTGCAGGAGCTGCAGCGCGGCACGTGGCTGCAAGAATCGGCCGCGCTGAAGCTGGATGGTTCCTCGTGGGTTCGGCGGGCACGGCTTCAGGGCGTCGATGTGGTCGTGAAGTGCCGCTCGCTCGATTCGCTTGCACGACGCGTCAAGGCGATGATCGGGCAGGAGCAGTTCGATCGCCATTGGCGTGCCGCGGGCCTCTTGGGTGCTGCGCGGATTCCCACGGGCGAAATGAAACTGCTCGCCCGCGCCATCGTTGATGGTCAGCCCGCGATGCTGCTGGTGCTCAGTCATGTCGAAGGTCCGACGCTGCTGGAGATGATGCGCTGCGATGCGAGGAGCGAGGTCGCCAGGCCGGAGCGCGTCCTGATCGCTTGCAGCGTGGGCGCGCTGGTGTTTCGACTGCGTGATCGCGGCTTGCACAATCGAGATCTGAAGCCGTCGAACGTCGTGATGTCGACTTCGCGAGCGGGCGTTTGGAATCCGGCGATCATCGATCTTGTGGGTGTTCGTCGAGCCCGACTCGCCGACCGAGCGGCCAGAATGTTTGCGTCGCTGGTGATCGAGCCGACGGGCTGCGGCGTGCCGCCCGCGCCGCGGCTGATGGTCATTGCACTCCGGGCGTGGCTCGATGCGCATCTGGCGGCGTCATCAGAGCAACAGGCCACTCCGCAGGCCCGGCGCGCGATGATGCGTGCGATGTGGAGCGACGTGAAGTCGATCGTCCAGACTCACGGCGACCCCACGCCACGCGTCGCGCCGATGACGCCATCATGAATCATCGGACTATTGAGCGACCGCTGTGGCCCCCGCGATGCCGCCCCCGCGGCTGACGCTCTGGATGCGCATCGCACTCGACGGCGATTCGGTGCTCGTCGAGACCATCGGCGCGCGATAGGTTCTCTCGACACGCGAGCTGATCCGCGTCAGCAGGTCGTGCGTGATCGTCCCCGCCGCCTCGGCGAGCGCGGGCAGTTCGTTCGGCGCGCCGGGTGATCGGCCGTAGATCTCGACCTCTGGCCCGGCGGGCTCGTTGCCTGCGCGGCCGGATCGCAAGTAGGGCTCGGGAACCTCGGTCACATCGATGGTGATCTGGTCCATGCTCACGCGGCCGACGACGGGCGCGTACACCGTGGGCATGGTGGTGGAAGCGACGTCATCGTCGCCCCCGCCGCGACGTTCAAAGAGGCGACCGGTGAGCCCAACCACGCCGGGTCCACCCGCGCCGCGCCCGCCGAGGGCCCGCGGATAGCCGTCGGCGTATCCCACCGGCACGATGGCGATGCGTGTCGCACGCCCATCGGCTCGCAGTGGCGCGCGCCAGGCCCCGCCATACCCCACGGGCCAACCCGCGGGAATCTCTTCGACGTGCACGATGCTCGAGAGCCAGCGCACCGCCGGGGTCAGGTCGTTCATGGGCTGGCGAAACTCAAAGTGCTCGCGACCCGGCACCTCATAGCCGCAATAGCCCAGCACGCTCTGGCCCACGCGCACCATGGTGCCGTGGTAGCTTCGGCTGCGAAACATGGCGCAACTGTTTGCCGCGTGTACCGCGAGTTCGGAGACTTTGCTGACGGCCTTGCCGCCCTTGTCCACCGCGGCCTTGATGGTGGGCTTGATGGTCTCGACAAACTCGCGGAACAGGCGAGCCTGATCGCGTGTCGCCTGGTCATCGCAGCAGGGCGAAGCGAAATGGGTCATCAGGCCGCCGAGGCGGATCTTCTGAGAGATGGCCACGCGTTCAACCAGCTTGGCGGCGTGCTCGGGCATGACGCCGCCGCGCGAGAGCCCGGTATCGACCTGCACATGCACGGGAACCGCCGCACCGATGCGTCCGGCCATTTCTTCAACGCCGGCGAGCTGGTCCATGCCGTGCAGGGTGAGGTGGAGGCGACCGACCGCGGCATGGCGATAGAGCGGGTCCATCCGGTCTACGCCGTGCACCGGCATGAGGATCAGGATGGGCACGGTGGGCACGGCGTCGGCGATCTGGCGGGCTTCATCCAGCCCATAGACAGCGATCATGTCGATCCCGCCAGGCGCGGGTGTTGAGGGTGCGGACCCGGTCGCCCCAGTCCCCGTGGATCCGATGAGCCGCTTGGCAATCCGCACCGCACCGGCGCCATAGGCATCTTGCTTGAGTACCGCACAAACACCAACTTTTGAGGCGGTCTGGGTGCCCTCGGGAGCGATGACCCGCCGAATGAGGGCAAGGTTGCGGTCGATCGCGGAGAGGTCGATGTCAACTCGGCTGGCGGGCACGTGTGCTCCGATTCTGAACAGACGCCTCGGGGTGAATCGTGAAGGAGCGCAAGTGGCCGGAGGCGGGGTCGGCTCGGTTTGCGCGGTCGATCTTGTATCGTCCGGTCCGTGCCACTACGATCAACTTCCGAAAATCTGTCGGGCCGACTCGGAAAACCCGCGTTTCCCGCGCTCGCAACACTCGCCCGTTGACACTGTACGAACCTCTTTGACCACGGATCGGCCCTTCGAATGACCTCTCGTTCTCGCGGCAAGCGCGACCAGAACAGCTCCTCTTCCGGCGATGGCGCCAGCAAGCCGCGGCGAGGCGGACGCTCCGCCGGTGGCAAGGCCTCGACCCGCCCGCCCCGCGTGAGCCGGCCGCCCAGCGTGAGCGGCGAAACCAAGAAGAAAGCCGCACCCGCCAAGCCCGCCAAGAGCGAGACCGCGCGCCCGGCGAAGCCCACTGCCGCCGCGCCGGTGGCCAAGAAACCCGTGGCGAAGAAAGCACCGCCCGCCCGCGGTCGTGGTCGATCCGGCGCGCCCGCCGCTCCTGCAGTGGCGCCGGCGGTTGAATCGGCGCCATTTGAAAACGCACCGCAGCCGCCAGCGGCACCGACGACGCCGCTGCGCATGGTGAATCCCCGCGGCCAGCGCGATGCTGGTCGAGATGGAAGCGGGCGCGGTGCCACGGCCCCACGTCAAGCTCCGCCAAAGGCCCCGCCCGCACGTGTCGCTGATGAGGATCAGGAGTGGTCCGAGCGCGAAGCGCCGGCACCGCCCCCGCGTCGTGCGCCCGCGCCGCCGCCAGTGCAGCAGCGTCGTGCTGGTCCGCCGCCGGTTGCTTCCGCGCCCGTCGCTCCCGCGCGGCGTCCTCAGCAGGGTCCGCCATCGGGCGGACCGGGGAATCAGCGTCCGGCACAGCAGCCCGGCGCGGGGCGC
>JAIEOW010000062.1 GCA_019750095.1 Phycisphaerales bacterium
AGTATCGACCAAATCGGCGTGCGTGGCTTGCCGCGCACGCATATTCTGACGTTGCGGCAACTGACCGTGCGTGGAAGATTGGATGTTGTGTGAGTTTCTCCGCTGTTTGAAAAACACGACCGACGAGTCAGGGCGCTCGGCGCGACTCCACGCGGGGAGCATGGACGCCGTCGATTCTCAAACTCCGGCAAACTGACAGGGTTCTTCCACACTTCCACTCAAGGGCTGGCTGAACGTCACCGGAGCAGTGGAAGTATGGAAGACTGGACGTGATTCACCCCAGTTTGCAAATCCATCTCACCCGATGCGACATGTTTCGGGCTGATCTCGCCTTGCCGTAGTTCCACAACATCCACAATGAAGCGAGCGCGAGGCGCACGGTCGTGGTGCAGCTCGCGCTCGCTCTTGAGACTTTTCTCAGGGCGACTCACTCTCCGAAGTTTGCAACTCAGGTCTGGTCCTCGCGAGCCGCCTCATCGGAGAGAAGGGCGCGAGGGTTGGTCGGCTGATCTGTCGCCGCGTCGAAGACCCGCCAGAGCTTACCCGCAGAGCACTCCCGGGTCTTGTCCGAATCGAGGAACCTCCCCCCCACTACCCGCCGTCGGAAGCGACGGAGACAGTTGCCGAGGACGCGGGCGGTTGGTGGCTTGCCGTTGGTGCTCATTCCCGGCAGGCCATCGAGCGCGGCTCGGAGACGACGACCAGGTTCTTCAGCATGGCCGAGCCCTTCGGCGGTGTACAGCCCGGAAATCAAGTGGGCCGCGACCACACCCTCGTTCGTAGGGTCATACTCGCACCACGCCGTGAGGAGCGTGCTGATGGTCTCGAAGGACGAATCTGCTGACTCGGTCAGGTGCTTCCGACCCAGGCACGGATCGGGCTCGCCCGCGAAGACGATCGCGCTTCGCACCAGATTCGACCAGCCTTCGAACGAACCGAACGGTTCGACATCCTGTTTGGGACTTCCAGCCGTGCAGTACGCCGACAGAATCGTGAGCGCGGCGGCGTACAGCTCCGGGCGGTTGGCGATGACATGCGCCAACAGCTCGGGATACTTGAAGTTCCGCCGCAGTTCGGGCTGCTCTTCGAGTACGTCCAATCGGATGTGGACAACCCTGCGTGCGGTGTCCGCTCCGATGATGATGTTGTTGCCCGTCGCCATCCACGTGGGCGTGAGCGGCAGATCAACCTGCTCGGACTTGCCCAGGATGCGGTCGCGCCACCGTTCGCAGGTGAGCGCCCGATCGAGGGATGCATCGCCGAACTTGCCCTCGACGTTGTCAAACAAGATGATCCGGTCGCCCGAGATCGCCGCGGCGGTGATGGTTTTTCGGGTCTCCTCGGTGTCCGACGGTGCGCCGGACACCGGCGTCTGCCGCCCGACGGAAATGATCGACGCGACCTGGCACAGCAGACCTTTGCCGGCACCTCGGATGTTCGCATCCACGAGGAACAACGGCGTCGGCCCGGAGAACGCGAAGCGGGCGATGGCCGTCAGCACGCACGCGAGCCACGCCGAGCGATGCTCCGGCTTCTCGAAGCGGAAGTCCGTGACCACGTCGTAGATCACGGCCACCGCCGCCTTGGCATTGTCAAGCGTCGGCTGGTCCGGGACGCTCGGGAAAGTGCCTCGGAGTTCGAGATACACCTTCGTTGCGGCGTCGTAGCCGGACACGTTGGCCACGGTGCCGTCGGCCCGCAGGATCGGAGCGTCGGCCACCCCGGCGATCGGGCGTACCTGCGGCCAATCGGCGCGGGCCTCGACGGCGCTCACGAGCCATCCGGTCGGGTGCGCGGGCTTCGGGCCGTCCTGGGTCATGCGGAGAAACTGCGCGAGTTTGGTCAACCGTTCCCTCAGCGTCGCCGTCGGGAGACGCACGATCGATGGAATCACGGCGGGCTCATCCCCGGGCTTGACGATCCGGACCAGCACGCCGCCGCGAGAGAAGATGTCCGCGTCACGGGAGAGTGCGTCCACCGTCTCGTCAACCACGCGGTGCTCATCCGGGCCGATGATGATCTCCGGGGCGTCCGACTCGTTGTCCTCGGCCGAGTCGGGATCGTCGCCCGTGAGGCGAAGGCTGTGCGAGTTGCCCGCGGGATACCGCGCGACGCTCGTGGCGATCGACTCCACTTCAACGTCGGCCAGCGGCGGCTGGCACCTCTGCCCGTTGACCTGCTTGAGCTCGTTCACGAGATCGTCCACTTGCGCCCCTCGTCGGCGCAGGCGACCGGCAATCTTGGTGAGCTCGCTGTTCCGGGTGCCCTCAACGATCGGGCCTTCCGCCGAGCTGATCTTCAGGCCGCAAGAGCCCCGCCCGCGATCGGCGTGCTCGCGCGGGCGGGGCTTGATGATCCTCTCGTTGAGCCAATCCGGGAGCAACGGCAGGTCCTGAGCACGGCGGAGCTTGTCGAGAAGCCAGACATATCTCGTG
This sequence comes from Phycisphaerales bacterium, assembly GCA_019750095.1. Lineage (GTDB taxonomy): Bacteria > Planctomycetota > Phycisphaerae > Phycisphaerales > UBA1924 > UBA4658. Next base: position 2,436 of record JAIEOW010000062.1, read on the forward strand.
CCGTTGACCGTCGAGGGCGGAGCCACGACGTAGCCGCCGTCGGCGCGGACATCGATCCCCGGTGCGATCTTGCCCGCGCTGCACCGGACCGGTTGGTCCGGCCATTGCCGGAAGTACAGATGGAACCCGCCGCGCGGAGTAGAAGCCACGCCTCCCGCCTGCTCGTACAGCTGCCCGCCGTGCTCCGCGAACCACGCTGATTTCGGGTCATCGACATCAATCACCACCAGGCCAACGGTCGCGATGCCGATGTTCGCGGCGGGATTCTGCTCCCAACGTTCGCGTGCCAGTTCGGTCGAGCAGGAGGCGGACTTGAATCCATCGGCGGTCGCAGGGGCCTTGCCTCCGGGAGTGCACGGGAAGACGGGATACCCCAGCTCCGCCAAGGCAATGGCGGCGTCCAAGGGCGAAGGGTTACTCAGACTCATCATGTTCAGGTCTCCGGAACTCTGTCGTCGCCCCGGAATCAACTGGCCACCAACACGGCAACCGGCAGAGGGGCTCGCCATGACCCATCTGCCGGATGCGCTGGGGTGTTGCGCTAGTTGCGAACTCTGTTGTCAAAGTCCTTGAGTCCCTTGCCAAGCCGCTGCACCTGCCTGGTCACGGTGCCCCGGCTGACGCCCCGCTCTCGGGCGACCTGCGCCGCCGAACCGCGTGCCACGCGGTGGGCGAGTTCCTGTTCCTTCGGCGCAAGCTTGGAAACCGCAAGGTGCAGTTCGTGGCGTGCGGACCTGTAGCTCCGGCCAGCCGATTCCGCAGAGTCGCACAGCTCCGCACTCTCCGACGGCATGGCCGAGAGCTGGGCGGTTCTCCGCTCTCGCTTCTTCCGGCGGCTGACCTTACGGCCCGCATCGAGGTACCACATGCGGATCACCGCCGTGGCAAACTCGTCGGGAACACTGCCGACGATCCCGGCGTTGCGGCACGCCGTGAGCAGACGGAGGTACAGGCTCTGGGTGAGGTCGCTTGCGTCATCGGCCTGGAGGCAAAAGACGCGGACGAGGCGGTGGACGCGACTTTCGATTCGGTGAGTGGTCTGCAACGAGAACGGACCGACGGGGCCCGAGGCGCTTGCGAAAGCACAGGACATGTGCGCTCCTCGCGGTCGAGGAGCGGAGTGCGCGCAGCGGGTGCCAAACGACGGCCAAAGAGCAGTGGTGACGCGGTATGCCGGTGTTCGGCACCCACGACGCCTCCGCTCTGCGGCCGCACGTCATGCGGTGAATCGATTCAGATGTTCAAGGTCACGATGGAAATGGGATCGCTCTCGCGCATGAGCGCGGAGCGAGGATCAGCGTGTGCTTCGGACGGTCATCGAGAACGGCAGCCCGTGCTTGATGACCAACTCGTCGATGACTCCGTCGCCAATCTGATCAAGATGATCAAGCAGCTCACGGACGACGTCGCGGAGTTTGAAGTTAGACAGTTCCGCCTCGCGGCGCGGGGTGTTGTCGGCCCCGAACTTCACTTCGCGGATCACGGCCGTCCCCGAGCCGAAGACGGGCTCGCCGCGCTCAACCTTGAGATTCACGATCCGGCCGAAGTTGAGCTCCTGGCAGGTGCGGACCAAGCGACTGCGGGAAGATGACAACGATTCGATGTGCGGCATGTCTGTTCTCCATGGCGGCCCGCCACTTCGGCGGTACACGCTTGAAGAACACGATGCCTCCGGCCGCTTACACCACGCTGACGCATGGCTGACGATTGGCTGACACTTGCAGGCAGTAATGGCCCTCTTGGCTGCCATCAAGCGAGACACCCGGAAGCTGTTTGAGCTTTCCTCGGAGCTGGCTGGCCACCCGATGAATCGCGCCGTCGGTCACCTTCTGCTCCGACCACACGCGGCTACGAATCGTGGCATAGGACACAAATGTGTTCTGTTTCTCGGCGAGACACTCTACAAGCCGGAAGACATTCGTGTTGCCCAGTTGCACCGACACTCCACCTTGAGAGATCCTGAATCGGTCCCTCTCAACTTGCATCGTCAACCCTTCAGCGAACGTGCTCGCGCTAGGCGCTTCAACCGACTTCGTGTGCGTGACCGCCGGTCGCTTTGGGTGCAGAAGCCCCAACGCGATCGCGAGCTGTGACTCGCCATCGACCGTTTCCGCGATTAACTCGCTTGTGTGCGCACCGATCATGCTCATCACCGCCGCAACAACTTGCTCGCCATGACGCTTATGCAACTTGACGGCTTCCTTCATGCTCTTTTCTGGCGACTCCGCTGCATATCGCAGTACCCGCGCGATCTCGCCGTGCCCCTGCAACAGCGCGGGGTCGGTCGGCAGCCGAGCAAACCGCAGGGCCGTGCCGACGTATCGCTCGAACTGCGTCACGTCCCGGTTGTCAACCAGCCGCGAATCGAACTTGACCGCATATGACTCTGGAGGGTCCTCCTCTTCGGTGTATCCCGCGGCGATCGCGGCAAGCCTGCGATCGATGCACTGGGAACACCGCCCGCAGTGCGGGTGCTGGATCGTTCGCGCAATGGTGTGCGCGCAGCTGATCGTCTGAGCGCAAAGACGTGCATACCCGGCTGATTTGATGTCCTTAAGGATGTCCGTCTTGGTCTTCCACAGGAGCGGATTCTCCAACGTCATCTTTTGGCCGAGAGCTAAAGTCAGCAGATCCGACAGCAGATGTAGGGTTTTGGGGTGCGTCGTCCGACTTGCCCGAGCGCCCACGATCTGGAGGCTGGTGGCAAGATTGATGCTGATGACCCCGTTCTCGAACACGCGGACTCGGTTGCGCCCGAGGGACATCGCGACAATCCCTGCAAAGGCTGCGAAGACCATCGCGCGTGTGCGCTGGGTGTTGTCCCGGCCAAGAGCTTTTTCCTTGTTGAGGTTGACCTGAACGTGCAAGGGTGCGGGCGTCCCCGGTGGCGCCGCTGCGAGTATGGCTTTCACCAATTCGCGTTGAGGCTTGCCGGTCTTCTCGGTCGATACGTGGCTCACCAATGCGACTTTGCGCCGCCCTATGAGTATCTCTTGGACGGCGCCGGCAAACGAGTCCAGGCCGCCGGAAAAGAGCATGACCTCTTCGATGTCCGATGGGTCCATTGTGCTGGCCCTTGAGAACAAGTAGTCCGGCAGAGGGGTAGGTCGATCCGCCTTCCGGAAGTTGAACTCAAAATCCTCGTCAGACATGAAGTTCAAGGCCGCGCAGAGGGCATTGTTCACTGCGCTGCTGGACCAATGCGAAGGTTCACGGACGGGAATATCAAAGACAAAGCGGCGTCGCCATCTTTTTCCGTACTCAAACTCGCTCTCCCCCCCGCGCCGGCAGAGTTGATCAGCCGTGAACACGTAGGCTGCGATCTCGGCGAGGTCGGCGGCGACCGAGGGCAGACGCGCTACAAGAGGTTCGCTCAGCGAAGTGAAATCCAGGTTGATCCTGCTCTCGCCGTGGCCAAGCCTCAAGCGGTGAACGGCAGCATGCGCGCCGCGTGGGCAGCTCTCCGTCGCTTCCCCGCAGAGGATGCGGTAGTCATCGACCATCGGCCCCGCCCCGGCGCTTGATCTCGCTACGCAGTTTGTCCAGGCAGTAGTCGGTGAAACCCGCCGCCGAACGCTCCGACAAGCCCGTTTCGAACTTGGACTTGCTGTACCAACCTGGCGCAAAGGTTTCAACGATCTGAGCGACTTCCCGGCAGTGCGCCCCAAGCTTATCTAGGAACTCCGAGTGCGCCGCGGGGTCGGAGAACCGCTGGCTGACCCCGACATGCAGCGACAGTTCTCGGCTGAGGTGGTAGCCCAGATATCTCTCGGTGAATCTGCCGAAGAACCGCTGCGCCAGAACACCGAAGCCAGCTGGCGTTGAGAACTGGGTCAGCGCCGCCTGGACGGTTTGCGTCGAGTCTCCCCACAGACCACTGGTGTGCTGCGAGACCAGTTCTCCGAGCGTCTCCGTGGCGGCAAGCTGCGCCATCTCCCCGATGTCAGTGCGTTTGCGCTTTGCGCGAAGGTAAACATCCATCGATTCCGCGAAGCCGGCAATCAAGCTCAGTGGTGACGCCGCAGATTCGCGACCCAGCCCATTCCGCTCCAGCCAGCCTTCGAAGTCGGTCGATCGGGCTGCATTCACCATCTGGGCCAAGAGGTAGACAACGCGGCTCAGGCCCCGGTCCTGTCGCGCAAGCGCGAGGCCCTTCTCGGCAGCTGCCATGGTGGCCTCGCCAACAGAGGCCACGCCCTCACCTTCGGCAATTGCAGCTACCACTCTGCGCCATTTGACGGTGTCGGGCGGGTATTGATTGCGGATGTGGCCCACGGCAGTCTGCTCCCGGTCCGCCTGACCTGTCACGCCTCATATTTGTTATTCGGAACCTCTGATCATTTACCCGCACCGCGAGCAACCGCGGAGCGAGTCGAGTGACGTCCGCCGCGGCCGGGTGCGGC
>JAIEOW010000005.1 GCA_019750095.1 Phycisphaerales bacterium
ACGGCCAGATACCTCGACCACATTGCGCCGTGGGCGGTGGTGGAGAGGATCAGCGCCAGGACGTGGGCGTGATGCGTCGAACAGTGTGCGGTCGGCTACGGCCATGACCATCACGCCGCCGAACGCCGGTAGTGCCTGAGCACGCCGCCCAGGCGTGTTGAGCAGAGAATGCCGCGAGCATCGAGATTATCTCTCTTCGCTATCCGCAGCGGCGGGGCTCGCCCCGCCGGCGTCCTGTGCCCGATCCGCGAGTGCGGCCGCTCCAGGTTGTAGTGCTGGACATACTCCATCACCAGATGATCCAGGTGCCTGGTCCCGAGGATCAGGAACTTCCGCAGGCACTCGTTCTGCAAGCTCTGGATGAACCGCTCGACGTGCGCGTTGAGGTTGGGTGAGCGGAAGGGGAGTTGCACCGGCGTGATGCGGGTGTAGCCCCAACCGGTCTCGCGTGCGATCCGGAGGATCAGCCGCCGGATGTCCTCGGGCGTGCGCGGGCGGCCCGGCTTCCGCGACCCTTCTTACGCGGCGTGACTTTGTCCGCCTCCCGCACCCAGCGCAGGAACGTCTCGGGCTTCGCCACGGAGATCAGCGCCTTGATGGCCTTCCCCAGCGGCCTGCCGAGCTTGACCAGCCGGGCACGTTCCTCGGGTTCCAGCCGGACCGGGCCGCTGATCTTGGCCCGGAGGATCTCGTTCTCGGCCTTGAGGTACTGGATCTGCCGACGCAGGTCGTCCTCGGAGCTGTAAACCAAAGCCTCGAACAGGCGGCGGAAGAGGTTCGACATCGCTCTATTGTGCAAGGTTGGCGGCTGCGCCGCCAGCCAAGAACACCGGGCGACGCCGAACCTCTTCCGCGACGCCTTGAAGAGCAGCATCGGTGGGGGATGGAGTATTTGTACACCGCTGGCTGCAGCAAAGCCGCCGCTCCGGGTGGGGCCGAGAGGTGGTTCTCAGGCCGTTAGCGCAGGGCTGTTAACCAGAAGTTCGAGGGCAATCCGGGGTGTTCTTGGGCAGAGAATGTGTTTGTGACGGTTGTGGATAGGGAGGGCAGACGCCGGGAAGGGACCAGGTCGCCCGCAGCGGGATCTGATGGCCGACTTCGAGGACCGGCTGTCGGGCCTCGGTGCGGCCATCGGCAAGGGCATCAGCGTCACGGGCACGTTCAGTTCCGCTGCCGTGTCGGGGCTTGGCACCGGTGGCGACGCCGCCGAGCGCACGGCCACCGCCACCGAGACAACCGCCAAGAACACCAAGCGCCTTCTCGATGCAAGCGTGGACAACGGAATGCGGTTCGCCTGATCCCCACCCCAAGGAAGGAGGTCATCACTCGTGCCGGTCGAGGTCTTTGAGAAGTTCGAGAGCCGCCGCTCCACCAAGGCGAACCAAGTCTCGCAGTCCTCTGCGGAACTCGGGTACATCGTGCGCGGCACCGCGGATGATCTCGTGGCCCGCAACGCGGCGCAGACCGCCTCGCCCGCGACCTACGACAGTCTGGCCCGGCAGAACGTGCAGATTGAACCGCTGGGGCCGCAGCTCTGGGACGTGACCGTGCGCTACGGCTCCAGTGACAGCGGCGGGAACCCCACGCCCAGTGAGGCATCGTTCAACTTCGAGACCGGTGGTGGCACGCAGCACATCACCCAGAGCAAAGACACGGTGCAGGCGCGGGCGGCGTCGGGATCGACCGCCCCGGACTTCGGCGGGGCGATCGGTGTGACCGCCGACGGCGTCGATGGTGTGGACATCACCGTGCCCGTGTACCAGTTCTCCGAGACACACTACTTCAGCGATGCGCAGGTGACCGCGTCGTACAAGGGCGCGATCTTCAGTTGCACGGGCAAAACCAACACCGGCGCATTCAAGGGCTTTGCGCCCGGCGAGGTGCTGTTCCTTGGGGCGAGCGGCTCAAAGCGCGGCGACGGTCCCGACGACGACTGGGAGATCACCTTCCGATTTGCTGCCAGCCCCAACGAGACCGGCCTCTCGGTCGGCTCCATCACCGGCATCAACAAGAAGGGGTGGGAGTACCTGTGGGTCCGGTACGCCGACGCCGAGGACACCGGGTCCGGCGCGATCATCAAGAAACCCATCGCCGCCTATGTCGAGCGCGTGTACGACGACGCCAACTTTGGAGCATTGGGGATCTGAGTCCCTTCAATCATGCCTGACGACCTTCGCAAAGTCCGATCCGGTGATCCCCTCCGCCTCCCCGCAGGTTGAGTGTCGCCGATTCGCTCGCCGGGGCCTATCCGATGCAATCTTAATGATGGATGGGTTCATTTTGCTTGACAGGATTACCTAGATGCCGTAGATTGAAATAGCGAGACCCGGGCGCGGACTCGTTAGGAGCATTTTCATGTCAACGAAGTTTCGAGTGACGATGGTGGTGGCCACCCTGGCTGCGGCCCATGTTGCGATGGCCGATACGAGGCCGTTGCCCTTTCATGTCGTGCTTGGCGATTGGCATCTGGTCGCGATCACTCGCGATGGTGCCAATGACACACGGGCGGTCCACAGTGTGCTCGCCTTGCGAGATAAAACCGCTGCAGTTGGCGACAACATCGTCGCCGTCTGGTACCAACCTGGCGAGGGCGGATCATGGTCGTCCAAGGCATGGGAGTCGAACGATCAATGGAGGGCGATCGAGGCCGTGAAGGCCGACGCGGCGATTGCCGACCAGTATGACTATCGATGGCCCACGATGGATTTGAAGTATCCCGCCATCGTGCCTGAGTTGCCCAAGGGTTACGAGAAGGGCATCTTGACGACGGACCCGCTGTTCAATGTAGTTGTGGAATCCCCATCTCGCCCAGAGATTATCAGTTTTCTCGCAGACATTGGGTACAAGGCCGCCAACGTCCCCATCGAGGATCAGACGTTCATCTGCTCGACCGACATGTTCCTCAATAAGTTTGCCGAGAGCATTGAGGCTGCGCAAACGATGCCAGCCGCAGACGGCACCGCCTCGGCGGTCAACTTTGGCATTCAGTTCCAAGCCCATGTTGGCGAGGCATGCTCAGGGCAGCAGGCCCCCGCAACACCACCCGCGACAACTGTTCCCTGGACGCCGGGCACAGGATGGTGGTGGGATTCCTGCCCAGGATCAAGCTTCAACCCTGCGACCGGCAATTGCGACTTCAATGCCGGATACTACTACGCCTGCCAGAATCGAATCCGGACCGTCAGCGTGCCGATCGTCAAGTGGGGATTGCCACCAACGATCACTTGGGTCACCGTTCCCTACATCGATAAGTGCTGCATGACGTTTGAGACGTGGGGCTTCTCCGAGCCGTCGGTCCCGCTTGGTACTTGTGGGTCTTGTCCGACGACCGCACCACCCAATCCAACGCCAACCCAAGAGATTCTCTGCCTGCCATTCAACTGGTAATGGCAGCGTCAACCGCCCATCGTAAGTGGTTTCGCGCGCTGCTTCTCGGTGCTGTGATAGCGTTGTTTGTATCGCTCTTCGATGCCGGGTGGGGTTCGCTTGGTGCCACGATGGGACCTGGCCCAGCGGGCGGTCCTGCAGTATTTCGCCCGGCCAATATTCCGGGATGGCCGCTCCCGAGATCATTGTTTGGAAGGCGCGCATGGTTTATTCCATATGGCTTTCCAACGGGCTCGCTGGGTTCGCTGTATCTTGAACCGACCGCCAGCACTCCGGCGTTGGCGGTCGGCATTTCATCTGGACGCCAGCTTTCCGCACTTCCTTGGCGACCCAACTTCGCATGGCCCATACTGCCTGCTCCCGGGCTGCTGGTCGACACTGTTGTATACGGAGGCGTTTGGCTGACTTGGCAGTGGATGCGCGCGCGATCCCGCAGGAGTCGCGGGCTGTGCGAAGCGTGCGGGTACGGCCCTTGGGTTCAGGGCGAAGCTTGTCCTGAGTGCGGGACGGCCGTGCGACGGTCGGCTTGATCGATGCGATGGACGTATGCGCCCGTTCGTTGACATGGTGGGCGACTTTGGCTGTCGAACCTTCGTGCGGAGTGGCGTGGCACGCGGCAACGGCTGGCGTTGTCGCGTGTTCGGTGCGAGAATCGGCGGCAACGACGACCATTTCGTCATGCACGCGGCCGATGCACATCGGCCCGGTGACCTCGCATGACACTCGGCGAAGCGCATGCACCCGCACGCGATCCCGATGCGCGTCCGATCATCAAGGCAATCTCGGTTGCTTGGTCGGGGCGGGGGGTCTGTGCGGGCCGTGAACTGGCCATGTTGTGCTGAGGCCGACCAATTGCATGATGACTCGATCACGATGGGTCGAAGTTGCTGTTGCCTCCCCGATGCTGCACCACATCCGATGTTCGGATGCACCAAAGTTCCCGCAATCGTGTTTCGGCCAAGTGGGCGCAAGCCGTCATCAACCAGCCTCAATACCAAGGAGCACACCATGCCCGTCGTCCCCAGCACGCGAATCGAGAAGGTTGAGTTCTACGAGGCTCATAATCCAACGTGGGCCACCAACGCCGCAAATATCGGCGTCACGCCCGCACAGGTGACAAACCTGACGAGCCTGACCAAGGCTGCCCGCGACGCGTTCAACGCGCAGAAGACGGCGCAGGATGCCGCCAAGGCCGCGACGCAACGGTTTTACAACACCGTGCGCGACATGCAGAGCCTTGGCGGTGATCTCATCAAGAACATCAAGGCGTACGCCGACACGACCAATAATCCCAATGTGTATGTTCTCGCCAACGTCCCGGAACCCGCTGCACCGACTCCGGCGGGCCCACCGGTGGCTCCGACCGATCTGTCCGCCGTGATGAACAGCGATGGGACCATGCGTCTGACGTGGAAGGGTTCGATCGCGCAGCGGCAGTTCTTCAGCATCTGGCGGCAGTTGCCGTCCCAGTCGATGCCTCTCCAGATTGGTGCGGTCGCGGCCAAAGACTTTACCGACGTCACCGTCCCGCGTGGCTTGACGCAGGTGGTCTACAGCGTCCGCGCCCACCGCGATTCTGCCGTGAGCACGCCGACGGACAACCTTGTCGTCTACTTCGGCGCGATCCCCGGTGGCGGAGGGGCGTTTGGCGCGATGGTGGATGGTCACGTCATCGGCACCATCGACCCGCAAGCCGTCGCGAAGCGCAAAGCGGCGTAACGCGTGCAACACGTTTCGATTCGTCCCAACGGCCCCGGCACATGCTGGGGCCGTTGTCGTTCAAGCGGGGCCGCTTCATCGATGGGGGGCGGCTGGAAGGACCCGGGCATCTTGAAGTTCGCGCCCACGTGCATGTGGGACAAGCGGCTCCGCATCCAGGGCGCTGACGGCGCGATGCGCAACAGCGCGTTTCGGGTCCGACAGATGCCCAGCGTCATGTTCTTCCGCCGTGCGGATCACTTCGACCATGAGCGGTTCCTGATCGGAGACAGCGTCCCCTCGGGCAACGACGCCAAGAACCCAGACTCGTGGGGGGTGGGCATCACCGGCAAGCGCTCGGTCATGCTCGTGGCACTCCGCCTCTTGCACTACCTCGGCTTCAGTACGGTGTACCTGTTGGGCTGCGACTTCAAGATGGCCGAGGACCGCAAGTACGCCTTCGCCGAGAATCGGGCCGCCAACGCGATCCGGCACAACAACGTGCTGTATGACTCGCTGGCCCGGCGCTTCGAGGCCCTCAAGCCACACTTCGAGAAGCACCGCTTCCGCGTGGTGAACTGCTCGCCCGGCAGCAAGCTGCAGGTCTTCGAGCGCATGGAGTTCGCCGATGCTGTCGCGGCCGCGTCGGCCGAGTGCGGCAAGCCCGTGAACACGCAGGGCTGGTACGAGCCGAATGTGAAGCCTCAGGAGGCCGCACGATGAGCGACGGCCCCACACGCTACTACCTCTATATCCCGGTCTGGGCGACGGGCCGTGCTCCCCAGGGCGGCGGGTCGAGTAACTACTCGACGCCGTCGGGCTCGACACCCGAGAGCACGTACTCGACCCCGACGAGCACGCCGAGCATGCCCGCGAGCTACTCGACCACCGGCGACGTGATCTACACGACGGGCCCGGGCGGCACACCGACGCTCACCTTCTACACCACCGGCGCGTTCACGAGCAACACGCCGGGGACGACGCACACGCCGTCGAGCAGTGGCCCGATGTCATCCAGCGGGATGACCACCGACTCGTCGCAGACGCCGACGAGCGCGGGCTCGTCGGGCATGAGCAGCTCCGGCGGTGGGAGTTCTTCGGGCGCTTCGAGCGGCATGTCCTCGGGCGCGAGCTCGGGGGCGTCGTCGGGCATGTCGTCTGGTGGTAGTTCCGGTATGTCGTCGGGCGGGTCGTCCGGTGGTTCATCGGGCGGCGGCTCTTCTGGAGGTGGGTCGTCCGGTGGTGGCGGATCGAGCGGCGGCGGCAGCGGACCCGGTGGGTCGGGTCCAGGCGGCTCCGGACCTGGCGGCTCTGGGCCGGGTGGTTCTGGCCCGGGCGGCAGCGGTCCCGGCGGCTCCGGGCCGGGTTCCAACTGCGTGCTCGCGGGCACGCCCGTGGTGCTGGCCGACGGATCGATCAGGCCGGTCGAGGATCTCCAGCCGGGCGACCGCATCGCGGCGCTCGACGTGGCGGGCCTGGACCGCGATGTGCCGTGGCGCGCTCAGTACCAGTGGCTCCGTCCCTGGGCCGAGGCGGCGCTCACGCCCGTCACCGGCACCGTCGGCAGCGTGAAGCTCGGCACGCACGAGGGCTTCGTCACCATCAACGGTCGCTTGCGCCTGACGCCCGAGCACCCGGTGCTGCTCAAACGCAACGAGGAGATCGGCTTCGCGTCGGCGGAGTTCGTGCAAGTCGGCGATGCGCTCGTGCGTCAGGACCTGAGCGAGGAGCTGGTCGAAACGGTTGAGCGATCGGGCGAGCGTGTGACGACCGTGGCCGTGCATGTGCCAGGGCTGAACGTGTTCCTGGCGGGCGGCGTGTGGATTCACAACGACATGCCCGCGACGCAGCAGAGCGGGTCCGGGTCGTCGTCGGGCTCGGGGTCGAGTTCTGGATCCGGGTCCAGCTCCTCGAGCGGGAGCGGCTCCGGCAGCGGCAAGTCCAGCGGCTCGTCCATGTCGAGCTCGGGATCCAGTTCCGGGTCGAGCTCCGGCAGCTCGTCGGGCTCATCGAGCGGCAGCGACAGCGGCTCCGGCCCGCCCGGTTCCGGCTCGGGCTCCGGCAGCGCCCAGCAGTCGGTGGCGCTCGGCGAAGGCGCATCGTCGTTCATCGAGGGCGGCATGGAGGGTGTGCCTCCGGCGAAGTGGCAGCAGAGTGGCGTGGGCAGTCTCAGCAGCGGCATCGAAGAGGAGGCAAAGGCGTGATTCCGAAGGTCATCTACACGGCGGACCTCAGCGAGGCTCCCGACAAGGAGCGTCTCACGGCGTGGCGGCACGCGTGGCAGACCACACACCCCGAGTGGGATGTGGTGACGCTCACGCTGGACACCAAGCCGCCGATCCTGAACTACGACCAGTGGCAGCAGACCTTCGGGCTCGCCGAGCCCGCGGCCTCAGCGGCGAGGCTGA
>JAIEOW010000033.1 GCA_019750095.1 Phycisphaerales bacterium
TCGCCGACTTCGGCGGCGATGGCACCACGGCCCCGGACGTGAACGACATCTTCAGCTTCCTCAACGCCTGGGTCGCCGGCGGCTGCTAAGCCCCCGGTTCTCCAGAACCCGCATCTTCAAGGCCTCCGCCCATCTCGGGCGGGGGCCTCTTCTTTTTTGCACGCCTTCGGCGAACCAATCTGTCCCCGCTTGGGGCGCTCACGCCAACTTTGCTTGTGTTCTCAGAATTAACTGCTAAATCTTGATCTCGACCTCACCAGTTGCCCGCTAGGATTGATTTCAAGTCCGCAACGTTCAACGGCCAAGTCGTCCGCCGCCTCGTGCTCGTCGCCCGCCCCCAAGACCGGAAAGCGACGACCGGAAGTCGGGGAGTCGCTCTCCCGTTCAGTCGTTCGGTCTTCTCGTGATTTCGTGCCGAGCATCCACGGTCCATGTTGACCCGCCCGCGAAACCTTGCCGCTGCGTTCGCCGCCTGTATCGGGCTGGCGTTGGGAAACGCTCTCCAGGCGCAGACTTTGGAGATCGAGCCGAACTCCTCCAAATCTGAGGCGACCCTCGTCACGCTCAACGGATTTGCCGGTGGGGGCACTGGCGTCAACCAGTTCACAGGACTTTGCACCGGCACCGCCACCACCGTCGGAAGCACGGACCCGACCAGCGTTGACACCTGGCGCATCCGTACCCAACCCGCGCCGGTCGGGATCTATCGCCACGTGCTCGCGCTCACCACCTCCGGCACATCGGGTCACGTGCTGACCCTGCGCGGGCTCAGCCAGACGGCAGGGATCATCGGCACCATGGATGCCTTCGCGCAAACCAGCGCGACGGGCACCGTCCCGCCGCGCGCGATCGCGTGGTACGGGTTCGGCAAGCAGGAGGAGATCTTCTGCCGCGTGCAGGGTTTGGCGGCCACCACCGCTCCATATCTCTGCTCACTGACGTCCACGCCGATCGCACCAACCTCGACCACGGCCCTGCTTGTTGCTGGACAGATCGAGATCCGCGTTGCTCAGGTCGGCGCGTTTCTCATCGACAGCGACGTTTGGCTGTACGACGCTGATCTCAACGCCATTCCAGGAGCTGGCAACGACGACGAGTTCGGGACGCCGAGCGTGACCTCTCGACTGCTTCGGTCGCTTGCGCCGGGCACGTACACGCTCGCGGTGGGGCGATTCAATCTCGCCAACAACCTGCCCAGCCCGTCCGATGATGACTTTCGCTCCGGCGTGGTTCTCGACTTTCCGAACGTGCTCGCAAACAGCCAGGTCAATCCGACAGGGCCGAACTCCACTGGCGTCGCCAACGTCATCCTCAGTGACGCCCTGAACGCCCCCGTGATCATCCCGCTCAACTTCGGACCTGGGACGATCGGCGATATTCAGTTCCTCCGCTTCACCGTCTATCCCGCGGGCGTCGTGACCGGCGCGTGCTGCTCGCCACAGGGCACGTGCTCGCTGGTCGCGGGCGCAAGCAACTGCGGCGCTGGCCACGTCTATCTGGGCGACCAGACCACGTGCTCCACCGCAAATCCCTGTCCGCAGCCGGGCTCGTGCTGCACGCCCGCGGCATGCTGCTTCATCGCGCTCCAAGCCACCTGCCCCGGCGTCTGGGGCGGACCCGGCACGACATGCACGAGCAATCCCTGCCCCGCCGCGCCGAACGATTCCTGCTCGGGGGCAACACCCATCTCCCTGGGCGCATCCATCCCCACCTCCAACTGCGAAGCAACGACTTCCAACGATGGGCCGCCCGCCACCTGCGCCTCGGACTCGGGCCAAGGCGTCTGGTTCGTCTTTGTGCCCCCGGCGACCGCGTCCTACACCCTCAGCACCTGCGGCTCAAACCAGGACTCGGTGCTGCAGATCTTCACGTCGCCAGACTGCGTCAGCTTCATCCCGATCGCGTGCGACAACGATTCGTGCGATGGCGTCAATCCGCCCGGCAGTACGCTGGCCGCCCGGATCGCCGGGGCGATGCTCGTCGCGGGCCAGCCCTATCTCATTCGCGTGTCGACGTTCGGACAGACGCCAACGGGTCAGCCGTTTGTGCTCAGTGTCTCCGCGGTGGCAAGCTTCGGCGCGTGCTGCACGACCGGCTCGTGCACCATCACCGACGCGGCGGGTTGTCAGGGCACATTTACCGACGCCGGCGTGTGCACGCCGAACCCCTGCCCGGTGTCCGCGGGCGTCTGCTGCCGCGGCGCGACGTGTGCCGTGCTCGATCCCTTGGCGTGCACCCCTGCGCTAAACGCGGGCGCGACATTCACTGCCGGCTCAGCGATCTGCGACTTCGGCCCCGTGAGCGCGTCGTGCTGCCTCGCCGACTATGACAAAGCCGCCGGGGTCACGATCAACGACATCTTCGCGTTTCTGAATGACTGGTTCGCCGGCTCGCCCCTGGCCAACTTCGGCACCGACGGCACCCTGCCGCCGCCCGATGTGAACACCATTTTCAGCTTCCTGAACGCCTGGTTCGCCGGCGGCTGCTGACCGCCTGCCGCACTGCAACCGCTCTCAGAGGCCTTCGGCCCCGAAGGGCCTCCCTCTCTGAGCTTTTCATTGGTTTTGCAGATTTTCGATAACGTGCGATTTGCGAACTTCCGCTCGCCTTTTGCCCTTCAGCCGTGCAAAATGTCCAGATTCAGCGACCAATCTCGCCGCTCGTGCGTAAAGAACGGTTCCCAGGGTCCGCGACCCGCATCATCAGTTTGAACGGCCTCACTTCAGACTCTCCGGAATGCCCATGCCGACCTGCCTGCCGGTTCGTGCGATCATCTGTCTCCTCGCTCTCTGGGCGGCGAGTTCGTCGTTTGCACAAACTCTTGAAGTTGAGCCCAACGACGCCAAGTCCGCCGCCACACTCGCCACGCTGGATGGCCTGGTCGGCGGCATGGCGGCCCAGGCCGTCGGCACCACCACCGGGGCATCGAGCTTCGCTGGCCCGGGAAGTTACGACTACTGGCGTCTGCGCACCGCCGCGGCACCCACCGGGGTCTATCGCCACGTCATCGCACTCTCAACCTCCGGTACCGCCGGACACACGCTGTCGCTCATCGGGCTCACCTCCCCCACCGGCTCGTTCGCGCAGACCGAAGCCATCTTCAGCACGGGCAGCACGATCACCAATCCCCCGCGTGCGGTCTATTGGTATGGCTTCGGCAAGCAGGAACAGGTTTATGCCCGCGTCTCGGGCCTTGGCATCACCACCGCGCCGTACACGATCACGCTGACGAGTTCGCCCGTCACCATCATCGACATTCCCGGCACGCTCTACGCCGGGCAGACGCTGATCCAGACCTCCAACAACGCGGGGTTCCTGGATTCCGAGATTTCGCTCTACGACGCCCAGTTCAATCCCGTGCCCGGGGCGGCGGCCGACAACGTGCTCTCCGGCGCCGGCGGCACGCTGAATGGCGCCACCGTCGGCGCGGGATTCATCCGCAATCTGCCGCCCGGCACCTACCACCTCGCGCTCGGCGGATACAACCTCGCGAGCAACCAGGCCGCACCGGTCGGCGACTTTCAGGCCGGCAACGTGCTCGACTTCCCCGATGCAATCGCATCAAGCGTCGTGAACGGGTCCGGGTTCACGCAGTCCAACGTCGGCATCACCGATCAGTTCGGCAGTCCCCTTGCGATCGGGTCCGCGTCGTTCTCGAATCCCGTCGGCGACATCCGCTGGTTCCGCTTCACGCTCACTCCCGCGCCGTTTCCCAGCGGACTGGGCTCGGCAGCACCGAATCAGGTCGGCCCCACGCAAACCACCACGCTCAGTGTTGATGTCACGCCCGCCGCGGGCGACACGCTGAGCGGCATCACCTCCGTGGTCGCCAATGTCAGCGTGCTTTCCGGTGCGCCCTCGCCGGACAATCGCGTGCTTTCACGCGTCGGCACGTCTTCGGTCTGGTCCACCAATGTGACCGTCGGGCCATCGATCGCCACCGGCGCCAAGATCGTTCCCGTGACCATCACCGACTCTCAGGCCCGCACCGGCCCCGGCAACATCGCCCTCAGCATCGTGCCGACGCCGCCGATCAATGATCGCTGCTCGGGCGCGATCGTGCTCTCCCTCGGCGTGCCCAGCGCGCCCATCAGCAACGCGAACGCGCTGCTGAATGAGCCGACGCCCGCGTGCCAATCCAACGCCTCGCGCGGCGTCTGGTTCTCGATCGTCCCCCCTACCACCGGCGTCTACACGTTTGACTCCTGCGCCAGCAACTTTGACACCGCGCTCGATATCGTCACCACCTCCGACTGCGCCGCGCTCAGCCCGACCGTCACCAGCATCTCGTGCAACGACGACCGCCCCGCGGGCAGCCCCGCCTGCGGCAACTCGACCCTCACCAGCTACGCCACCGCCACGCTCAACGCGGGCCAACTCGTCTATGTCCGCGTCTTCAGCTACGGCACCTTCAACTCGGGCAACGTCAGCGTGCTTGCCACCAGCACCTCCATCCTCGGTGCGTGCTGCGCCCCAAGCGGCTCGTGCTCGCTCACCGCTCAGACTGCTTGCACCGGCTCTTGGGGCGGACCAACCTCCACCTGCTCGCCAAACACCTGCCCGGTGCTGTCGGCGTGCTGCATCGGCTCGAATGCGTGCGTCGTGCTCGCCCCATCGATCTGCACAGGCACGTTCGGCGGCACCATCAACGCCGCCGCGACGTGCGCACCGAGCACCTGCGGCGTGCCCGTCAATGACTCGTGCCTGAACGCCGTCACGCTCTCACTGGATCAGCTCTACATCGGTTCCAACGCCGCGGCGATCGATCCGGACCTTTCCGATGGCCCCGCACCGTCTTGCCAGCTCGACTCACGCTTCGGCGTCTGGTTCAGCTTCACTCCAACGACCACCGCGCTCTATCGCATCAGCACCTGCGGCTCGCCGCAAGACGACATCCTCACCGTCTTCAGCGCATCAAGCACCTGCGGCAATCTGCAGGAGCTCGCACTCGACGCCATCGTCGGCACGCGCGGGTGCGATGACGACACGTGCATTGGCGGAACCCTCGAACCCGGCCCCGGTGGAGCCGCCGGCGCGGCGACCGCCGCGACGATCGACTCCACCCGCCTCGTCGCCGGCGCGACCCATCTGATCCGTCTTTCGACATGGACCAGCGGCACGCCAGGCAACTATCAGATCCGCATCCGCGAAGTCGGTGCATGTTGCCTGGGCGGGTCCTGCTCGTTCGTTGAGTCCACGTTCTGCGCTGGCACGTTTACCTCCGACCAGGCATGCTCGCCAACGCTGTGCACGCCGCCGGAAGGGGTCTGCTGCCGCGGCGCAACGTGCGCGACGCTCTCCCAGACCAACTGTTCGACTCCGGCCGGTTCGGGCGCGGGGGCCGCGTTCGTCGCCTCGGCAACGTGCGGCGGCACGACAACCCCCTGCTGCCACGCGGATTATGACAAGTTGGGCGGGGTGGGCGTGCCCGACATCTTCGCCTATCTCAACGACTGGTTCGCAGGTTCGCCGATGGCCTTCTTCGCGGGAGATGGCTCGGGAAGCCCCAGCGTTTCCAACCTCTTTGACTACCTGAATGCCTGGTTTGTCGGGTGCTGAATCTTCGCAGGCCCGTATACTCCTTCCGCCGCTTGCTCGGCTTTGACAGGGAGAAACGGTGCGCCTGGCGTTTCGCATCTTCGTCCTCCTCTGTGCGACGGCCTCGTCGATGTTCGTCGGCACGGCCGCTCGCGCACAGATGACGTCGGTCT
The DNA here is from genome assembly GCA_019750095.1 of Phycisphaerales bacterium. Classification (GTDB taxonomy): domain Bacteria; phylum Planctomycetota; class Phycisphaerae; order Phycisphaerales; family UBA1924; genus UBA4658. Next base: position 5,712 of record JAIEOW010000033.1, read on the forward strand.
CGCTCGAGGCCAGTTCGTTCACGACCGCACAGATCACCCTCGGCGGGTTCACCTCACAAAGTGAGATCGTGAATGTCACCGGCACACTGGACGTCGCCGCCCCGGCATCGGGCGCAGGCGACGTGCTTTTGCGGAATGTGCGCATCTCGATTCCGCAGGTGGTGCTCGCGATTCCGTTTCCCGTCACCGTCGGCGCGGCGCAGTTGGAATCTTCGGTGAATCAAGTCGCAACGCTCTCCGGCTCCGCCAGCGGCACGTTTGAGACGCTGTTCTTCGGGCCCGGCCCCACGGGCAATTTGACCGGGCAGGTGAGCTATTCCGGAACCGGGCCGACGTGCCTTTCGCTGGCGCAACTCGGTGGGCCATGCGCGGGCACGTTCGCGCTCGCGAGCGTGGGCGAGCGACCAACAATGATCGGGCAGGGGGTGATCACACCCTCACCGGGCGCTCGTTCGGTGCAGATGGTCTTCACGATCTCGACACCGCTGGTCGCAGGGGGACAGGCCTGGTCTCGGCTGGTGTTTGATGTCGCCGTACGGGCAACGCTTCCGGCTCAGGCCGCGTGTATCGCGGACTTCACTGCACCTTCGGGCATCGATGTGCAGGACCTGTTCGCGTTTTTGAACGCGTGGTTCACCGGTGACACGCGCTCGGACATCAATGGCGGGGGAATCACCGTGACGGACATCTTCGACTATCTGAACGCATGGTTTCAGGGTTGTCCGTAGCAGATCGCATCAATAGGCGTGTTGCCGGGCGCGGCGTGCGTACCATCATGTGATCTTTGACAACTGGGGCCGACACTGGCGATCGACCGGGCAGGGAATCGGCGTCGTTGCGTGCCGTGGAGCATGATGGCCACGTAAAAAGCATGCACAAAAACAGTAGCCAACAACAGCTACGCTCTGGCGGCCTAAAAACGGCCTCCCGATCCGCGCGCGATGCTCGATGACGCGTGGATTGAAGCCATCGAGCTTGGTCCAAACGTGGCGCACCCTGGCCAAGGACGACACATGACAGGGCGCTGGATCTCCGTGCATGCTCCTCGTCGCGGGCACGGAGGTTGAGATTAAAAGACGAGTTACGCATGTAGACGCGACGTCGTGACTGTCCCGGCACGGGGGTTCGAATCCCCCCGGCTCCATTCTTCTGAAACACCGGGACTTGCGGAAACGAGCCGCAAGTCCCGGAAATCTGCGGAGTTCCGCGCTTCAGTGCGATCCGTGCCATTCCCCTGTTTCTGCTCGTTTCCGGCCCCATCCGACGCCTTCCGCTGCGCCTGGCGCTGCGCGCAGGCCGTGGCCTTCGCCGCCCGCTCGAAGAGTTCATCCGGGACGGCGTTGGCGTAGTGCTTGCCGCTAATGGTGATGCTGTGCCCGATCCACCGGCTCACGGCGAACTGCGGGAAGGTCATGGCCCATTCCTTCTCGCACGACGAGCGAAGCGTCTGCCACAGCCGCGCCCACGGCTCGACGCTCGCCTTCGCCCAGATGCGACGCACCCGCCGGATGACGGCCCCCTTGCCGCCGATGGTGACCAGCGGCGTCTCGCCCTCGGGCATCGTCTCGAAGCGTTCCCGCAGCAGCGCCATCAACTTCGGAGTGATCGGGACCACCCGCTGGTCGTGGCCTTCCCACCGCTCCGTCTTGGGGCTATGGACGGTCAGGCGCGCCCGCTCGAAGTCCACATCGACCCAGGTGAGGCGGTGCGACTCGCTGGGGATACGCAGCCCGGCGTACCGAGCGAGCCCGAAGAGCAGCCGCCATTCCGCGTCGGGGCAGGCGTCGATGACCCGCTGGATCTCGTCGGGCGTGATGTACCGGGTGTACTTGCTCGGCGTCGGCCCGCTCTTGAGCGAGTCGAACGGGTTGATGTCGATGACCTTCCGGCGCTTCGCCTCGCTGAGCATGGTCTTCACGTTGCCGCAGTGCGTCCGGATGGCCGCCTCGGAGAGGCCGAGGTCCTTGAGCGACCGTCGCCATGCCGTCGCGTCCTCGGAGGTGATCTTCCGCAGCGACTTGTCCTTGTCGAAGAACGCCAGCAGTTTCGTCTCCGTCTGCCGGAGTTTGCGGGTGCTCTCGGGCTTGAGGTCGTCCTTCCGCTCCGCGATGTACCGCTCGACCAGCGTGCCGAT
>JAIEOW010000066.1 GCA_019750095.1 Phycisphaerales bacterium
TGGTCCGCATCCACGAGTTTCACCCACACCTCGGCCCCGAGCACGCCCGCGGGCCGGGCGCGGCGGGTCGGCGTGGATTCATCCACCAGCCGCAGTTGGTGCGTGAGCCGCCCCCCCACATCAACGATCGCCAGCGGGCGCGACGACGGCGCGGGCGCTGGCGTCGGCGATGTGTCCCGCACCGTGATCCCCATCTCGGCGCGGTCGGCGTTGGTCGTCTTGGGGTACCCCTGCACGAAGTTGGTCACGGGCCGGACTTCCTTCTCCAGCGCCGCGCGGGCCGCGTCCTTGGCCTGCCGCGCGCCCTCGGCGGCGGCCTGGGCCTTGACGTGCGCGGGATAGAGCGCGTTCCACGCACCCAGCGCCTTCTTGAGCGCGGACAAGAGGTCGGTGTCCAACCCCTGCTCCTCGTAGAACTTCGACACCGCTTCGTAGTAGTGGTTCGCCCACGCCGCGAAATCGCCATCGGGCCGGGGCATGTAGTGTTCGCCTGAGCGGGCCATGTGAGAGCCTCCAAACGCCGATGAATCCCTCGCGGGGCGCGGCTGTTTCTCTCCGGAGGGCAGACCCGCCACGCGATGAGTCAGTCGTCAGACGCGATCATCGGCCCGTCGGACGCCACACTTCAGTCGGCGGACGCGACAACTCAGATATCGCACACGACAGGTCAATCGGAAGACGCGACGGATGAGTCGTCGCACGCGACGGATGAGCCGTCAAACGCGACGGAGGGGGCGGCGGGCGCGACAAGCGATCTGTCAGGCGGTGGTGTAGCGAGGGCAGCCCTCTGCCGGGGCATCCCAGCGCGTGAGCGTGCCGATCCGCTCGCCCTGAGCGTTCCGCTCGTGGTAGCGCCAGCCGCCGTCGACGCGCTCGCCGCCGATGGCGAGCCAGCCGTGGACGGCCGTGCCCGGCGGGATGTTGTTGGCATCGGGGGCCACGCTCATCGACGCGCTCCCCGTCCCGCGTGCGTCCCGCCAGCCACGTTCTTGCCCTCGGCCTTGCGGTCGAGGTGTTCGCGCAGGTCCGACAGCCGCCAACGCACGACCCGCTCGCCAAGCCGGATCGGCGCGGGGATCTCGCCACGCTGAGCCATCCGCCAGACGGTGCGGGCGTTGACCCCCAGCAGTTCTGCCACCTCGCGGACGCTGACCACCGCGACATCGGCCATTCGATTTCTGATCTCATCCATGAGTGATCACCCCGATCGCCACGACGGTGCAGAAAGACATGAGCCGCGACGCACCGTGTGAGGGGGGGGCGTCGCGGTGGGCTGGTGTGGGGTCGTTGCAGGTTGGGTCGCGGAGGCTGGTTCGTTTGCGTGCGTAGTCAGTCGAGGCCGTCCTCTACCCATCTACGCAAAGGCCACTCGGAGCGGCGAAGACTTGGCGAGACTTGCCGGGGTCTTGCGGGACCTCGGTACTCCCTATATGTGCGCGTGACCGGAAAAGTGTCGCACCGATTCCGCAGTTCCGTCGTCGTGAGTCATGGCCTGCCCCTGTACCCCTCTGTCGATCGCGGCGATCTGTTGCGCGGGATCGGCCAGTCCGTGCCCGCCATGCCGTGTCGCCATAGAGCACCTAACCCGTTCGCGAGCGGTTTCACGAGTCCCTGGGAGATTTTCGTTCAGATTCCAGTCATCGCCTTTCCGTGCGTGTCCGTCTATCTGCCTTTATGCAAATCGGTCGGGGGCTGTCGAGAGAATCCGCGGAGTCTGTCCCCCGGCTACATACGCCGTCCGACGGCCACCTGTCCGCTACGCCCGCCCCGATTCCCGCTGGGGTGACAGGGTCAGTGCGAGTCAACACACGTCCCACTGTTGGTTCCCTATGCGGCCGCGGGGCGATCTGCCCGACGATTGTGATTACATAGCGTCCTGATGCGTGCAGAGTCCCCACAGGTCATCTCGCGCCGGAAGCCCGCACTTCACGAAGAGATGCGGTAAGGACCTCGGTGCTCCCTATATCTGCGCGTGCCCGGAAAAGTGTCGCGCCGATTCGTGATTCCCGTCGTCGCGAGTCATGGCCCGCCCCTGTACCCCTCGGTCGACCCTGGCGATCTGTTGCGCGGGATCGGCCAGTCCGTGCCTGACCCAGCATGTCGGCATAGAGCACCTCACCCGTTCGGCGGCGGTTTCACGAGTCCCTCGCAGACTCTCTTGCCGATTCCTGTCATCGCTTGCCCGTGCGTGTCCGCGATCATGCCTTTATGCAGATTGGGCAGGGCTTGTGCTGGAAAACGGCAAGCCGAGTCCCCCGGCTGCATACGCCGTCAGGCGGCGAGCTTTCCGCCACGCCCGAGCGGATTCCGGTTGGAGTATCTTTCATGGGCTCTGGCATCAGCGCCCTGATACCCTGCTGCCGATCGAAAGTGACGATTTCGCACCGGCGGATCGTCTGGCCGCGATCCTGCGAGAGATGTGCTGCTGCATGCCGCGTGGCTCAAAGATGTACTGGCTTCGATAATGACTATGTCGACGTTGTCCTTCCTGATCCTACCGTCCCTTTTGACGATCCTGCTCGCGTGCGTGGAGATCGGCTATCGCGCGGGCAAGCGACGTATGCGCACTCTTCCGTCTGAGACCCGGGTCGACACGGGATCTATCCAAGGCGCCATGTTGGGGCTGCTGGGTCTGCTGCTGGGCTTCAGCTTTGCGGGGGCTTCGGATCGATTCATGCATCGTCAGGATCTCATCAATCGCGAGGCCAGCGCGATAGGAACCGCGTATCGGCGGGCCGACCTGTTGAACAGCGTCGATGCGGCGGAACTCAAGGCGGCGCTCCGTTCGTATCTCCAGCATCGCACCGAGATCAGTTGGCGGATCGCGACCGCGCCGACGTCGGAGATGATCAAGAGGGTTTCGGTTGAGCAGGATCGGATCTGGAGGGCGACGTCGAACGGGGTTCGGAACGCACCTGGATCGGTGGCCGTCGTGGTCCCGGTGGTGAGCGAAGTGCTTGACCTGCATGACGCGCGAGTGGCCGCCGGGCGCAAGCACCTGCCCGGCCTGATTATGCTGCTCCTGGGATTGTGCTCGGTGCTGACGCTCGGGGTCATGGGATACGCCTCGGCTCTCGGGCGGCACCGGAACACGCTGATGACTTCCGTGGTCGCCATCCTGATTGCCGCCGCGCTGTGGACCACCGTTGATTTGGATCGGCCGCGGATGGGTGTCGTACAGGTGTCCGATCAGGCGCTGCACGATCTCAATGAGTCGCTTTCGAGGACGGTCGACAGCGCGCATTGTGCGCTGGCGTCAAGTAGGCCGCATCTTGAAGGGACGACCGGACCCCGGCCTATGGAGCCGGCGAGCGGAACCGACCACACGCCCACAGGGCCTCCCCTTGGGATGGTCTTCATCCCCGGCGGCGAGTTCACGATGGGGGCGCGGGATGACGACCCGCTCGCCCGCGACGACGAGCGCCCGGCCCACCGCGTGCGGGTGCGGCCGTTCTTTATGGACACGACGGAGGTCACGAATGCCCAGTTCGCCGCGTTTGTGCAGGCGACCGGATATGTCACGACCGCCGAGCGTCCTGTGGATTGGGAGGAACTCAAGAAACAGGTCCCGCCCGGCACGCCCAAGCCGCCCGACGAGATGCTCAAGCCCGGCTCGCTGGTCTTCACGCCGCCAAAGGGACCTGTCCCGCTGAACAACCCGGCGGGCTGGTGGACGTGGACGGCGGGCGCGAGCTGGCGACACCCCGGCGGGCCATCAACGACGATCGAGGGCAAGGGTGACCATCCGGTCGTGCAGGTCTCGTGGGACGACGCGGTTGCCTACGCCGCGTGGGCTGGTCGCCGCCTCCCGACTGAAGCCGAATGGGAGTTCGCCGCTCGCGGCGGGCTGGAGAAGAAGATCAACGTGTGGGGGGATGAACCGGTCGACGGCACGCGGGCCAACATTTGGCAAGGGCAGTTCCCCTGGAAGAACACGGCCAAGGACAACGGCGGCGATGCCTTCGTGCTCGCCGCACCGGTGAAGCGGTTCCCGCCCAACGGCTATGGGCTGTACGACATGGCGGGGAACGTCTGGGAGTGGTGTGCCGATCTGTACGACGCAGAGGCGTACACGAAACTGGTCAAGAAGCCCGCCGCCGCCGCGGCAGATCCCGCCGCCGCCGACGTCCCCACCCCAGTGTGCCATGACCCGCGCAACCCGCACTCGACGACCAGCCGCGTCCAGCGCGGCGGCTCGTTCCTGTGCCACGACTCGTACTGCGCGTCGTACCGCCCATCGGCCCGCATGGCCTCGCCCGCCGACACGTCGCTCCAGCATCTGGGGTTTCGGACCGTGATCTCGGAGGACGCGTGGGAACGCCTCAACGCCGAGCCGGAGAATCCGGCCCCCAGCTCTCGACCCTGACAGCCAGGGCGCGGCTGTTCCTCTCCGGACGTCAGAGCGGCCACGCGACGATCCTCGCGGACGGCATGACAACCCAGTTGTCGGACGCGATCATCGGCCCGTCGGACGCGACACGTCAGTCGGCGGACGCGACGCTTTGGAAGTCGCACGCGACAGGTGGCTTGGCGTGCCCTCCGCATGGACCGGCGGACGCGACGGATGACCTGTCGCACGCGACGGGCGAGTCGGCGGACGCGACACGCGAATCGGCGGACGCGACAAGTGAACCGGCAACCGCGACAAGCGAACCGGCAGCCCCCGCCGCGCGGCCATCCCGCCCCGCCGCCCACGCCCGGGAGGGATTGGGCGGGGAGTGCCGGGGGGCGGCAGCCCACGACTTCCCGAAGTACGATGTTCGTAATGCCTGTCTACCGACTCACCAAAGATGCGATCTTTCGGCTGCCGGATACATCGTTTGCCGACAAGGGACTCAGCGAACGCGGCGACTTACAGCGGTTGCTGCGGGCGAACATCGGCGTGGTCGCTCCGGACGTGCTCATCATCGCCGAGGAGTTTGGCGACTGGGAGGAGTCCAAGCGGCGTATCGACCTTCTGGGCATTGACCGCGAGGCGCGTCTGGTCGTGTTCGAGCTCAAACGCGGTGACGACGGCGGCCACATGGAGTTGCAGGCGATCCGGTATGCCGCGATGGTGTCTCGCACGACCTTTCAGGCCGCGGTGGCCATCTATCAGAACACCTTGGAGAAGTCGCGAACCGTCGCCGGTACCAACGGCGTGCGATCTGATGCTCGTGCAGCGCTCTCAGAGTTCCTCGGAGGGATTGAGCTGCCCGCCGACGATGAAGTGCTCGATGTGCGCATCGTGCTGGTGTCGGCGGGCTTTGACAAGGAAGTGACCACCGCGGTGCTGTGGCTGCGCGAGTGGGACTTGGACATTCGCTGCGTGCGCATCCGGCCGTATCGCCACGCCGACGAGATCATCCTTGAAGTCGAGACGATCGTGCCGCTCCGCGAGGCGGATGAATACATCACGGGCATTCGTAAGCAGGCCAAGGAGCAGCGCGAGACCAAACGCATGTCCGGCGAACCGACGGGCTATTGGTTCATGAACACCGGGGATGGCTCCAATGAAGCCCGATCTTGGGAGGACTGCAAGCAGTATGGGTTCATGCTCGCCGGCGGCGGCGAGAAGTGGATCAACGATGTGCGCAAGTTGCGGGTCGGTGACAAAGTGTTCGCGTATCTGAGCCGGTATGGGTACGTGGGCGTGGGCGAAGTCGTCGCGGAGGCCGTGCCCTTCAACGACTTCACGCCCGTGGGCCAATCGAAGAAGTTGAAGGACTTGCCCCTGCGCGCCAAGGTGCAGACGGCCCGCATGGCCGATCCCGATCGCGCGGACTGGTGCGCCGCGGTGCGCTGGATTCGCGCGGTGGATCGAGATGATGCGGTGCTGAAGAACAGATCGCGCCGAAGCACGGTCGAGCGAGTCAAGCAGCCGGAACTTGTCTCAGAGTTGTTGGATGCGCTCGGTGCGGGTGGAGCGTTTGTGGCTGGTTGAGTAGAGATTGCTGATGCCGGGGCCTGCCGCCCCCCAGCACCCCCCGCTGAGAGGTGCCGCCGAGCGCGGGTGGCGCGGGGATGCCGCATCGGGCAGCCAAGGCTCTCCGCGGGGTCGTGCGTCGCGGCATGGTCCGCCCGCGTCATACACCATGGGCATCGGCGGGCGCGACATGCGCGGCGTCAGCCGCGACGAGCGCGGCGGCGAGCGGCGGAGCACCTGATGGCCACCCCCAACCCGGGCGGCTCGCATTCGTTCACGATGGACGGAGGACTGCACTGCAGCGCGTGAGTTCAGGCGGCGTTGCGCGCGTTGTCAGCGGTCTTGTGTTAGAATCAACACATGGCACATTCCCTCACCCGTTTGATCCTGCTGGCCTGGGCGTTCGCCCTGTGCGCTAGCGCAGCGGCCCAGACGACCGCGCCCACCCCCGCCCCCGCCCCGAGCCGCGCGCAGGCCGCGCCGCCCAACATCCTCGTCATCATGCCCGACGATGTCGGCGTCTGGAACGTCGGCGCGTACAGCCACGGCATGATGGCCCCGACGCCCAACATCGACCGCATCGCCCGCGAGGGCAAGCTCTTCACCGATCACTACGCCCAGCCCACCTGCACGCCTGGGCGGGCGGCGTTCATCACGGGGCAGCTCCCCATCCGCACCGGGCTCACCACCGTCGGCCTGCCGGGTTCGCCCATCGGACTGGATCAACGCGACCCGACCCTCGCCGAAGTGCTCAAGCCCCTGGGCTACCGCACCGGTCAGTTCGGCAAGAACCACCTGGGCGACCGCAACGAGCACCTGCCCACCGTCCACGGCTTTGACGAGTTCTTCGGCAACCTCTATCACCTCAACAGCGAGGAAGAGCCCGAAGACCCGGACTGGCCGAAGGACGCGGCGTTCAACGCGAAGTACCGCCCGCGGGGCGTGCTCGACTGCATCGCGACCGATGTGGACGACCCGACCGTCGATCCGCGTTTCGGGCGCGTTGGCAAGCAGCGCATCACCGACACCGGCCCGCTCACCATCGAGCGGATGAAGACGGTGGACGAAAAGTTCCTTGCGCGGACCATCAAGTTCATCGAAGATTCCAAGCAGGCCAACAAGCCGTTCTTCGCCTGGTTCTGTCCCTCACGCATGCACATCTACACGCACCTCAAGCCCGAGTCGCGGTTCCTCGCCAAGGAGCACACCGGCGGCGACGACATCTACGGCTCGGGCATGATGGAGCACGATGGGCACGTGGGCAGACTGCTGGAAACGCTCGACCGGCTCGGCCTCGCGGAGAACACCATCGTCATCTACACCACCGACAACGGCGCGATGAGCGCCTGGTGGCCCGATGGCGGGACCACGCCCTTCCGCGGCGAAAAGGCCACGACATGGGAGGGCGGCGTGCGCGTGCCCTTCCTGGTCCGCTGGCCCGCACGCGTGCCGGCGGGCTCGGTCAGCAACGGGATCAACGAGCACCTCGACTGCTTCACGACGCTCGCCGCGGCGGCGGGCGTGCCCGATGTCGTTGAACGCATGCGCACAGAGCACAACGTGTACATCGACGGCGTGAACCAACTGGACCACTGGACCGCGCCCACGGGCAAGGCGAAGTCCGCCCGCGAGCGCGTGTTCATGTACAACGAGTCGGAACTGACCGCGATGCGCATCGGGCACTGGAAGTTCCACTTCCAGGTCCGCGACGGCTTCTTTGACTACAACAAGCCCGCCGCCGAGATCTTCAACCTGAAGATGGACCCCTTCGAGCGGCACAGCGGCCGCATCAACAACGAGATCTCCATGAAGAAGGCGTTCCTCGGCGGGCTCATCCGCGACGCCATGGCGGAGCACGCCAAGTCGCTCGCGGAGTTCCCGCCCCGCCAACGCGGCGGATCACTAACACCCGGACGCTGAGGCGAGGTTTGACGCATGACTCCTTCTCGATCGCGCGGGTCCGCTGGCATGGCGCTGCACACGTGGTTCGTGGCGCCGTTCATGTTGATCTGCGCCCAGAGCGCGGTCGGCCTCGCGCAGAGTGCTCACAGCGTGGGCGAACCACCCACGGCCGCCAGCACGGACCAACCCGCGCCGTCAGCGCTTGTGTCGCCAACCCCGACACCAACGCCGCCACCGACGGACCCGCTCCTCTTCAAGGAAGGCCCCTGGACCATCAAGCTCGGCATCTTCGCCGGTTCGCAAATCGTCGCCGAGAGCAACGGCTTCTGGGGCTTGTCGGACGTCTTTGCACCCGCCGCCAACTACAGCAAGGACCGAGTGTGGAACGAAGCATGGCTGGTGCCGAGCGTTCGCGTGGACTACGCGGCGTCGGATACGCTGGGCCTGTACGCCGGCTTGGCCGCGGCCGCGACCGGCAACCTCGGCCGAGACATCTTCGAGCAGGGCAACTCCGGGCGCGTCTCTCTCGAGAACGCTTTCGGCGGCGTTCGCATCGGTTCCGACACGTCGGACTTCATGCTCGATCTCTCGGGCGGTCAGCAGCCGTATCGGCTCGGCTCTGGGTTCCTCATCGACCTCGGCGCTCAGAACGGCAACCAGCGCGGCGCCGCCCTCGTCTCACCCCGTCGCGCCTGGGAGTACACCGGCATCGCCAAGTGCACCGCGGGGCGTTTCTCCGCCAACGCCTTCGTGCTCAACTACAACGAGATCACCTCCGACGACCCCGACACCACGCTCGCGGGGGGC
>JAIEOW010000174.1 GCA_019750095.1 Phycisphaerales bacterium
TTGCGGGAACGTGGATCGAGGCGAACCGGGAGCGGTATGAGGATGTTTGGGCCGCGAACATCATTCGCGACCTTTGATATGAGCGACTATCCGAGCAGTTGGGTCACTCTCCGGCGAAGCATGGGGAGAACATCACGCTCAAACCATCGATGTCTGGCGAGCCACATCTGGTTCCTTGGCGAAGGGTGCGGGAGCAGGATGCGCGTCGGAAGGAGCTTCCCAGCGGCACGCACGCCTTCGGTCAGGCTCTCGGCCTCTTCTCTGAGGTATCTCGCAAACGGGTAGTTCCCGATATAGACCGTCAGCTCCACCTTTCTGAGTTTGGGGAGGATCTGCGGGTGCCAAAGCGGGGCGCACTCGGGGCGCGGGGCCATGTCGCCGCCTTTCGCCTTTCCGGGATAGCAGAATCCCATCGGCACCAGCGCGATGAGCGCCTCGTCGTAAAACTGCTCATCGGAAACACCCAGCCATCCGCGCAGACGCTTGCCGCTCGCGTCGTTCCACGGCACCCCGGTCTCATGGGCGATGCGTCCGGGTGCCTGCCCGATGATCACGATGCGGGACGAGGCGGAGGCCGCCAGGAGCGGTCGGGGCTCGTTCGGAAGGGCGTGCTCGCAGACACGGCACGCGCGAGCTTCTTTGAGGACGGACAGCGAGATGGTGCGGCGATTGGGCAAGGACAATCTGATCTCGGAATTGGTGAAACAAGGACACCCGATCTCCCTGAGCGAGCTATCGGACCGTCGGGACGCCGTCATTCCTCCGTTGTACGGCTTGAGCCCGAACGCGAACTCAGACGTCCCGCCAACCCTAGCAACTGTCCGTCCGATGCTCAGTACATTCATGCTTCGGGCTTGATCAATGCCAAGGCACTCTCGTCAAGGCACGTGAGATCGCAACATCCAGGCGGCTTTCTCGCTTTGTGAGCAGCGTTCTGTCATCAGGTCGGTGGTGGCATGGTCACCTCCATGTTCAGCTACACGCAAGGCGGAACGCGCAGCTCGAACCAGGGCTTCCTGTCCCTCCAGAAGATTTCGAATCATCGTGTCCTCGTCGAGTGCTTGCTGACTATCTGGCGGAATCGTCGTGCGAGCGGCGAGAACGGCGTGACACGGCACCAGTACGCCAAGCGCTCTCATCCTCTCAGCGATCAGGTCAAGAGCCACCCAGACCTCATTGTACTGCTCTGAAAACATCTGATGCAACGGAGCAAATCGTGGGCCTTGAACGTTCCAGTGATAGAGGTGCGCCTTCTGATAAACCGCATACGAATCGGCGAGCACCTGGGAGAGGGCTTCGGCGATCGACGTTCTCGCGACGGCGTCGACTCCAGTTTGTGGCTGCATGGTGCATTCCTTAGGCTGACACGCCCTGACTTGGGTGGAGGGTTGAACGTGGAACGGTGCGCCCCACATCCTGGACTGGCTCAAGAGCGATCAGCACGATGCAGCTGAACAGTGATACTCACAAAACAGTGAACGTGCGGGGAGCTCGTCAGCCTCTATTCGGACCCAGCCCATCTCCAGCGGTGCGGTCCACGCGACGATTTCCGTCGCTTGTCTTAATGTCGGGTTCATAGCCGTGTCTCCTGACGTTTGTGTAGCTTTGAGGCAAGCTAGAGGTTGCCTTGACCCCCGCTGACGATGACCTCGCTGCCAGCCATGTAGCTGCTCTCGTCTGACGCCATGAAGACCGCGACAGAAGCAACCTCGTCAGCCTTGCCGACTCGCTTCATCGGCACCGCGCGTGCCAATTGGTCGGCCAGTTGAGCCACGGCTTCCTGTGGAAGGCCGAGGCGTCCGAAGATGGGTGTCTCGATCGGCCCGGGGCTGATGACATTCACACGGATGCCCCGGTCAACCAGTTCGGCCGACAGAGTCCGGGCCAGATTCCGAACCGCCGCCTTGGTCATCGAGTAGACGCTGCTGTTGGGTATTCCGACCGACGCAGCGACAGAGCTGGTGAGGATCACCGACGCGCCGCTGGCGAGTAGGGGCAGCGCCCTCTTGATGGTGAAGAACATGCCTTTCACGTTGGTGCTGAACTGGCGATCGAAGAACGCCTCGTCGCTCGCTTCCAGTGGAGCGAACTGGGCGATACCGGCGTTCAGGAACAGCACGTCGATACGACCGTGCTTGGCTTTCACCGCCGCCATCAGGGCGTCGATGTCGCCGAGCTTCGCGGCGTCACTCAGGACGGCAGTAACCTTCGTACCCAGTCGCTTTTGGGCGGCGGTCAGGGTCGCTTCGTCCCGTCCCGTGATGACCACCGTCGCCCCCTCGCGCAGGAACGCCTCGGCCGATGCGAGGCCGATGCCGCTATTGCCACCCGTGATGACCGCCACCTTATTGATGAGCCTGTTCATGATGGGCTTCCTGTTTCAGCGTGTTGGCCGACGGCGACGTACCATTGATAATGACGCTAAGGCAAGTGACATACCTACCAAACTCATTGCAGCGCGACCACTGTTATACTGCGGCGGTCTCACTCGGCCTGAACGTGTTCGCGTGGGGATCGTGCGCGTATAGCCACCAGATACTCATGCGGCTCTTCTGGTGTGAGCGGGCCGAGCAGGATGACCCACACCAGCAGCATGAGTCGCTCGATCTCCGCGTCGTTACGGAAGTCCGATGGAGAGCGACTCATGACACAAAGCCAGTTTGCGTCGAGTGCTGTCGCCGCACGGGAAGGGAGCGGAATCGCCAGCACACTCGCGATGCCGCTAAGCAAGAGCCCGACGCCGTGGTCCACTCCGCCCGCGACGCGTCCAACTGATACGCTCGCCACGTGGTAAAGGTCGCGAAACAGCCACCGCGACTGATCGGGGGATCTGACAGTTGAGTACTGCGGCCGTTGCGATCTACCCAGTGACGCACGACGAACTCATTGGCGGCTTGGTTGCGGGTGTCAATTAGCGCCCACTCGCAAGGGAAGCGGTCTGGATCGCAGCCCGTCTTCCCGGAATCGTCCTGAATCGCAAAGTGCAACAGTCTGCACAGCGACGATCTACAACGACTCCGACCCGAGCATGCGATCTCCGTGAGAGTTGCTCGGAACCTGCTGATCGGGAGTGGTTCTCGGAGTGGCGGAGCCATAGATTAGTCCTGTTGCACTACTAGATATTGTCAAGTGCGTCGTGCGGTCGTTTAGTAACGAAGTTGCACCGCGAGTCCTCATGGGCTGATCGAAGAGCGACGGTTGAGAGTGTCCCGCGCCAAATGCAAGATGGCTTGGATGGCCTGATGAACCGCGAGCCGACATCGACGTGTGCGCACGAATGCCTCAACGGCCGGTTCATCCCGGAGCGTCAGCCTCGCCAGCATTTGATGCACCGGGGGCACTCTCTCCATCGCGGCCTGGAACAGTTCGGCACGGTCCGTGTCACACAGCCCTTGCCAGGGGCACGCACCGGCCGCTTCGCCGACCAGCTTCCCAGAGACATCAAAGCGAGGCAGCCAGGGAACCATGGTCTCGCGTTCGCGGTCAAGTTCCCGAGTGAGTGCCGTATCTCCGATCGCATCCCACGCAGCTTCGATATCGACCACGCTCGGCGCGTCCGGCGCGACGGCGAGATGCGACTCCGCAGCAGAAGGGCCGTCACTCTGCATGGGTGCGCAAGCGAGGGACGTTGTAAATGGCAGCTCCATCACACGGACTACGATGTCTGACTCTCGACGAGGACATGAATGCGACCGGAGAACTCAGAAGAGTCGGACCCAAACACGTCGCGAACAGAAGCGAGCGGGCCTTGAATCTCGGTCAGACGTCATTCTGCGCAAGAGTTACACGGAAGTAAACGCGAGCCACACGCCGTACTCAAGCATTGCGAGGCGGCGCTCGTGAACCGAAAGACCACCTTCTCTGACACGGCCAGAAGACACCGGGGAGAACGATCCTGCCCGCTCTAGTGCCAGTCGATTCGTGCGGAGGCGATGTCAACGCGTCGATGCGAATCGCGCAACAAGCTGACCTCAGCGCCACCGCGCTATCGGTCATTACCTCGACTCGACCATTCGCGAGCGCGGCTGTCATCTTTCGCACGCGAATACTCTTGCGAGATCCGATCAGCAACTGAAGTCGCCTGCGGAGAACTGCCTTTGTTCGCGTCGGCGTACACCGAGTGGGACATCATGAAGTACTTCTCGGCATCGGCCGACTGACCGTTGGCAAGGAACATGGTGGCGATAGCCATGGCGATCTGACTGGTGACGTCGGCCCCTTTGGTCCTAGCCGAGGTGATGATGCGCTCGGCCTCAGTTCTGGCGGTGTCGAGTTGCTTCGCATAGAGGCACATCCCAACGATGTTGGGCTCGGATTGCTCTGCGAGCACCTGGAGTAAGCCGCTTCCTTGGTAGCCAGCTTTGATGAGTTCTCTGTACTCGCTCAACGCGGCGATCGCGTCCCCTGTCTTTCCACGCACAAAGCACAGCTGGACTCGAGCTCGGAAAGGGACTCCGCATTCCTCCGGTAGCTCGGCGATCGCGAGAGCGAGAGTCTCGTTGAGCAGTGTCTTGGCTTCATCCAAACGTCCCAACTCAATCAGCGCCTCAGAAATGTCAACCTGCATGTCGAGCAGCGTGGAGTCGCCATTGATGCCCGCTTTCTGGCGTGCGCGCATAGTCGGCACTCCTTGATCAACAACATCCTCGTACCGCCCGAGAGCCAGCAGTGAGTGCACCACCCCGCGATGACACACGAAGACGTGATAGGGGTTGCTGGCGTGTTCTCGAACGATGGCGAGAGCCCGCTGGCGGAGCGTCAATGCCTCGTCATGCCTTCCTTGGCGAACTCGCAGCCAGCCCATCTCGTTCATGGCATAGGCGATCACCGTGGGCTCCGCCATGAGCTCGGCGAGCCGGAGCGCTTCGGTGCGGTATTTCTCGGAGCTCTCAATGTCTCCCTGCAACTCCATCACCTTACCGAGCATGGCGTTGAACCGATTGAGATAGCGAGTTCGGTTCGGAGCCTGCGAGGCTTCAGAAGACTCGTACGCCGCAAGACCCAAAACGAGCATCCTCCGTGTTCGCTCGTAGTCTCCTGCCCAGTACAGCGGCTCACTGAAGCTCTGAACAACGCGAGCCCGAGCGATGGCGGACTTTGGGGGACTCCCGAGGAACTTGTCGGCACCCGCCTGGATCACGTCAAGCATGACTGCTTTGTGCCCCATCCGTATGGGGGTCGCTTGCAAGATCACATCGCGCATGAACTGGGAGTATTCCTCAGAAGCGGCCTGGGCAATCTGAGCGGCGTCACGCTCGCTCGAAGCAACGCGGAGGGCCTCGTGCGCCTTGGATCTCCCGTCGAGCGCGAAGATCAAGCCGCCGACGAGACCCGCGATCGCGATCAGTCCGGCGGAAACGGGGATCTTGTTGCGCAATGCGAACTTGCGAACTAGGTAGGCCAGCGACGGCGAAGACGCGTGGACCGCCTCGCCGCGACGATACCTGCCAAGGTCCTCGGCGTAGTCTCGGATCGTCTGATATCTTCGGGCCGGATCCTTCTCACACGCTTTGAGAATCACGTTCTCCAAATCGCGGTCGATCGGGCCCGCTGTTGCCTTTGAAGCCGTCCGCCTGCGTTCACGGGGGCGTGGCGTCGGCTCTTCGCAGACGAGTGTGCGCAGCGCGTCCGATGTCTGTGGGCGATAGCGTGAGGCTTCGAAGGGCAGCACGCCGGCGACGAGCTCGTAGAGGACCACGCCGAGCGAGTACACATCGGAGCGCACGTCTGCATCGCGCCGCTCCGGATCAACCTGCTCCGGGCTCATGTACTCGGGCGTGCCGAACATCTGGCCCGCCTTGGTCACGCGCGGAGAGTCCGGCTGATCGTCCCGGCGTATCGCCCGTGCGATGCTAAAGTCGATGACCTTTGGCACGGGCTTGCCATCTTCGGTGGCGACCAAGATGTTTGATGGCTTCAGATCCCGGTGGATGAGTCCTCGTGCGTGGGCGTACTCGACACCCTGGCAGGCTTGGATGACCAGATCGACACATTGCGACGCTGACAAGGCATGCTGCGCGGCATAGCCGGTAAGCGACGGACCGTCAACCAACTCCATGGCGATGTAGGGAGCACCGTGCGGGCCTTCTCCGGCGTCAAGAATCCGGGCCAAGTTGCGGTGGTTGAGTTGACAGAGCGCGCGTCGCTCGATGTCAAAGCGAGCCACGACTTCCGCGGTCACCGCGCTGGGAGAGAGCACTTTCAGCGCAACCGTCCGGGCGATCGGATGTTCCTGGCGCGCTCGGAACACGAGGCCCATCCCGCCTTTGCCCAAGAGCCCTTCAACGGTGTACGGCCCGATCTGGCGAGGGATAAACTCAACGTCCGCTGCGGAGCCGAAGGGCAACTGGCCGTGAGGACGCAAGGGATCGGGGCCTTCGATCAGACTTGCTTTGACGAGTCGTTCCAGTTCGCCGCGCAGCTCATGACCGGGGGGACAAAGCTCGTCTAGTACGCGAGCTCGATCACCGCGGGCCGTCGAATCGAGCACCTCCCAAAGCTCTTTCAAAAGGTCTTGCCGACGCGAGTGTGCGGTCATGTGACATCTCCGTCGGTTGGTTCTTCGATCTCGGCCTTGAGCCATGCTTTGGCATATGCCCAGTCTCGCCGAACCGTCCTTGGTGTCACGCCGAGAGTAGAGGCAATCTCCTCTTCTTCCAATCCAAGAAAGAACTTCATCGTCACCACCCCAGCCGCCCGGCGATCGATCTGCTCCAATCGCGTGAGAGCGGCGTCCACACGCTCGATACGCTCGTCATCTTCGGCGAATGGGGAAGCGGCCAGTTCACCGAGGTCCACTCGCAGTCCATCGGCACGGCGCTTCAGACGATTGCGCGCACGCGCTCGATCAACCAGGATGCAACGCATGGCGACTCCGGCGGCATCGATGAAGTGTCGCCGATTCTCCCACGTGCGGTCTTCCGCTTTGACAAGGCGCGCAAACACCTCGTGAACAAGCTCGGTCGGTGCGATCGTCTGACCGGCCGGCGCCGATGCCAGCCGGTGTGTCGCCAGTCGTCGAAGATCCTCGTACACTAACGAAAACCTCGACCCCGTCCAATCGTTTCGACAGAATGCGGTACCCGCGACCTCGGGGCTTGACGAATCCGGCGATTTGGGGTTTGAGTCATCCACGAGAGCAGACGGTCCGAAGGTCGCGTGCGGTGTGAGCGGGCGGCCACTGCGCACGCCCAGCGGCACGCATTGTAGCGGACCTGGAACGCGTTCCTGATCTGTTCTGTCTTCCATGACCACCGGAAGATGCAGTCTTGCCGCGTGCATCGCAATGGCTCGGCTTTGGAAGTCGTGCTCCCGGCCTCGTCACCCCCATTGTCGCGGCGAGTTGAAGCCAGATTTCGTCTGGGTGGCTCGGGGTTGTGATCGCGTGCGTGAGAGCTCAAGCTGGGTGTTCCTACCAGCACGGTCGGTGTTGTCATCCCAGGATCATGGTGGCGACGACGATTGCTTTATCGGTTTGGGTCCGCGGTCCACACGCATCCGTCACGAATCCATTGGGCGATCGCTTCGATCTGCTCGTCGGGTAGTTTCGCACCTCGCTTGGGCATCTTGAGCACAGGGTGGGTGCGAGCCACAGACAGGTAGAGCACGCTCTCTTCGGGCTTGCCGTGGACAACAACAGGCCCGCCTTGCCCACCTTTCAACAAGCCTTCGCGGCTCGTGAGGTCGAGCCCGCCTGCTGGGTCCCCATCGGTCGACGTGTGGCACCAAACGCAGCTCTTGGCCAGCACCGGCTCGACGCGCTCAAAAAAGTGGCGCTCGCGCTGATCGGAGACCGTCTTCGCGGACTGGACTTCCACGCGGAGGCGCTGGTGTTCGGTGTCTGCTGCCTTCGGCAGGTGGACATGCACGAATGTGCCCCCAAGGTGGCCGGTGAGCCCGACGAGGCCGGCGCACGCGAGCGAGAGCCCGAGGACCGCCCAGCGGGCCGCACGGGCGGCCGCGCCGTGGCGCAGGAATGCGCCAGCCGAGGCGACGGCCGCGATCCCCGCGAGCACCCAAACCCATTCCCCGAGGGACGCGTGGTCTACCAGTGCCTGTCGGGCATCTCCTGTGAGGGTCCCGAACCGTGGGATCGTCTGCTCGCCCGCCCGTGCCGCGAGCAGCGAGGTGACCGCCACCGCGCTGTACGTGATCAGCAGCACCCAGCGGAGCGTGGCCCGGTGACGCTCGAACGTCACGAGACCGATGGCGGCAATTGGCGCGATGGTCGCCAGCCCGATCGGAATGTGGACGATCGCAACATGTCGGAGGCGCGGATCGGTCGCGGTCTGCAGGAGTTCGTTGAGTAGATCCATATCAGTCGCCAGCGACGATCAGGGGCTCTTCTTCTCGGGTGCTGCATCCGGGGCCGGTTTATCGATCTCCTCGTGACCGGTGTAGATCGATTCCAAGTACTTCTTGATCTGGCCGTCGGTTTCATTCAGGACCGGATAGCCGTGCTTGAAGATCCAGTCGGTCTTCTCGGCGGGGACGTGACAGCCCAGGCAGTCAACTTTGTAATCCGTGGATGTGTTCTTTTTTGGGTCGTCTGCCATGTACAGGCCCCAACCCCAGCCGCGCCCCCAGATCGGATTGCCCTTGAATGTCTTCTTCGTGTCCTTCACCATGACGAACCAGAGCTGGATCGGTCCGTCCCAGCTGCCTTGGCCCGTGGTGAGCTTGCCAGCCCGTGTTGAGCGCACTTCCTTGACGATCGTCGC
>JAIEOW010000149.1 GCA_019750095.1 Phycisphaerales bacterium
CCGAAATCGTCGGCGTCGCCGTCCTCATCGAGCTCTCCGGCCTCAACGGCCGCGACCAGGTCAAGCAGTTCGGGCAGGTCCACTCCGTACTCAAGTACTGAGCCCAACCAAGGCCCACCTACCCGCCCGCGGCCCCCGCCCCAACCCTATTTGGCCATTTGCCCATTTGCCCTTTGGCCATTTCACCGAACCCCCCCTACCATCTCCCCTCACACCGACGGGGTGTAGCGCAGCTTGGTTAGCGCGTTTGACTGGGGGTCAAAAGGTCGGCGGTTCGAATCCGCCCACCCCGATTCAGCAAAGCCCCCTGCCCAGACACGTCTGCGCAGGGGGCTTTGCTTTATGCGACATGACACACGAGCTTCTCCAGCCGTGTCGGGGCCGCGGGGTCTGAAGTCTCGGAAAAGCGCGATCGGATCCCGGCCCACACTTGGCCATGCGCCACGCTGACAGGACCACGTTGCCCCCGCCCCACCCCGTCAAAAACTGATCACCAGCGCAGCGTAATACTCCAGCTGGTTGTTCTCCCGCCCAAGCACCGGTGCATACTCGTACTTGTTCTCGATCCCCAGCTTCAAGCTCAGATTGTGCTCGGGATCAAGCAGCACCTCGTACCACGCCTTCATGTTCGCACGCGACCCATCCACATCCTCGACATTCACCGCCCCCGTCAGTGCCGCACCGAGCTTTGATCGATCATCGATCTTCAGCGATGCGTCCAGCGACGGCCACACTTCCAACCGCGGATCGTTGTTCAACGAGCCAAACTCGCGCGTTCCGCCCAGACCTGTGCGCAGCACCAAGGTCAAGTCGTCGTTCTTCAAAAGGTCAAAGCTCAGCCCCGCATTGCCTGAGATCCGATAGTCCCACGCCGTAAACTCATTGAACTCGCTGTTCATGGCCACATAGAAGCCCCAGCTACCACCTCCGGTACCCGTGGGCCCCGAGTTCCAGTCGTTCCGCATGTCCACGACCACGTTGCTCGCCCGTGCGTCTCCATCGACTTGCTGGTGATTCCAGGCAACGCTCGCGCTGGTGGTGTTGTCCGCCGCCGGACGCACGCCGGCCAATCGAATGCGAAAGCTCTGCTGGTTGTTGTCGCCACTCGATCCGTTCCATCCGCCTTCGAGCGTGAACTTCCAGTTGTCAAGCCACGTCGGTTCAGCCGCAACCGCTGGTGCCGCCGGGGCTGTCGGGGGCGCCGCCGCTGGCGGAGCCACCGGTGCGACATCCACGACAATCGGAACCTCCGGCACCTTCGAAGGCTCGGCCGGGGGTGGCGTGGGCTGGGCTGGCGCGGGGGATGCAGATTCCGGTGCCAGCACGGGAATCGAAGCAGGCACACCCACTGGCGTGATCGACTTGATCGTCGCTCGCGGCACTTTCATTCGGCCCACCAGAGCGTGCTCGATCACCAGCGGATCCGCATCCTCCAGAATCACACCGTGAAACTGGTCGCCGTTGGTGAGTTCAACCCGCACACTCCCGGCGCCAAGCCCCGCCGCAATCCCGCTGGGCACAACCGCCGGCGCAACGGCCGGCGCAGCCGCCGGCTCGGCAGCTCCCACGCCGCCCGCAGCGGCCATCGCACAGAGAATCGCGACGCAATCCAGCACAGTGGGCTCCGTCCCGGTGACCCGTCGATCCTCCCCATCCCCCGCCCCACCCAATCCTCAAATCCCGGCGAGCGGGCACGCTCACCCGCCGGGCTCGCCCAAAGGCCCTCTATTCGAAGTTAGAAGTTGAACGACAACGTGGCAAAGTAGGTGATGTCATTCCGTTTCTTACCCAGGCCCGGCGTCGCGTCATAGCGATCTTCCAGGCCGAGCTTCAGCGACATGCCGCTGCTCGGATCGACGACGATCTCGTACCCGGCCTTGCCCACGGCTCGGTAGTCGCTGAAGTTCTGCAAGCTCGGGTAGAAGTCCGCGGTCGCAAAGATTTTCGATCGATCGTCGATCTTGTGCTCGTAATCAACGCCGATGTCCAGCTCGGGCTGAATGCGATTGTCGTTCCCGCCGAACTCTTTGGTCACACCAGCACCCAGTCGCCCAAGGAGCAACGTTCGGTCGTTCTTGATGAACTCGTACCCAAGACCGGCGAACGCGCTGGTGCGCCAGTCCCAGTCCTGAAACTGGTCGTATTCAACCTTTCCCAGCGCGTAGATCCGCCACGGGGGGGTGATCTTCCAGTCGTTCCGCAGATTGAACTCGCCACGATCCTGGTTCTTGTCCCCGTTCTGCTCGCCATACAGGTACAAAAGCCCCGCCGTCGTCACCGTCTTGCTCGTCTCGCGTTTGGCGTTGACGGCGGCGCGGAAACTCAGGTTCTCGGTGTTGCCATCCGCACCGTTCAACCCGAACTCCACGTTCCCCGTCCATCCCTTGAAGAACGAGTCCGGATCGGGCTTCACCTCCGGCGCGGCCGGCGCAGGCGGCGGCGGAGGTGGTGGCGGGGGCGCGGCCTCCGGAACAATCGCCATCGCCGACACCGACGTCCGAGCCAGCGTGAGCTGCCCCAGCACCGGGTGGTTGATCACGACGTTGGTTCCGTCATCGCTCACCAGCACGCCGCGGATCACGTCGCCAGACGCGAGGGTCGCATCCACCTGTTGTCCCGGGGCCTGGGCGAGAGCCAGCCCGGCCGAGGAAAGAAGCACCGCCACACCGATCAGAGCACGCATACGAGATTCCTGTGGGTTGTTCGGACCGCCTGCGACGCTCCCAAGCCCGTCGCATACTGAATTCACCAGCATACCGCGTTCGCGGGCCGCCCGGGCGAATACCATCTCGACCCTCCAGTTTTCCACACTCGCCGCACCCACCTTATGGCTCTGCTCGCCGCGACCAATCTCCAATACTCCATCGGCACCCGCGTTCTGCTCGACGGCGTCTCGCTCAATGTCGACGAAGGGCAGCGCATCGGGCTGGTCGGACGCAATGGCTGCGGCAAAACCACACTCCTGCGCATGCTCGCAGGCCGCATCAAGCCCGACCAGGGCATCGTCAACATCGCCAAAGGATGCCGACTCGGCTATTTGACGCAGGACCCGGAGCTGGACCTGAACCGTTCGGTGCTGGATGAGGCCAAGTCTGGCCTCAGTGAACTCGCCAAGCTGCACGAACAGCTCGAAGCGGTGTATCACGCGATGGAAAAGCCGGAAAACGGCGACCCGGCCACGCTCGAACGACTGATGAATCGCCAGTCAGAGATCCAGCACGACATCGAAGCACGGGGCGGCTACGCCACCGACCACAAAGTCGAAGCCGTCCTCCACGGCCTCGGCTTCACCGATGCTCAGTTCAATCTCCAGGTCGGCAAACTCTCCGGCGGTCAAAAAGGACGACTCGCACTCGCCAAACTCCTCCTGGAATCGCCCGAACTGCTGCTGCTCGACGAACCCACCAACCACCTCGACATCGCCGGTGTTGAGTGGCTGGAAGAGTTCCTCAATCACGAGTTCAACGGCGCGGTGCTGATGATCAGCCACGACCGCTACATGCTCGATCACGTCGTCGAGCGCATCGAAGAGCTCGAACGCGGCCGGCTCATCGACTATCCCGGCAACTACACCGCCTTCGTCGATATCCGCAAGCAGCGTCTGCTCACCCAGGCCCGTGCGTACGAGAACCAGCAGAGCGAATGGGCCAAGGAAGAAGAGTTCATCCGAAGGTTCAAGGCCGGCCAGCGCGCCAAAGAAGCCCAGGGCCGACTCTCCAAGCTCGAACGCCAGAAAGAACTCTTCGCGCTCGAGCGCCCGACCGAAACCGGTGCGATGAGGTTCAACTTTCCCTCCGCTCCTCGCTCCGGCGACCACGTCGTCACCGTCCGCGACGCCAGCAAAAAGTACCAGCACCCGATCGACGAAGAGACCGGACAGGTCGTTGATCGCGAAAAGATCCTCTTCCATGACTTCAACGTCTCCATCCAGCGCGGCGAGCGCTGGGCCGTCATCGGACCAAACGGCGCAGGCAAGACCACGCTTGTCCGCTGCATCCTCGCCCAGCTCCCGCTCGATGCCGGCACCGCCAAGGTCGGTGCCAACGTCATCATCGGGTACTACCAGCAGCTCCCCCCCGACGAAGACACCGAACTCCCGGTCTATCAGTACCTGCAGACCATCATCCGCCGCGAGAACCCCGGGCAGCAGTGCTCTGAACAGCAGGCCCGCGATCTGGCCGGCGCGTTCCTCTTCTCCGGCGGCGATCAGGACAAGCAGCTCAAGGTCATGTCCGGCGGCGAGCGCAGCCGCGCTCGCCTCGCCGGTCTGCTCGCCAGCACCAAGAACCTCATCGTCCTCGACGAACCGACCAACCACCTCGACATTCCCTCCGCCGAGCGGCTGGAACTCGCCCTCAAGGGCACCGGCGACGGCGATGGGTTCGATGGCACCCTCATCCTCATCTCCCACGATCGCGCCCTGATCGACGCCACCTGCGAACACCTCATCGTGCTCGATGGCCACGGTCACGCCGAGGTCTTCCACGGCAAGTACTCAGAGTTTCACGCCAAACAGCTCGAACGGGCAAAGTCCAAACCCGCTCCCTCCCCAAATTCCAAGAGCCAGAACAAGCCCGCCCCCCCTACCCCCAAATCCACCCCCAAACCCGTCCCCGCCACGACGGCCAACTCCACCAGAATCAGCTCAGGCCCAGCCGAGCACGGCAGCAAATGGGCGGATCGCCCGACCACCAAACCCGATCCCAAGAAGAAGACCGGGTTGAGCTGGATGCCCCTGGATCGCTTGGAATCCGAGATCGCCAAGCTCACCAGGCGAATCAAGGATCTGGACGCCGACATGGCCCGGGAAGAGGTCTATCGAGACCAGGCCAAGTGCCAGAAGATCCTCGCCGAGCGAGACGAAACCCAGCTCGAGCTCGAACGGCATGAAGAAGAGTGGCTCAGCCGGGGGGAGTGAGCTCTGGGCAAGATTCGAGGCGTCTTCAGAGCTTTCTATACTTGCGTCAAGTCCGTGCAGATCGCACCCCCTTTGAGACGATAACCGCGTTATGTCGCAACCTTCGAGCATGCCGCCGAGTTCGGGTCCGGGTGTTGAGCTATCGCGCCGAGACATCCTCGCCGGGGGCTCGCTCCTTCTCGGCTCAATGCTGATCGCCGGCTGCGGCCAGTCGAAGATCTCCGGCACTCTGCCCGGCCCGTATTGGGCCGACCCGGGTCCGCAGACCCAGGTGACCAACGCGATCCCGTCCCTCCCGACGCCTTCGGCCCCCACACGCACACCACAAGCTTCGCCCCCCCCCGTGGACACCACGCCGCAGGGAATCGTCTCGCGATCGCAGTGGACCCGCACGGGCGTGGCCCGCCCCTATGACATCAACCCCATGAACGGCGTGCGCCGGATCACCATCCACCATGATGGAATGCCGCCCACGACGCTGAACAACTCCAGCCGCGTTGCGGCGCGGATCGAGCAGATTCGCCAGTCCCACGTCGGCGGCCGCGGATGGGCGGATATCGGGTACCACTACATCGTCGACCCGCAGGGCCGCGTATGGGAAGGCCGCGCACTCCGCTATCAGGGTGCTCACGTCAAGGACCAGAACGAGAACAACCTCGGCATCCTGGTCCTCGGCAACTTCGACGTCCAGACCCCAAGCAGCTCCGCCCTCGCCTCGCTCGACAAGTTCGTCGTCACCCAGATGCAGCGGTACAACATCTCGCTCAGCAACGTGCGGACGCACCAGGAGCGCGATCAGACCGCCTGCCCGGGCCGCATGCTGCAGTCGTACATGGTGCGGACGCGTTCCGGATCCGGAGCGATGCTCGGACTCGCTCGTCGGGTCGCGCTGGCTTAAGCGCGAGCGGGTGATGGAGTCTGTCCCGGCGTCCCTCGGCCACCAGACTTTCGCCCGGCGACTGGACTCCGTCTCGGCGCGAGTGTGAAGACCAATCCACCCGCGACCCCCAGAATCGCAAACATCGACGCTGGCAGCGTCCATCCCAGCACCGCCGGGCTGAACGCCGTATCCGTGAACTTGTGCTCAGGGACATTCAGCTTTGGGATCACGTGCATCGCCGCGGCGTATTCGACCGTGCGCTCAGAAATCGGTGCGATCGCCGCCAGCGCCTTCGCCGCCTCGATCTGCTCCTTGGTGCAATCGGGCCTCTCGCCCTTCGCCTCGGCCTGCAGGCGATTCTCTGAGCGGTACTTGCGCGGCCAACGCTTGATGGTGTGCGTCACCTGGCCGTCTTTTCCAAGGTCGTAATAGTCAAAGACCCAGTCAATTCGTCGAACCTGTCCCCACGCCTCGGGATCGAGCCCCTCGGGTGTTCGGCGAACAACAATCATCAGCCGTTCGCTGCCATCACGACGGATCTGCTTGTTCTCGCCATCTCGATCCACCTGAAAACACGCCAGAACCTTCAGCCACTCGTCATACCCCGCGAGATTCGGCAAACCCTTCGCTGGCGGCAGCTTCACAGGAATGAGCGTCGTCTTCCCGCCATAAGCCAGCTCAATGCCCTTGTCCGTGTCGATCAGCGTCCCTTCCGGGAACCCCTCGACCGCGATCTTCCGCGAAACGATCGGCTCAAAGTGCACGTGCAGGAACTTGGCCCCGGCGTTGAACTCTTGGATGCGATTGGTCATCGGGGCCATCGCCGCGGCAAACACTGCGGCCGACGCCAGCATGACAAGAAAAGCAATACGCTTGGACCGATCCATGCTGAAGCGTATTCGGAAGATACGCTCAGACGATTCCCGGTTCTTTCGAAGTCACTGCCGAACTCGGGCCGGGCGTGAAGGATTCAACGGGGATCGATTCGGTCATCCGGCGCGTTGCTGCGACGGCGATGTTGCGGAGCAGACGCTGTCGGTGCTCGGGATTGCCCGTGAGCTCGGGCGCTTGAACTCGAATCGCTGGGGATTGCCCGGGTAACAACTCCATCAACCCCCAACCCGGAGGGACTTCCCAAGGGCGAATGACTCCGGGCGGAGCTGCAAGGTACAGCCAGTCGGCCAAGCGATAGTGCCACAAGGTCCAGAACTTGCTTTCCCCGTGAAGACGCTCATCGATGCGACGAAGATCGTTCAGCACACCTCTATAGGAGGCGATGCGACTGCGCTCAAAGTCCCACTCTTCCAACTCCGCGAACAGCCGCGTTCCCGACCGGCGAAGCTGCGGCTCGCAGACTTTCACAATCTGCTCTTCAAGCGTGGCCTTGACTCGTTCAAGACGCGCTCTTTCCACCAGCAAATCGTCCGCATCTCGGCTGTCGGTTAAGAAGTCTGAACGAGACTGCTTGCATTCGACGATGACGGTCTTTGCCCTTAGACCCCTCGGAAGGCAAATGGATTGTGTGGCCGGCTTGAGCTCGGTCTGGTCGTGTGCAAGAGCTTGCATTCGCTTTGAAAGCGGATCAAGGTACCCGGCAGCATCGACGCGATGCCTTGCAATAGGACAACGCACCTCTACCGCGGCGGCTATGCACCCGCCCTGAAGCAGGAATCTGACGGCCGAGTGCTTGAGATGGAGGTGAATTGCAGATTCCATGCAGGATGAGAGCAACCTATGCGTACCTTACCGAATACGACTGATTGCGGCGTCGGGTTGGCGTCGCCTTCATCTCAGAACAGCACAGCCCGTTCTGGGTGCTGATTCTGGGGTTGGTTCACGAAGTCCTTACCTGTTAGCATATTGCACGTGGAGAGCCCATGACCGGCAGACACGTAGATAAACCCGCCAAGAACGACGGTATACCCCTTTCGTTTGATCCTTGCCGAATCTTGGTCGCGGACGATGAACACCTTGTCGCCAGTGGCCTTGCCAACCACGCGCGTGACCTCGGGCACACGGTGGTGGATATCGCGCCGGACGGTGATGTTGCTGTCCAATGCTGCCGCGAGCATCGCCCGGATCTCGCGCTGATGGACATTCGCATGCCGAAGATGAACGGCATCGACGCGGCGATGCTGATCTATGCCGAGCTTGGCATCCCATCGATCATCATCTCGGCGTACTCCGATGACGAGCACGTCAACCGCATCCATCGCCACGGCGAGGTCTCGGGGGTCTTTGGCTATCTCCTGAAGCCGGTGACGCGCGAGCAGCTCTCGGTGCAGATCGGCGTTGCTCGCCAACGGGCAGCGGTCGAGGCGCGCCAAGGCATCCGCATCGGGCAGCTTGAGAACAACCTGGCGCAGCGACGCACGGTCGAGCAGGCCAAGTGGGTGCTCGTCAGCAAGCGCAGCGTGTCCGAGCCCGAAGCGCATGAGCTTCTTCAGAAGGCGGCACGCGATCGGCGCAGGCCACTGCTTGAAGTGGCTCAGGCGGTGATCGCGGTCGGCGACCTTGTGTAGAAGCGTCGCTGCGCGATCCTGGGCCTTTGTCTGAAACCGAGCATCCAAAAAGAGAAGCCCGGCGGAAACGCCGGGCCTCGCTGTTGGATGTTGCTTTGTGTCCAGCAATTGCCGGGATCGGTCACTTGCTGACGTCTTCGCCCGGCTTGTCCATCATCCCGAGTTGCCACATGAAGAAGATCCGCGTGTCTGCGGCGTCGCGGATGCGCAGGTTCAGCGGCTTGCCCTGGCCGTGGCCTGCATCGCGATCGACCCACAGCAGCACCGGCTTGTCGGCCGGATCGCTCGCGGTCGCGGCCTGCACGGCGGCGGCCATCTTGCGCGCGTGCATCGGGTGCGTGCGGCTGTCATTCTCGCCGGCGGTGAACAGGGTCGCGGGGTACTTGGCACCCTGCTTGATGTTCTGATAGGGCGAGTACTTCAGCAGCCACTGGA
>JAIEOW010000007.1 GCA_019750095.1 Phycisphaerales bacterium
TGTCGTCGTCGTGGCTTTCTAGCTGCTCTGACTTTTGGAGGATTTTCCGTGAGAGAGATTATTCTGTCCGCTTGCGCTCTTGCCGCCGCCGCTGGGTCTGCCCTGGCTCAGGGTGGCACCGTTGAGTTCCGCATCGTCGAACTCAACAACCAGACCATCGTCTCCAGCCCGGCCCTGCCGGCCCCGAACAATGACGCCGTTCTGAACTTCGCTGTTCAGGCCCGCGTCACCCAGGTGGCTGGTCGCGGCATCGGCGACTGGTCCTTCAACATCCGCATCGCTGGCGAGGCCGAGAGCGCTGCCAACGGCACCCTGGCGCGTCTCCGCACCAGCCAGTCCGACGGCACGTACTTCACCGGCGCTCCGTCCACCAGCGCGACCGGCGGCGGTCTGCTCGGTGTGGCCTCGGCCTACCGCTACCTCGTCGGCCTCAACAGCAACTTCAACGGCCTGATCAACGGCAACGGTGGTACCTTCACCAACGGCCCGGACCAGGAAATCGGTCTCGTCGCCGGCACCGCCCGCGGCGCTGGTCTGTCCAACGCCGGTCTCGTCATCGACGATCCGAACAACCCCGGCACGAACATCGCGGCTCCTGAGCCCGATTTCACCACCGCCCTGAACGCCTTCTTCGGTTCCAACGGCAACTGGATCGACCTCTACCGCTTCCGCTACACCGTCGCCAGCTTCGCGCAGCGCACCCTCGATTTCCGTATCGAGGCCGCCACCGCCGCGACCTTCTCCAGCCTCGTCCCCGCTGGTGCGGACTTCTCCGGGAACACGACCGGTGGCGCCGCCCAGACGTCCGTCGCTGGCGTCAGCATCCCCGTCGTCCCGGCCCCGGCTTCCGTCGCCCTCGTCGGCCTCGGCGGTCTGGCCCTCGCCCGTCGTCGTCGCTAATCCCGACGCCTCGGTCGAAGGATGACTGGACAGCACAGTTTCCCCTCACCCCCGATCGAAAGGTCGGGGGTGTTGCTTTTGGGCCTACGCCAACTCTTGGTGGCACAGGCGTCCCGCCTGTGGCTTCTTCAAGGCACACAGGCGGGACGCCTGTGCCACCAAGGCACTTCATTCTGGTGCTTCGTCGTTCGCACTTATGAGACCCACGAGGGTCCGAGTGAAACGTCTGCGCGATCGCCGTGCGGGCGTGTTGGGCGTCCTTCTTCAGCTTCTTCCAGCAAGGTTTGGATGCGTTCGATATCCATCGCGTTCGGTCACCACAGGAAGACACGGATGCGTTGTTGCCCCTTTTTAACATCAGGCCTCACGGCGTTGCTCGCGCTGATCTGTTCTCCCGCGTCGCTGCTGGCCCAGGCCACGGTCGATCTGCGTATCGTGCCGCGGTTTGGGCGGACGCCGGTGGTGGCGGGGTATGAGGCGTCTTTGGATCTTGCGGTGCAGGCACGGGTGAACAGCTTTGGGGACTCGTTCGGGCTGTCGTCGTTTGCCTTCAACATGCGCATCGTGGGTGAGCCGGAGAGTGCCGGACTGCTGCAGCGGGCGGCGATCTCGAACTTTGATGGGACGTATGACACTGGGATCTCGATGGTCAGCAGTGTTGGCCGTGGTGGGCTGGCGCGGCAGTACACGTATCTGGCGATGCTGAACTCGGCGTTCAACGGCCGCCTGAATGCGTCGTCGGCGACGTTTACCAACGGGCCGGATCAGGAGATCGGGCTCATCGCCGGGGCCTCGGCGGGGGAGCGATTCCTGAGCACGCCGGGGATTGATGACGACGGCGATGGCGTCCCCGACGCGCTCACGCCCAGCGCGAGCGTGATGCGGACCTACTTCGGCGCGGGTGAGTGGATCGATATCTACCGGTTTCGCTATCTGATCTCGCAGTTCACGGGCCGCAACTTCAGCATGCGGCTCGAAGACGTCTCGGGCGTGCAGGTGTTCAACGAAGTGCGCGATGCGCAGGGATTGTGGGGGCCGACGAACATCCCGATCTCGACCGTGAGCACGCAGGGCTTTGATCTGTACACGATCCCCGTGCCGGGCGCGGGGGTGATGGTGGCGTTTGCGTGCTGTGTGCTTGCAGGGCGTCGGCGGCGGTGAGGATGTGTTGCGATGAGTCTCTGGGCTGATCGGAAGAGAGCCAGATTCACGCTGGGGACCAGCGTTCCACCCGTGATTCAGGGACGAATACCCGAACTGAATCAGCACAAAGCGTGCGATCCTGGCGGCTGAGGGGAAGGTTCTGAAACTTGATGGTGGTGATGGGGGTTCTACCCTTGTTTTTCCCGAACGATCGGGCATGATGTGTCATCGGAGTATGCTGGCCGTGTCGCTGGTATGGCTCTGGCAGAGGCGTCGGGTCGGCGGCTGTGCCGCCATGGAGTGGTCTAGGCATGCGTGGACAGCTTGCTCGAACGGTGGCCGGGTTGCTTGCGTGCTGCGGAACGTCGGCGGCGCTTGGACAGGATTCGGTCGCGCTCACTCCGGGCGGGAACGATGCGCTCTCGTCGTATGACGCAAGCAGCCAGCGCGTGCGGTATGCGGTAGATCTGACGCCGGTGAACACGAGCTGGAGCAACCCGATCCTGGTCGGGCCGCTGATGAAGGCCTCGCGCGACATTGATCCGATGTTCCGCACGCAGATCGTCGGCTCGATCGCGGCAAGCTCGAACCTGGCTCTGAACACGGTGTTCGCGTCCAAGGCGTTTTCGGTCTGGTCGACGCCGGGCGCGGGCGTGCACCCGACGGCGAACTCTGCGTCGGGAAGCGTGAACAGTGCGGGCTTCCGCGTGCAGTTCGGCGTGGCGCAGAGTGATTTCTCGCTCTCGCCGAGCAATGCGGTGGGCGCGGTGGTGGGGCGCGAGGCGGGGAACTTCAATCGTCTGCTGGTGGAGCGCGTGGTCGGAGCGGCCAGCCGCGGGGCGAGCGCGTCGCAGGACAGCAGCACCGTCTCGCTCGGCGCGATCGATGCGCTGGGCACCATGGCGGTGCGTGCGGATGCGTTCAACGCGCCCACGTCGCTTGTGACGCGGCTGCTGGGCGACAACATTCTGCGGATCAATACGACCCTGCGCGGCGCGGGTGTGAACACGCTGAGTGCAAGCGGCGGCACCAACACGGCGAGCGACGCGGGCGCGTCGACCTTTGTCGTGAGCAACGAGACGAATCCGACGAACACCCCGACGATGGTGTTTGGCGGCGGATCGTCGCCGTTTGCGCTCGTGTATGACTTTGCGGGCCGATTCCGCGCCGGGAGCACGACGGCGAACCTGACCTCAACCACGGGGCATCTACCACCGGGGATTCTGGGTCATCGCGGCAATCCGTCGTTCACGCTCGCCACGCCGCTGGTGACGGCGGTGGGGGGGAACCTGGGCACGATGGCGTCGATCGCGGCGACCTCGTCGGGCGCGATCCCGAATCGACTGATGGCCTTCGGCCTGAACGCGGGCGCGGCGGGTGCGCCGCCGGTGGTCACGCCGAGCTCAAGCCGGAACTTTCAGTTGCCCACGCCGATCACCTCGAGCGCGGGCGGGTTCACGGGCAACTTCGCGGGCACGGCGGTGTTCAACCAGTATCTCTCGCAGACGAGCTGGCGCGGCGGAAACGGGCAGGTGGGCATCGGGACGACGACCAGCGGGCAGTTGGTCCTTGCCGCGGTTGCCAATGATGCCGCGGCGGGGAGCTATGTCGCGGTGGTGACGGCGAACTCGCCGAGCAATCAGTCGTGGGACGTTGCGGCGCACGCGGGCATGCCCGTGAAGAGCGGCCCGGGCGGTGCGGCGATCGGCGCGCTGAGCGCGAGCAACCTGCAGCTTTCTGCGCCGAGCGTGGATCGCTCGGGCAACGTGTTCTTCATCGGAAGCTGGCAGCCGAACGTCGGGCCGGCGGCGACGGGCGTGTTCCGATCGGCGCGGACGGGCGCGGGCTATCAGCTTGAACTGCTGCTCACCACGGGACAGCAGATCGCCGGCGCGAACTCAGGACGGAACTACACGATCAGCCAGCTCACGCTGAGCGACAGCAACTCTCTGGCGAGCGGGACGATGTTCTCCGGATCGATGATCCAGGAGCGCGATCCGCTGACCAGTGGCAGCACGGCCCGCTCGATCCGCAGCTTTGGCGGGCTGGTGATCAGTGCCGTGATCACCTATGACAACGGCGGCACGCCCGAGGCGTATGACACCGTGCTGTTTGTCGGGCCGCAGGAAGGGATCGACTGCGTCGCCGATTTCAACGGCGGCGGCGTGGGCGTTCAGGACATCTTCGACTTCCTGAATGCGTGGTTCCAAGGCCTGCCGGCCACGGATATCAATCTGTCGGGCGCGAGCGACATTCAGGACATCTTTGATTTCTTGAATGCGTGGTTTGCCGGGTGCTGAACGCGGCCTTGTCGCGACGAGCTATTTGTCGGTGTTGTGCCGGATCATTTCGCCGCCCTTGATGACGAATGCAACGCGCTGCAGCATGCGCACGTCCTTGGTCGGATCGGCGCTCACCGCGATCAGGTCGGCGAACTTGCCGGGGGCGATGCTGCCGACCTCGCCCTTGCCGGACTTGCCCTCGAACTGGCCGCAGAGCTTGGCGGCGTCGATGGTGGCGGATTTGATCGCTTCGGTCGGGGTCATGCCGGCGTCAACCATGAGCTGAAACTCGCGGGCGTTGATGCCGTGGTCAAAGACGCCGGCGTCGGTGCCGAAGGCGATCTTGACGCCCGCGGCGTGGGCCTTGCGAAACGTCGCGGTCATGGCGGGGCCGGTCTGCAGCGCTTTGGCGACGACGGCGCGGTGGTAGTAACCGGGCTTCTGAGCGTTCTCGACCACGGTGGCGCCGGCGAGGAGCGTCGGCACGTAGTACGCGCCCGTGGATTTGAAGAGCCGAATCGACTCGTCGTCCTGGAACGTTGCGTGCTCGATCGAGTCGCAGCCGGCCTTGAGCGCGGCGTTGATGCCGTCGGTGCCGTGGGCGTGGGCGGCGATCTTGCGGCCCATGGCGTAGCTGGTCTGTGCGAGTGCGAGAAGCTCGTCGTCGGTGAAGTGCTGGGCCGTGCCCGCGGTGGAGATGCTGAGCACGCCGCCCGTGGCGGTGATCTTGATCAGATCGGCACCGAGTTTGACCTGATGGCGCACGGCCTGTCGGCAGGCATCCGGCCCGTCGGCGACGCCGTCGTTCGGGCCTGGCTCGGCGAGGCCGACATAGCCGTTGGTCGGATCGGCGTGCCCGCCGGTGACGCTGATGGATTTCGCGCTGGTGAGCACGCGCGGGCCGACGACGTCGCCGCGGTTGATGGCGTCGCGGAGCGCGAGGATCGCCTCGGCGGCGCCGCCCACATCGCGGACGCTGGTGAACCCGGCTTCGAGCGTGGTGCGGGCAAAGGTCACGCCGCGGAGGGCTGCGTCGGCGGGTGTTTCGGTGACGCGCCGGATGCGACCTTCGGCGTCCTGCTGAAAAGTGAGATGCACGTGGCAGTCGATGAGCCCGGGAAGGACATAGAGCTGCCGCGCGTCGATTTCGAGGTCGATGATGACGCCGGCGGGTTTGGCATCCAGGCCGTCGATGATGGAGGTGATGCGATCACCGGTGATCACGACGGTGCAGTTGGATCTTGCCGGTTCGCCGGGCACGGCGAGCAGCGTGCCGCAGCGCACGAGCACGGTTTTTTCCGGAGGTGCGGCGGCAGCGGCGGGCTGGGCGAAGAGAACGGCGGCGATCGTGCAGGCGAGCATCATGCCGCGCACGATACCCGAAACGTGCGATGAGTAGCAAGGCGTTGGCGTGCGGCAGACGAAGTGTTGTGTGTAGTTGGTGCCTGGGCTTGCGCCCAGGCCTCGGATTGAAGGGAATCAGGGGTTCTTGGCGGCGTGGTCGATGATGCGTTCGAGGATGTTGTCGTCCTTGCGATCCCAGCGTTCGACGAACTTGCCGTTGACGTAGATCGTGGGGATGGCGCGGAGCCCGACGCCCTGACCCGCCATGACGTCGTTCTGGACAGCGACGCCCACCTCGCCGGAGGCAAACGCGGCATCAAACGCGGCGGCGTCAAAGCCGAGGGTCTTGGCGCCGAGCCGCACGCGGGCTTGTGAGATGCCCTCACTGTTCTCAAACAAGAACTCGTGCATCTTCCAGAAGCCCTCCGCGCCGCCCAGACGCCCCGCGGCCTCGGCGGCCTTGGCGGTCAGGCAGCCGTTGACGAAGAAGTCCTTGGGCAGCGACGGGTTGCACTCCTTTGCGCCGGGATAGTGGCGGAACTCGTAGCGGATGGGCTTGGATTTCAGCATTCCGCGCACGAGCGCGTCGAGCTTCTTGGTGTTGGGCTCGTTGTAGTCGCCGAAGACCATGACCTGCACGGGCGCGTCCTTGGGGCCCTGCGTGCGATCGGGCTTGGAGTCGGGCAGCGTGCGCTTCGGTTCGTTGGTCCAGTCTTCGAAGTACTTCTGGCTCGCGAGCACGGGCTTGTCGCCCTTGGCGTCGGCGACGGGCGGATTCGCCGCGAGTGCGGCCTCGGCGGCCTGAGAGAGCGCGTTGGGATTCGTCCGCCACCCGCGCACCTCCACGCCATTGACGAACATCATCGGCGTGAAGTACAGCCCGAGATCATCGCCGAGAGAGTGGTCGGCCTTGACGACCTGTTCGGTGCGGCCGCCGGTCATGACCTTGAAGAACCCTTCGGTGTCGGTGAAGCCCAGCGTCGGGAGCTTGGCCATCAGCTCATCGCGGGTGAACGAGCCCTTCACCTCAAAGAGCCACTTGTGAGTCTTCCAGAAGGCGTCGTTTGCCGCTTTCTTTTCGTCCTGACCTTCGAGCGCGGCTTTGCTGCCGGCGATGATCGCCGCGGCCTCGGCGGCGCGGGCGGCCCACATCGCGTTCGCGTGCAGAGCTTCCATCGGGAAGTGGAAGACGCTCATGGAGACTTTCTCGCCGTGCTTGGCGAGGATCTGCTCGGCCTGCGTCTCGAAGAACCGGCAGTCGGGGCACTGATACCCCGTGAACATGACGATCCGGACGGGTGTCTTCTCCGGCCCGAGCAGATAGCGTCCGCGGAAACCGTTG
The DNA here is from genome assembly GCA_019750095.1 of Phycisphaerales bacterium. Classification (GTDB taxonomy): domain Bacteria; phylum Planctomycetota; class Phycisphaerae; order Phycisphaerales; family UBA1924; genus UBA4658. Next base: position 7,012 of record JAIEOW010000007.1, read on the forward strand.
GAGCCCCAGGGTTCCTTGGCCTCCTGCTTCTGGGCCTGTTCTGCGCTCGCGCGGGCTTTCTCGGCCTGCTCGCGGATCTCGCGCTCGGTGCGCTCGGATTCGGCGCGGTCCTTGGCTTCCATCTCGGCCATGTGGGCGGCTTCGAGCATGCCCATCGCGCCCGATGAGCCGGTAAAGGCAATGAGTCCGGCAACCAAGGCGGGAAGGCCGAGCGAGCGGCGGAACGGTCCGGTGAGCGAAGAACGCGAAGCGAGCATGCCGATCTCCAAGGAGGCCCAGAAAAACAGATTTCCCAGGTGTGATGCGAGACAGTATGGGCAGTATCCCTTGCCCGAACTGAAGCCGTGAATGATAGTCGCGAGATACGCCGCGGACATGAGCATCCCAAGCCGAGCGAGCCAGACGATGCTCCACCCGACGCGGCGACCGATGAGGCCGATGATGAGCCACCCAGCAAGTGCCGCTGCGAAAAATGCCACGCCGAGATGGCTGACGGGCCAGAAGGCGTCTTTGGGTCGAATGCGCGGGAGCTCCTGCCCTTGAGCGAGCGCTCGCACGCTCATCCATGCCCCGCCGAGCGATCCCATGGGGTGGGCGAGGTTGTTGGCGCAGGAGCTGGTGGCGGTGGCAGCGACAAGCGCGGTGCCCGAGCCGGCGGCTTGGCCCGTGCCGCAACCGGGAAGCACGGTCCCTGTGAAGTGTGAATAGACGAGCGATGACGCGCTCGCGAGCGCCACAACGAGGCCAATCAACCCGAGCAGAAATGCCCACAAGGGCAGCGGCGGGTGGCGTTGGTGCTCGGCGGTGGGCATGGTGGGGGAGATTCGATCAGGCCGACGATGAGCGTGTGCAAGAAGATGGTACCGGCGAACGCCGCTTTAGTTGTTCGCCCGCAGGTGCGGACCGTTCGGGTCGTAGCAACCAAGATGCAGCGGACATCCAGAGCGTTTATGGCCCGTTCGCTCCCGAGTTCTCGGGCGTTCTACGATCAGGCGTTCGGGCGGGTAGCTCAGTTGGCTAGAGCATTCGCTTTACACGCGAAGGGTCCAGGGTTCGAGTCCCTGCCTGCCCATTTTGAGAAGACATTGGGCACTCGGCACTGGGCACTAGAGAAGAGGCAATTGGTGGCATGAACCTCTTGGATGTGCTCTATGTGCCTGCTGCGGTGGTCACGGCGCCCTGGTGGGCGCGCAAGACGCGGTCGGGGTGGGGGGAGCGGTTTGGGCATATTGATGCGCTGCCGGCAAAGAGGCCGGGTGTGCCGCGGATTCTGCTGCACGCGGTGAGCGTGGGCGAGGTTGGCACGCTGCGCTCGCTGGTACCGATGCTGGTGGAGGGCGGGGCCGAGGTGGTGGTGTCGGCTTCGACCGACACGGGATTGAAGCGGGCACGGGAGCTCTATGAGGATCACCGTGGCGCGCACGTGACGCGATATGCACTGGACTTTTCTCCCGCAGTGCATCGTTTCATGCACGCGGTGCAGCCGGATGCGGTGGGGCTGGTGGAACTGGAAGTCTGGCCGAACTTCATCCGCGCATGTGCCAGGCGGGGCGTGCCCGTGGGCGTGATCAACGGTCGGCTTTCGGCACGTTCTTTTCGCGGATACTCCAAGATCCGCAGGTGGATGAGGCCGCTCTTTCAATCGCTCGCGTTCGCGTGCGTGCAAGACGCGGACTATGCCGAGCGATTTCGGGCCATGGGCGTTGCCGACGCTCGGCTGCACGTCACGGGTTCCATGAAATGGGATGCGACGCCTGTGGTCAGCGCGGCGGAACTCGATCAGGTTCCAGGGGCTGTTGAGCTGGCGACGCAGATGGGCGTTGATCGAGCGCGCCCGCTGATCGTTGCGGGATCGACGGCGCCAATCTCTGGCAAGGCGTCGGCATTCGCCAGCGAGGACGCGCTGCTGCACGCGGCGTGCCCGTCTGGG
>JAIEOW010000166.1 GCA_019750095.1 Phycisphaerales bacterium
TTGTGGAAGACCTTGCAGTTGGGGTAGTACTTGGGGTGAATCTTGGGCTTCATGGCAACCTCTGCTTGAACGGCCTGGTGCGGATGCGTGCGCGACGCGGAGACCTGCCCGCGTCGGCGTGTTGCGCTGCCGCGCCAATCCGCGGCAAGAGGTGATGATAGGCGGGCACGTCGCTGGTGATCTTGCCCCGCTTGACCGATGAAGGGTGTTCGCTACCCTACCACCCCTTGACACGAACCGATCGGCGCAGCGAGGAAAGCCGCCGCGAGGCGAGGAATCAGGGCGGGAAGAGACGGTGTTTCCCCGATAGCTCAATGGTAGAGCGAGCGGCTGTTAACCGCTAGGTTCCAGGTTCGAGTCCTGGTCGGGGAGCTTCAAGGGCCGCGTCCAAAAGACGCGGCCCTGTTCGTTTACAGGGTCTGCCGCATCCAAGTCGTTCGCCCCAGCCCCGATTCCCACGGGAATCCGGGACTTCCGGGAACCTGGCCCCGTGCCGACGGCGCTCTCTGGTTTCGTGTCTGGCCGAAGGCCGCAGTCTGAAACGGCCCTGTGACGCCCCATCTCGTCGCCAGACTCTCGGCTCTCGGTCGAGAGTGGGCGGATTGGTTTACAGAGGGGTTGCTTGAAGCCCCGAACGTCCGCGGCAGTTCGTAGCCTGCGTTGGCGTTCACGAGCTTGGCGGCGCAGGCGAGTGCCCGCCAGTTCGTTCTGACACACGCCCGAGGCAGTCGGCACTCCCGGCGGTTCTTTCACGATTGGCCTTGCCCATCAGGAAAGCAGTTCCAAACAACCTCGGCTGCCAGGTACTCGCGAAGAACGATCTGAACGCGGCAGCCGCCTCCGAACTCGACGCGATAGCGGTAGTTGCCCGGTTGAACAACGATCCAGCAATCCGGCCCGACGTCCGGGGGAGGTTGCTCCCCGAATGCCAAGACGGCGCGGTTGAACGCTCGACTGCCGACTTCAGGCCATCCCTGCAAGCCGACTTCACGGCTCGTTTCGAAGGCGGAACGCTCTGGCGAGCTCATTGCGGTAAACGGCATGTAAACAACCGACGTGGGTGCGTCCAGTTGGGGCTCGCTTTGCTCATAGGCGGCGTGTCCACGCGCGAGCTTGACGATGATCGTGCTGACCCGATCAGCCTCTGGCGTGAATCCGATGTTTCCGTCCCGGTCATACCGAGCGGAAGCCAGTCGGGCGGCAAGGGCTGGAGCGTGCTGGAGGAGTTGGCCAACCTTTGCTCTACAGCAGGCCGCCGCAACCGAACCACGCAAAGCGCACTCGACCAGCGCTGCGACATATGCCTCGTCTATCGAGAACGAGTTGTTGCAAGCCCAACATGCGGGGACCGTTGGGGGGTTGGCCGGATGCGGGCTGTCCAGGAACACCCGGGATGGAACATGGTCGAGAGTTTCGTCGGCTCCACCACAATAAACACACCAGCCTCTCGTGCGGTCGTCGGCAGTGACCTCAATGTGCTCCATTACCGCAAGGGTAGAACGGAGCGGCGATACGGTCATGTATGTAGGTTTCTCCTGCCCCATCCATTCTGAAGGCTTCGGAACGGCGATGCCGCTCCCCGTACACTTGCCGGAACTGTGGCGTTGTCACGGTCCCCGTGGTCCGACTCAAGAGGCCAGCAGAGCATGAGCGCTATCGAAGTCATCCCGTCGGCCCGCCGCCTGATCAAGTCGCTCCGTGACATGGGGTACGACTTCGCGCAGGCCGTCGCCGACGTTGTGGACAACTCGGTCGAGGCTGGCGCGACCCTCGTTGCGATCGACATCGAGTTCGATGGGGACGACTCCTGGGTTCGGATCGCCGACAACGGCAAGGGGATGAAACCAGACGCGTTGCGGGAGGCGATGCGGTTCGGGGCCGAGCGGGCTTACGAAGCTGACGATCTGGGCAAGTTCGGCCTGGGCTTGAAGACGGCGTCGCTCAGCCAGTGCGAGTGCCTCTCGGTGGCCAGCCGCTGGAACCGCGATCGAGCGGACATCGCGGGCTACTCCTGGGACTTGGCCCACATCGAGAAGTCGAACAAGTGGGAGATCATTCCCATCGACAAGGACGGCCTGAACGCCTCGATCCGCGAGCCGCTCAAGGAACGTCCGGGGACTGTGGTGCTTTGGAAACGGCTGGACCGGCTGCTCGGCTACAAGCACCCGTACGGCGAGATGTCGCGCAAACGCCTGATGCAGATGTGCCGCGAGGTCGAAATCCACTTGGCGATGGTGTTCCACCGGTTCATCGCGGGTGAAGCCGGTCGCCGCAAGTTCAAGATCATGGTCAACGGGAACGCGATCGCACCGTGGGACCCGTTCTGCCGGACCGAGCCGAAGACCATGCGGCTGCAACCCGTGGTGCTCAAGATCGAACACGAAGGCGTGAATGGCGAAGTGACCCTCGAACCATTCATCCTCCCGCCCCAGCACGCGTTCAGCTCCAAGGTCGCCGCCGACGCCGCCAGCGGGCCCGCTAACTGGAACCAGCAGCAGGGCTTCTACATCTACCGGGCCGAGCGGATGATCCAGAGCGGGGGCTGGTCCAACCTCCGCTCGCCCGACGAGCACACCAAGCTGGCCCGTATCGCCATCCACTTTTCGCCGGCGCTCGACGATGCGTTCAAGATCAATGTCGCCAAGATGCGAGTACAGCTGCCGGGTGCGATCCGGGAAGCTGTGCGAGAGGCCGTCGCTCCCGTTGTGAAACTGGCCCGCGAGGTGTACGACCGCAAGCCGCCGTCAGCGACGCCCCCCAGCCTGCCACCGGCATCACCGCCGCGCTCCGCTGCGGGGACGATCCCACCGCCGTCATCGGCTCCTACGGGCGGATACGGAACCGAACCGCCACGCAATGGCACCGTGGATGGACACGTATCGACGTCCGTAGTCGCAACGGCACCGGCGCTCACCATCGACGAGTGGTCGACCAAACTGCTCGAAGCGGCCTCCGACACCGAACGTCCGACCGTTGAGCGAGTGTTGCAGCGACTGCGGTCGAACATGAATGGCTGATTCAAGAGGACCTATGAACCAACGCGAATCTCAAGCGATCCGGACAGCACGGTCCCTTCTAGCCGCAGGCCACGCACTCGATCAGATCCTTGCCTCCGGCCTGATACCCGCCGACTTGCGGACTTTCGTCGAGAGCACGATCAGCCAGGACGAGAATTTTCAGCTCGCGCCCGTGCGATCGATTGTGAATCACTCTGATCGACCCGACTGGCTCCGAGCCTGCGATCGGTCGTCGTGGTACTTCTGGCCTGAGCTTCGTCAGTACCTGCTGTCGGTCAAGGGTTGGAGCATGCCCGCCGTTCGATCACTCGATGATGCGTCCGACCGTGTACTCAGCCAGCTTGCTGCACCGACCGATCCGCGGTCGGACATCCGCGGACTTGTTCTCGGCTTCGTGCAGAGCGGGAAAACCGCCAACTACACCGCCGTCATCGCCAAGGCCGTAGACGCGGGATACCGGCTGGTCATCGTGCTTTCGGGTATCGATAACGGGCTGCGAAAACAGACCAACAACCGTTTGAAACGAGAGCTCGTGGGCTACGCGGAACCGCGTCCGGATGCGGTGCGGCTGCCTCCCATCGGTCAGCAGTGGCACGAGTTCACGCGCGACGACTTTCACGGCGACTTCCAGCCCGGCTGGGCGAATCATGCTGCGCTCCAGGGGTCGCAGCCGGTGATGATGGTGGTGAAGAAGAACGGCCCCGTTCTGCGGAGGCTGTTGACGTGGCTTGACGCAGCGCCGGCCCACGTGCGAAGCAGCATTCCATTTCTGCTCGTCGACGACGAGGCGGACCTCGCGAGCGTGGACACGCGTGGCACATACCAGGGCGAGGACGATCCGCCGGACCCCGAGTACGAACCTCCCTCCGCGATCAACGGCCTGATCCGGAAGCTCCTGCTCAAATTCGATCGACGGGCGTATGTAGCGTACACCGCGACACCGTTCGCCAACGTTCTGATCCCGCACGATACGAACGATCCGACGGTCGGCAATGACCTCTATCCCAAGGACTTCATCGTCGACCTTCCCAAGCCACAGGGGTACTTCGGTGCTGAGGAGTTCTTCGGGCGGATGGACTCGGACTCCGGCGAGCAGCACGGCGGCCTTGATGTCATCCGCCACGTTCCCGACGAGGACCTCGCGGCGCTCGAGCACGGCCAGTTGCCCCCTTCGCTTGAGCAGGCGCTGATCGATTTCATGCTCTCAGGCGCAGCGCGGGCACAGCGTGGCGAAGGTGATGCTCCTGCGACGATGCTTGTGCATACGAGCCAGCGCATTCTCGTTCAATCGCATCTGCGATCGCTGGTATCCACACGCTTCTCGGAGCTCCGTGACGAGTGGCGTTATCAGCGCGGCCACGGATTGCGCGACCGTCTGAGCACACGATGGGAGAGTGATTTCCGGCCGGTGACCAGGGCAGCACACCTCGACAAGGACGTTTCGTTCAACGAACTCGAACCGTTTGTCGGCCCATTCGTCGAAGCGGTGCAAGTTCGGGAGATCAACAGCGCGACCGGGGCGGTTCTCGACTACGACCGCGAACCGGGACTCAAGGCGATCGCCGTCGGCGGCAACCGGCTTTCTCGCGGGCTGACGCTCGAGGGGCTGCTGGTCAGCTACTTCATCCGCCCAAGCGCCAGCTACGACACGTTGATGCAGATGGGCCGGTGGTTTGGTTATCGCGGGGGCTACGAGGACCTGACCCGTATCTATACCACTCCCGAGCTCGAGGGGTGGTTCAGCGATCTGGCATTCGTCGAGCACAGGCTCCGCGAGGATATTCAGGTGTACGAGGATCAGGGCCTGACGCCGACGCAGGTGGGCGTGAGGATCTGGCAGCATCCGGCAATGCAAGTCACTGCGGCGCTCAAGCGCCGCTTCGCGTCCACCACCACGATCTCGCAGAGCTACGCGATGACCGTGCAGCAGACCTTCAAGTTCCCGCTTCAGCGACACGAAGACCTCGCTGTCCAGGCGGAGGCCAATCTTCAGGCGGTGCGGACCTTGGTGGGGGCGCTTGGCACAGGCGGCTCGCGGACGGACGGACCCGCGGGGCCGTTCTGGAACGATGTTGCGCCCGAGGCCGTCATCGAGTTTCTCCGTGGCTATCGCGTCGACGAGCAGGCGAAGAGCGTCTCCATCCCGCTTCTCCTGAAGTACATCGAAAAGGCGATCGAACTCGGCGAACTAACGCAGTGGACTGTCGCCGTACGAGGTAGAAACGACCGGGATGCCAGACTCGGGACCGCGGACTGGGGTCTGCCGACGGGTCTGCTCAACCAAATCAGTCGTTCGCGGCTGGGCGCAACGGAGTCGGTTGGCGTGGTGACCAGCCCCGGTGATGAGGCCATCGGCCTTCCTGCCGCCGATCTGACGAGGGTCGCCGACCAGGTCGAGGCTTCGCGGCGAGACGGACGACCGAAGTCGGAAAATGTGATCGCCCGTCAACTGCGGGATCCGAAGCGCGGCGTGCTCCTTCTGTATCCGATCAGCCGGCACTCCGGGTACGACTTGGACGCGGGCGGTGCTCGCAAGCCGCTCTATCCGGACTCGGGCGCGCCGGTTGCTCGCGATCTCGTCGCATTCGCGCTCTCGTTCCCGAGATCCGACAAGCCCCAGACGGTCGAGGCCTACGTCGAAGGAACCGTCGGATGGAGGTCGGCCGAGTGAGCCTAATGGGTGCGGAAACCTGGCAACGCCTCGGCACCGGACAGGTGCGCGGCGACACACTGCTGGTCCGACGAGCGGCACCCGGTCAGCTCGACCGGCTGTTCATCGGTATGGATGCGCAGGCCCAGCGACACATCCTGATCAAACTCTTGGATTCCGATTCCGACCTTGACGATCAGCAGACGCGAGGTGTGCGCGTCATTACCCGCGAACTCAGCGGAGATGGCCACGAGCCGGGTCGGTATCTCGACTTGGCGTGTCAAGATCCCTCCGGGCATCCGGCGTTCGACCTTATCGGCGGCGAGATCGCCGATCGCCTCTTGGCGAACAACGACGCCGCCCCAATCGCGGTCTCAAAAGTCATCGGAAAGTGGCGTCGCTTCTGGGGTCAGGTGCCACGTTCGATGCTATCGACCTCCGAGCAGCTGGGGCTCTTCGCCGAGATGTGGTTCTTGAAGACATGGCTTGCCACCAGGGTGCCATTCGCCGATGCGCTCAAGCGGTGGCGTGGTCCGCTCGGCTCGCGCCACGATTTCGAGTGGCAGGGCCGTTCGGTCGAGGTGAAGGCGACGATGTCGACTCGCGGGGCGATCCATCGGATCAACGGAGTTGATCAGCTTGAGCCGCCTGATCGCGGTGAATTGTTTCTCTTCAGTCTGCGTGTCCGCGAAGAGGCGGGTGCCGAGAACACTCTGCCGCTTCTGATCCGCCTCTGCCAGCAAGCTGTTGCAGACGACCCGGACGCGGCCAGCATGCTCGATAGCCGCCTCGCTCAGGCAGGGTATTCGCCCGCGCACGACTGCGAGTACGCAAAGCTGCATCTTCGCGTCGCCGGCGAGGGGCTCTATCGCGTGACGACGGATTTTCCCCGCGTGGTGCCGTCGAGCTTTGTCGCAGGCGTCCCTGAGGGCGTGGAACGCATCGAGTACGAGGTCAATCTGGGGGCGTTCAATCGCCTGCGTGTCGCCGAGCGATCAAGCGATCCTTTTGTGCTTTGAGCGGACGGCCGTGTTCGGCTTTGCAAGCAGCCGCTTGAGTCGGGCGGAGAGCTTCACAGAGTCGTTGGTTTCGCATTCCCAGACCAAAAGGACTCGCCACCCATCCAACGACAGGGTCGCAGCAGCCCGCGCGTCCCGGGCACGGTTGGCCTTGAACTTGGCGTTCCAGAACTTGCTCCTGGTCTTCGGTGTCGAGCAGTACTTGCATCCCTCATGCCGATGCCAGAAGCAGCCGTGGACGAACACAACCGTCCGAAGCCTGCGAAGGACGAGGTCGGGCGAGCCAGGCAACTCGCTGCTGTGAAGCCTGAACCGGTAACCCAGTCGATGCACGCAGGATCGGACTATCAGTTCTGGCCCGGTGTTCTTCGAGCGGATACGGCTCATCAGGGCGCTGCGATCAGCCTTGGACATCGAGTCGGTCACGGAATCACTTCCATTCCCGGCCGAATCCCTCAAACACTATGCGAGCGATCTCGCTGGCGAGTAGCGGAGGCACCGCATTCCCGACCTGCCGATACTGTTCGGTCCTCGGGCCCTCGAAGAAATAGTTGTCTGGAAACGTCTGGATGCGGGCGGCTTCGCGGACGGTCATGCTTCGGCACTGCGACGGGTCGTAGTGGATGAAGTAGTGGCCGTCCTTGGAGATATGCGAAGTGATCGTCGTTGCGGGCGAACCTGCCAGTTGCACGCGGAAGCGGTCGTTGAACAGGCCAGATTCGAGCGCCTCGTCCACGTTCACGTGGTCCGGTAGAAGGGCTGCTGGGAAGTTCTTCAGGCGCGGCGAGTACTTGCGGACACTGCCATAGGCGGAGACGAAAAGATAACGGTGGAGGTCATCGGACCGGTGCGAGCGGCATTCATGGTTGCATGCACCGCCGAGCTTGGGATCGTGGAACCAGTCGGCCTTGAATCCCGGAGCGGGCTCGCAGGGCACGAATCGATCACCCCTTCCCTTATGGGGGTTTGTGACGCGATCCAGCGCGCAGCGGATGGCCTCGGCGACGTCCGCGTGCCCGTTGCCGGCGATGTGGTTGAACCAAGGCTCGTTCATCGCGGACTTGACGAACGTCTTCCAACGCTCGGGTGAATCCTCTTCCTTCGACAGTCCGCTCCGAACCCGGGGAAGGTCGTCGATTGCGTCCCGGCATGTGACCTTCGCCGACCGATTGGCCAGTCGGCGGGGCAGCCGCGTCTCGTTGCCGAAGTCCGATTCGAGCACGCCCAAGATGATCAGCCGGTGACGGGCCTGAGGAATGCCGTGACGCTCGCATTCGACGACGAACTGCTTGGCATGGCCGACATCCGAGTAGAGCTGGTCGTCTCCGCCCTCGCCCCGCGATAGCGCGAAGAGCCGGTAGCGATGCGTGCTGTCCGGCGGTCGCTGGAGATCCTTGACGATCTGCTCGAAGACGCGTGCGCCGGATTCCGACGTGGCCGACAGCAGCCCCTTCACGTTCTCCATGATGAACACAGAGGGCGCATGGACCGCCAGCAATCGCAGATACTCCTTGTAGAGCGTGTGGCGCTTGTCCTTATAGAACGCGGCCGGGTCTTCGCCGAGCATGCGAACGCGTCCGGCGAGCGAGTACGCCTGGCATGGTGGCCCACCGACGAGCACCCACGCCGGTCGGTTCTTCTTTGGACCCAGCGCAGCCATGATCCGCCTGTCCACCTCTTCCGCAACGGACGGGCGAAGCTCCTCCCTCCACGCCTCGGCCAATGCCAGCTTCCCTTCGGCAGGGAACGCGTCGAGCAGCGCCTGGCAGGTCTTCCCCTTCCACTTGTCCTCCCCGCGCAGGTACTCGTAATAGGCGTCGGGTACGGAGCCGGGATCGAATTGCCGGAAGAAGCTTCGCAGGAGCAGCGTGCGGTGCGCAAACTCGTCCATCTCGACGGACAGTTTGATCTTGAACGGATACGAGCCCGCCGACGACTTGAACGCCGAGAAGCCTTCGCCGAGGCCTCCGGGGCCTGCGAAGATGTCAATTACCGGGATCTCTTCCGTCGTATCCATCTCGTGTTCTGCCGACCGTTTGCATTCATGCCCGCTGATCCACACGGAATCAGGCCAGGGGAGCAGAGAGGGTACGAGGCTTGATACCCTTGTTCTTTGGTCGGGCCCGAGATTCTCCATGCTACAGCCGTTTTGAGCCTCCCGAACGATGAATGGCGTGCACACATGAGCACCCCTCGGACCCGCATCGTGGGGCGCTGCGCGACAAACCCGGCTGGTTAGCAGAGGGGTAGTGGCGAGGGCTTCGAGTCCTCGCGACATGCCACAGCCGCGAAC